>CAZVMS010000054.1:0-8238 GCA_964628795.1 uncultured Haloferula sp. | reverse complement strand
AAAGCCAGATCAGCGCTCCGGAAGAGCCTCGAAGCAATCTTGGATTAAAAAACGCTCCTCCGGAAAGCTCCCCCGCCCGAAAGCTCGGAATCCGAGAAGCTTCAAATCCCGCCTCGCACCAAAGTCCGACAGACTGCTAGTGCAGCGAGACCGTCCTCGTGCATCTCGCCCACGAATCCCTGCGCCGTCTTGACGACGCCCGCAGCTTCGTGCGCGGCCTCATTCAAACGTCCATCAACCTGCGCCCCGATCTGGTTTCAGGAGAACTCCGCATCGAACTCCACGGCCAAGCCAAGCCCGTCCACGACACCATCGTCGTCCGCCTCTACGAAGAACTCAACGCCACTGAGACCCACTATCCCGGCACCAATCTACGCCTCAAATCCATCCCACTGAGGTCATCGCCTTTCCTCCCGGGTCAGGATGTCTGAGCCTGCTAGGTTATTCATCAGCAGATCGAGGGAGGCGAGAATGGAGCGAGGGCCTTCAAATGGGGCCTCCCTTGTGATCGAAGGGTTGGTAGTCGTCTGCGTTGACGAGCTGCTGCTCAATGCTGAGGAATCTTCAATACCTGTCCGACCTCCAGCCTGTTCGCGTCAACGATCCCGTTCAACTTGATCATCTGCGCCACATCCACATCGAATTTCCGCCCAATTCGGGTCAAATTATCTCCGCGCTTGACGGTGTAGGTGACGAGTTTCGGCTCGTCCTTCTTCATCGGCTCCTCGGTGGCAGCCTCTCCCTCTGGTTCATCTTCCGCGGCGACTTCTCCCGGCCCTTCGGTAGGCTCATGCTGGGGAACTAAGGGACGCTTTTCTTCAGGGTCGTCGTTGGTAGGAGGTGGAACCTCGGCTTCAGTGGTGCGAGGCTTCTCCAATGCCACCGGATCAACAACCTTCGGCACAGTGACTTGCTCAAGTAGGCGGAGACGGTCCTTGGCGGGTAGGTCATCTAGAAGCGTTTCGAGTTCCTTTTGTGAAAGCCCGAATCGGCTCAAGGCCTTCGCAAAGCCCGCGGTGAGTGTCTCGAGTTCATTGGCCGCTTCTCGGAGGACTTTCTCCCGCTCCTGAGTCGCCTGCTTCTGCAATAGCTCCATCTTCCCGTTCATTGCGGCGAGGGTTTCCTCCAGGGCCGCCAACTCCACCTGAGCCTTCGCTTGGGCGTCTGCCAACGGCCCCTTACCGGCCGCGGCTTCCTCTTGCGCGATTGCTAAGCGACCGCTGAGATCTTCGACTTCCTTCCGAGACTCGGACAACTTTCCGCCCAATCCGATCGCGCCGCTCAGCAGAACCAACCAGGTTACTCCAGCCACGATTTTGAAAACCATCTTCCTCACCGATCGACGGCGCACGTTTCGCGATCCAATCCAAATTTTTTCGTCCATCATCAGCTGCGTAGGCGCTTCCTAACCCTGAACCCAGGCTCCGATCCAGCGAGGATTGTTGGTTTTGACTCTCGAGCGACACAAGGCACTACTGCGCAGGCGGTTGAGGAGGGACAAAAGTGCCGGGCGATTCGCCACCCACGCATCGCACACTCCGGTGCGGCTGCGGATCAGGCCCGCCAACACCGCTTTTTCATTCAACCAGCGGCCTCGCCCCACCAGATTCTTCGCTTTCCACCAAGGCCCGGAGATCGGCGGTCGTCATGACCAGCGAGGGAGCGAATCCATCACCCGTCATGTAGGCTAGCAGGGAGGCGCGCATCTGCCGTGCCACTGGACGGTTTTCCGGATCGGATTCCAGGTCGAAGGCGCAGGCGAGAAGACTCCCCCGCCCGAGCTTGGCTTCGAACACGTATCCAAGTTTGCGGTTGGTCATCCAGTCGTCGATGACCTGCACGACCGGCCGGAGAGCGTGATGTTTTGTGAGAATGAACGGCCGTGCATCCTGCTGGAGTTCCCACCACTGCCAGTCGGAGTGGAACTCCGTCGGGAAGTCGGCCAAAGCGGGGTGGTGGGGATGGCAGAGGATTCCGAGCGTGTGGGGCGGATTCCAGTTCGTCCACGCGGTGTTCCAGAAAATCGATGAGAAACCCGCTATCAACGGGCGCTCCGAATCGTCGGCGATCGCGGCGGCCGGTGGTGTCCAGAGCACCCGGCCTCCCTGGTCAAGGGCCGCGAGCGCTTCATCGAGCGAATGGGTGACGGTGACGTTCTCGGGTTGGATGACCTCCGTCTTCGATGGATAGACAAATAGGTTCCAGTCATTGGAAAACGCTTCGCCACGGGCCCCCACAGTGAGTGTCAAACGGGCCGGTGCTTTTACCTGGTCAAGAGGAACCTGGATGGATCCAAGTTCGTAAAGTGCTCCGGCTGCGAGATCACGTGCGGGAAGCAGGCCCTCGGCGATGACGGTTTCGCCGTCGCTGAGCGTCCATGTGGGAGTAAGCCCGTTCAAGGGTGCGGGTCCGAAGTGGGAGAGCAGAAGTTTCGCCTCCCAGGTTTCGCGGGCTTCCCATACCATCTTTTTCATCTCCGCCAGCGGCACGACCGGGCCGGAAAAACGTGCGTATTCCGAGGGCGTGACATAGCCTTTGGAATCCCAGAACGCGTTTAGCACCCCGACCAGCGCAGTCCCCTGTCCTGGAAAATCGTGGAGATCCAGTAACTGAAAGCCGCCGAATCCAGGCGTGCGCAGCGCGGCTTCGATGTCGTGCTTGTAAGCAAGCGTCTGCAGTTTTCCGGATGCCATCAGGAAGTCCTTCGCCTGCGGCAGCAAGCCGTTGCGCCGCGCGGTTTCCTGAAATATCTCGAAGTTGTGCGGCTTGAAGTAGCCCGAGTATTTTGGGATCTCATCGAAATCCGGATAGACACACCACTGGCCGATCTCATGGGCCACCACCGGCGCGTCGGCATGTTTTTTTACATGGTCCGACCAATTGAAATCCGTGCGTGGAGGCTGGCCGTTGATGATCGATCGATTGCCCTCACCCCAGCGCTGGATGCGTGGATTGGCAGTGCTGTGGAAGTCGCTGCCCGGCATGACCGGCCATCCGGCACCCGTGGTGTAGAATCGCCGCGGGTCCTCCTGCTTGCGGCGCGCCACCCACTGCTGGAGCCACGCCTTATGGTTCTTTCCATCCGGCTCGTTGCCATAAGCCATCATCAGGAACGATGGATGGTTTCCATAACTCGCCAGAATGCGTTTCGACTCGTCCTCCAACCATGCGTCAAGCGGCCGGTCGCTGCCGATCTGCGCTCCCTGGTTCGCCCACGCGGACGCCTCCACCTGATAGTAAAACCCGAGTTCATCCGCCGCTTCGAACGCCGCCTCCGGTGGGCACCAGGAATGGAAGCGGATGTGATTCAATCCATGCGCCTTGCAGATCCTCACGATGCGCCGCCACGATTCCACATCGGTGGGCGGATGCCCGGTCAGCGGGAAGATACAACACTCCAGCGTGCCGCGAAGATAGATGGGGGTGCCGTTGATCGTGAGACGTCCGTTGAGTCTTCCTGGCTCGCGGAACCCGAATTTGACGGATTGGGTGTCCACAGAGGCATCGGCACTGCATTCCAAGTTGGCCCGCGCCGCATAGAGCGAGGGCGTAAATTCATTCCAGGGCTTGGGTTTGCCAACGTTCCCGCTGCATTCGATCCTGAAGGTGCCATCCGGTTTGCGTGAAACCGCTTCGGCTTCCAAGACGAGGATTTCTCCGGTACCACCGACTGGTGAGACCTCGATGCGGACCCTTGCTTTTGCCGCGGGCGCATCCAATTTCCCGCCGACAGAGATGCTAACCGAGCCATCCTGCGAAGGATAAACTTGCAGATCGGTGATCCGGTTCGGCGGGACTTTCAACAACTCAATTCTTCCAACGACTCCGTTCCAGTTGCCCTGGGTGTGATCGGTGACGCTATGGCTGAGCGGCCCCACATTGACGGGAGCAAGGCGGTTGTCGACGCGAAGGGTAAGCACGTGCCTGCCGGGAGCAAGCGCACCAAGATCGAATGCATGCGGAGTGCCGAGCGAGGAGCATCTGCCCTTCTCCACGCCATCGACCCACACGATGCTCTGCCAATGGACACGCTCAAGGTGTAGCCGCGCGTGCTTGCCGGACCAATCCGGGGGGATTTCGATTTCCTTTCGGAACCATGCTGGCCCGAGGTAGTGCAGCGGCGGCTGCAGGAAGAATGGAAACTTGAAGTTGTCGTCCGCCTGCCACTCTTTGAAGAGTTCCGGATAACGCCAGCCATCGCCGGTCCACTTCGTTTTCATCGACGGCTTCTCGCCGAAACCCTGAGCCGTAAGCATCCCCGGGAGCTGGATTTTATCGGGAAACCGCCAGCCTGCGGGAGTGGCGTGGATTCCGGAATCCTGCGGGTCGAGCGCGAATTCCCATTCGCCCGACAGATCGATGGCCTGCGAGAATACGGCACTGTGGCAAGCGAGAAGAGTTACGAGAAAAGAGGCTTTCATGGTCTGCGACAACACGGGATTCCTTGTGAGGGAGATTGAAGCAGTCAATGATCGAAGAAGGAATCGTAAAGCTGGTCAGACCGCTGCAGTGATTGAACGCTTTCCATTCGATGCTGGTCACCGAACATGTCGCTCCGTTTCATTCGACATCCGCACGCTGGCGGTAGAGTTGGACGACTTGGAAGGCATCAGCTTCGTCGACCGTCAGGTTGGTGAGATCAACATTGAAGCCTTGAAACGGGGCCCTGAAAACGAAGGTTCGCGGACTTTGGTATTGCCGGCGGGACACAGGTGGTGGCCTCGCAGCCGCAGGATGAAAGCGAGGAGGCCGCTGAATTCACCTGACCTTGGTAGGCTGGGTTGAGTAGGATCTCGGGCAGATGAGGTTTCAATTGGTGTTAATCTGGTTTTCCGGGTTGATCGTGGCTCTGCCGGTGCGCGCTCAGGAAGTGGGCTGGGATCGTCGCTTGGCTCATACCTTCTCCGGTCGCTTGGCCGAGGTGGAAGCGGCGCTAGAGGCTGTGGAGTTGAAACTTCCGATGCTTCCCAGTTTGCCGCTCGATGACCAAGGGGGGACCGGCGGGTTTGCCAGCCTGCACTCGGAAGGGGCGCTGGAAAATGAAGGGGACCACGCGGTCGAGCTGAAGTTTGCTGCAGAGGCTCAGGTGGAGATGGTCGCGTTGGTTCCGTCGCGTCGCTACGAGCTGAATGGTCTGAACCCTCAGTTCGGCATGCCTGATGGATTCACGATCGAGTTGCTCGATGCCGAAGGCGGTGTGCTTGGCGTGATCGCGAGGGAGGATGGGCTCTGGGCCAGCCCGGTGCGAGCCGGTCATCCCTTCGTCTATGAGCTTCCCGAGCCGGTCTCGGCATCAGGCATGAGGATTTCCGCAGGAAGTTTGCCGCTGGATTCAGATGTATCTGACAGTTATGTCCACGCTTGGGCCGAAGCTTTCGTCTTCGAGGGAGATCGTAATATCGCTCCTCAGGCCACGGTGGTCGCGGGTCCGGGAATGGTGCCATCGTCGCCGTGGCGCTGGCGCAAGGAATTCCTGGTCGATGGGCAAACGCCGCTTGGGTTACCTGAAGTCATTGAAGGTGAGCATCGAAATGTCGGCTGGATTTCCAACGGACGGGCGAGTGCCAAGGATTCGGCGTGGTTAGAGTTGGATCTGAGGGAAGTCCGAGAGTTTGATGGAGTGAAGCTCTTCCCGGCGAAGCGACCTACGGCGGATCTTCCGAGTGGTTTTGGATTTCCGACTCAATTCAAGGTCACGGTATCGGACCAGCGGAGTCCCCGGGAGGATGAGGCTGGCGTCTCGATTGAGACCGGCAAGCTGGAAAACCCGGGCCACAATCCGTTCTACCTGCCGCTTGAGAAGGTGAAGGGGCGTTACGTTAGAATCGACGCGATGCAACTCTGGAAGGAGTTCGAATCCTACCCGGCGTTTTTCGCGCTGAGCGAAATCCAAGTGCTCAATGGTGCCGAAAATGTGGCATTGGGAGCAGCGGTGCGTTCACCCGACGGCATGGGGAGCGTGGTCGAGGCAGGGTCGCGACATTGGAGTGTCGTGAGTCTGTGCGACGGCTTTGGTCCGGAAGGGAAACTTGTTTCCCGGCGTGAGTGGCTGAAGCGGCTCGATCAGCGGCTGGTGCTGGAGACCGAGCGCTACCGATTGCAAAAGGAGGCCGATCAGATCGTCAGCGATTGGCGGCGCGTGGGAGTGACCGTGTTTGCTTTGCTGGCTGCGGGAGGAGCCTTTGTCCTTGTAGCTTTGCCGCTGCGCTACCGCGTGCGCGAAAAACGCGAATTGGCCAAAGTGCGGGAACGCATTGCGGGTGACCTCCATGACGAGGTGGGGAGCAATTTGGGGAGTATCCAGATGTTTGCGGACCTTGCCGAGGGGCGCTCGGGTGCCTCGGATGAGCTCAAGCGAATCCAGCGCATCGCTGCGGAAACGGTGAGTGCGGTGCGCGACATCGTCTGGCTGCTTCGTCCGGGCGGTGATCACCGGATCGCTACGGTGGAGCACCTCCGCGAGACGAGCTCCATCATGTTGGAGCCCCTAAAGTGGGATTTTGCCGCCAACGAAGAGGCGTGGCAGGGTGAGCTTTCGGATGAGCACAACCGCCACCTGTTCCTGTTCTTCCGCGAAGCGCTTCACAACATTCTCCGCCATGCATCGGCCACCGAGGTGAAGGTCAAGGTGGAGCAAAATGTCGGGTATTTCTGTCTGATGATCGAAGACAATGGATGCGGGATCGATGAAAAGCGGCTCGCCCGGAAATCGACCCTGAGGGCACTGCGGCAGCGGGTGGAGGCGCTCGGGGCGACCATGGACGTGCAGACGGCATCGGGTGAGGGGACGCGACTGTCTTTACAGATCCCGCTGGCCACCCGCAAAAAGAGCCGGAGGCCGAAGAAGTGACCTTCCGTGAGCTTGGTATTTTTTTGTGTCAGTAGCCTCTTCGCCCGTCCGTTCAGGTTGGAGTTGCTGACCGGCTCCGATCAGCTAGGCTTCCACAAGTGGCTGAGGAAACGACAGGGGTGGAGCAGGCAGACCAGAAGCTGGTGCGGATTGTCCTTGTTGAAGATCACGCGGATTTCCGCGAGTCGGTCTCGATGGTCCTCCAGCAACGTGGCCGCTATGAATGCGTCGGTGAGTTCTCAAACATGGAGGATGCCCTCGAAGAATTTCGCGGCGGTCTAGAGACCGACTTGGTGCTTTCCGACCTCGGGCTTCCGGGCATGAGTGGGATCGAAGGTATTCGTCATATCCGCGAAATACTGCCGCTGGTCCAAATCCTCGTGCTCACCGCCTTCACGGACAAGGCGAAGGTCTTTGCGGCCTTGGCGGCAGGTGCCCACGGCTACTTGGTGAAGGCTGGGAGTGCGACACGCCTCATCTCCACCCTCGAAGAAGTGCTGGCCGGTGGAACCCCGCTGGACCCGAAGATTGCCGGCATGATCCTGCAGACATTCCGCCAAATCAGTCCGGTCACGGAGGGGGAAGCCCTGTCGGATCGGGAGAGGGAAGTCCTTCAGCTTTCAGCCAAAGGCCTGACCCGTCAGGAAGTGGCCGACAGCCTCGGGATCAGCCAGTATACGGTGACCGATTACATCAAGCGGAGCTTCGAAAAATTGCACGTTCGCAACCTCCCGTCCGCGGTGAGTGAGGCCATTCGAAGGGGTTTTCTCGATTTATCGTAGTTTTTTCGGGGCGCGATGGCGCTGTAGCCCTTGATTCTTAAGGAAAGTTGACCATGCCCCCATTTATAGGGACATGACGCATTGGGCGATTCTGTGCATCTTACGTCCATCTGCGAGGGAGACCTCCAGCAAAAGTTTCTTTTCATTACGATCCGGGGGCCGCGTGAGTGCGCGGCCCCCACTTTTTTGCCCTGGTGTCAATGGGGTGTATGCAGGGAGAACGCGGCCCCCTTGACAGGGCTCAGGCGGCGCGGACGGGATTGAGACACCCATCGTCAATCAGCCACCTGAAATATCTTTCGCTACCGCCTTGCACCACAATCGCCTTGTAGCGACCGATATGACAAGTTTCTCTCCTGACCTATTCTTGCATCGCTCGAAAGATGCTCAGCGCAGCCTTCATCCTCAAGCCAGGCCCAGCCCTAACACGACTTGGCGGACTGGGTGGATTTTAGAGGCTGGAAGCTCAGTAGTGTTCGGCATGCTCGCTGCTTGTTGAAACGAATTTCTGAATGTGACAAAAACGTCACTTGTACTGTTAGTTGATTTCTGGTTTCCTTCGCTCGTGGGCCGCGCCAAGGACAAGATCGACGAAAAGAAACTCTC
>CAZVMS010000053.1:0-10118 GCA_964628795.1 uncultured Haloferula sp. | reverse complement strand
TGAGTGATATTAAGTTGTTGAATTACAACATGTTGAGTCACACCTTTTCAAGGTATTTATTTTATTTTCAATGAATGATTCATACGCAGGCTGCGACGTGTTTTCGGCCGGTCAGCGGCTTTTCGAATAGGGTCTAGCTCTGACCTTATCTTCCCATCACCTCAAAAAAACTTTGCGAACTTGGCGTCTTGGCGTTTCAAAAAACAACGCCATCCTCCCCCCAGATGCCCGCAGACTTCGAAATCACCTTCCTCGGCACCGGCACCTCCGTCGGCGTCCCGGTCATCGGCTGCGATTGCCCCGTCTGCACCTCCACCGACCCACGCAACACCCGCACCCGCTCGTCCATCCACGTCCGCGCCGGCGAAATCGACCTGCTCATCGACTCCGGCCCCGACCTCCGCGAACAAGCACTCCGCGAAAAACTCACCCGCATCGACGCCGTCCTCTACACCCACGGCCACGTCGACCACGTCGCTGGTTTCGATGAACTCCGCGCCTTCTGCTGGCACCGCGACACCCCGCTCCCGATGCACGGAAATGCCGAAACCCTCACCATCCTCCGCACCATGTTCGGCTGGGCCTTTCCCGAGGAAACCACCTACCGCGGCTACGTCAAACCCGCCGCTATCGAGTTCGCTGGCCCCATCCACTACGGCGACCTGAAGATCAACCCCCTCCCCGTCAACCACGGTGCCGTCGAGACCCACGGCTTCCTCTTCGAAAAGCCCGGCAGCCCACCCACTGCCTACATTCCCGACGTCAAATCCATCCCCCAGGAAACCCTCGACCGCATCCACCAGGTCGACATCCTCATCATCGACTCGCTCCGCCCCGCCGCCCATCCCACCCACATGTCGGTCAGCGAAGCCCTCGCCGCCATCGACCGCATCGACCCCGCCAAAGCCTGGCTCACCCACCTCGGCCACGACAACGAGCACGCCACTCTCGAGTCCACCCTCCCGCCGACCATCCGCGTCGCCTACGACGGTCTGCGTTTACCATGATTTCACGCTTCCCGCGCCCCCTCATGCCCTCTTCACTCAAGGCATGCTCCGAGTCCTCCTATTTCTCCTGATCGCCCCGCTAGCATTCGCCGCCCCGCGAAATCCGATCGTCCAGTCCGTCGCAGTTCTTTACAATACCGCCATCCCCGAGTCCGAGAAACTCGCCAAATCCTACGCCATCGCCCGCGGCATCCCGGAGGACAACCTCGTCGGCCTCAACCTCCCCGATAAGGAAGAAGTCACCCGCGCCGACTACGACCTTCTCATCCGCAAGCCCCTCGTCGCCGAATTCGACCGCCGCCAGTGGTGGCAACGCGGACTCAACGAGCAGGGCATGCTCCAGCTCCAGCTCACCCGCATCCAGATCATCGTCTGCATGCGCGGCATCCCGAGCCGTGTCCTCGAAACCACACCCCCACGGCCCGCAGACGCTCCACCCATCCCCGACACCCAGAAGTGGATGGAAAACGCCAGCGCTTCCGTCGACTCCGAGCTCACCCTCCTCGGCCTCGAAGGCTACCCCACCAAGGGCCAAGCGAACAACCCCTACTACAAGAAGGACATCGCCTTTTCAGAAGCAGGCCTTCCCATTTTCCTCGTCGGCCGTATCGATGGACCCTCCTTTGCCATCTGCGACCGCATGATCAAAGACGCCATCGCCGTGGAAAAAACCGGTCTTTGGGGCATGGCCGTCATCGATATCGCGAACAAAATCCCCATGGGAGACGCCTGGCTAGAAGCCACCGCCACCTCTTTCATGGAAGAAGGCATCCCCACCCTCGTCGATCGCTTTGACCCCACCCTCCCCACCAACTATCCTCTCTCCGATACCGCCCTCTACTTCGGCTGGTACGACTGGCACGCCAACGGCCCCTTTAAAAACCCCGCCTTCAAATTCAAACGCGGAGCCGTCGCCGTGCACCTCCACTCCTTCAGCGCCGCCACCCTGCGCAACCCCACCCAAAACTGGTGCGCCCCCCTGCTGAACAAAGGAGCCGCCGCCACCCTCGGCAACGTCTATGAACCCCTCCTCCACCTCACCCACGACTTCGATATCTTCACCTGCCGCCTCCTCGCCGGATACACCCTCGTCGAAGCCGCCTACATGTCCGCCCCCGCCCTCTCGTGGCACAATGTCGTCGTCGGCGATCCCCTCTATCGCCCCTTCCTCCACCTCGATGGCAGCGGGGAAAAAGAAGACGCCGACTACGCCTACCGCGCCCTCCGCATCGCCCAGATGCGCTGGGCACGCGACCCAGCCGAGCGCGAAAAACAACTCCGCCTTGCCGCCCAACGCATGAAAAGCGGCGTCATGCTCGAAGCCCTCGGACTCAGCCTCACCGAGAACATGCAATCTGCCCAAGCCGCCGTCCTCTTCCAAGAAGCCAAAGGCCTCTACGTCAGCAACGTCGACAAACTCCGCATGGACATGCTCGTCGCCGCCCTTGACCGAAAAGGCAACCGCAAAGCCGCCGCCATTCAAACCCTCCGCGACGCCAAACTCCGCTACGCCCACCTCCCCGAAGTCACCGCCGCCGCCGAATGGCTCAACATCCTCGACCCACCACCACCACCACCAGCCGCCCCAAAAAAATAGCGAAATCGTGGCTGGAGCGTCCCGCTCCAGTCCGTGTGCCCGGGCGTCCCGCCCGGCCACCCCAGAAACACAACCCAACCTCAAAGACTTCGCGCCCCTCGCGTCTTGGCGTTTCCATTTTCATCAACCCCCTAGCTCGCCCCAGAAAAAGCCATGACTTACCCCCAACTCCTCTCCCAAGTCACCGGCGAAAACCACCTCGCCGAAACCCCACCCATCCCCCTCCCCGGCGAACTCGAACTCCAGGCCCTCTGGTTCGCCGGAGCCTTCGGTCGCGACTTCACCGACCACCTCGGCCGACCTGTTAGAATCATCCAGTTCGGCGAATGGAACCGCAGCGCCGGCCCCGACTTCCTCCACACCGCCATCGAGATCGACGGACATAAACACACCGGTGCCCTCGAACTCGACCTCGAACCCTCCGACTGGGAAACCCACGGCCACGGCAGCGATCCCAACTTCAACGAAGCCATCCTCCACGTCACCTTCCGCCCCCCCAGCACCACCACCTTCACCCGCACCTCCGAGCATCGCGAAGTCCCCCACGTCCGCATGCCCGCCCACCTCATCCACCAAGCCCTCCAGCTCCCTGTTAGAGAAATTGCCATCGCCCGCCCCGGCCGCTGCGTCCAGCCCCTCGCCAATCTAACAGAACCCGCCCTCCGTTCGCTCCTCCAACAATCCTCCGAACACCGCGCCGCCCTCAAAGCCGCCCGTTTCCTCAAAACCGCCGACGCCCACGGCCGCGACGCCGCCCTCTACCACGCCGCCGCCGAAACCCTCGGCTACCGCGCCAACACCCTCGCCATGCGCCTCCTCGCTCAGCGCATGCCGCTCAACGCCTTGAAAGAGAACCCCGAAGAAATCGAAGCCCTGCTCTTCGGTGCCGCCGGCTTCCTCTCCCCCGAGCTCCACGAAAAAGCCCCGCCCGACACCCGCGAGCACCTCCTCCAACTCTGGGACACCTGGTGGAAACACCGCGCCACCTGGGAATCCTCCCACCCCATCCCCTGGAAATTCCACGGCCAGCGCCCCGCCAACCATCCCCACCGCCGCGTCGCCGCCCTCGCCGCACTTGTTAGAAACTGGCCCACCTTCCGCAAACGCGCCCTAGGCCGACCCTTCTCGCCCAAAACTACCACCGCTTTCCTCGCCGATCTAGCAGACGACTTCTGGACCCACCGCCACACCCTCTCCTCGGCCAAAAGCGCCCGCCCCATCGCCCTCTTCGGCAAATCCCAAGCCACCGAACTCCTCGCCAACCACCTCATCCCCCTCGCCATCCACGAGGACTCCCGCTTCGACTTCGAGTCCTACTTGCAGCTCCCCGCCGGTGCGAAAAACGAAAAAGTCCGCCGCTGTGCCATCCGCCTCTTCGGCTCCGAAGATGCCGCCAAACCCTGGCTCAAAAAAGCCGCCCACCACCAGGCCCTCCTCCAAATTTACCACGACTTCTGCCTCGAAGACCTCACCGACTGCCAAAACTGCCCCTTCCCCGAACAACTCTCCCAATGGCAATTGGAGCGCGGACTTTAGTCCGCCCCATAACCCCAGCTCTGCCCATGCTCGAACACCTCCTCGCCCTCAACCAGCTCCCCAAACTCGGCCCCGTCCGCATCCGTCGCCTCATCGAGGCCTTCGGCTCCCCCGAGCAAGCCCTCGCCGCCCGCAAGGACCAGCTCATCCGCGTCGATGGCATCGGCCCCGAAATCGCCGCCATTCTAACAGACTGGGAATCCCACGCCGACCCCGCCGCCGAACTCCGCGACCTCAAAGAGCGAAACCTTTCCGTCATCCTCCCCGAAGACCCCTGTTTCCCACCCCAGCTCCGCGAATCCTACGACTGCCCCCTTCTCCTCTACGTCTGGGGCGAGATCCAGGAACGCGACCGCCACGCCATCGGCATCGTCGGCACCCGCCGTTGTTCCATCTACGGAAAGAATAGTAGCAAAAAACTCTCCTACCAGCTCGCCCACGCCGGCTTCACCGTCATCTCCGGCCTCGCCCGCGGCATCGATACCACCGCCCACGAAGCCGCCATCGCCGCCGGCGGACGCACCATCGCCGTGATCGGCTCCGGCCTCGCCAAAATCTTTCCCGCTGAGAACCTCCCCCTCGCCGAAATGATCGCCGATGGCAAAGGCGCCGTCGTCTCCGAGTTTCCCCTCCACACCGCCCCCGACAAAAAAACCTTCCCCCAGCGAAACCGGATCGTCGCCGCCTGGAGCAAAGCCCTCATCGTCACCGAATCCCCCCTCTGGTCCGGCTCCCTGATCACCGCCAACCTCGCCACCGAATACGGCCGCCCCGTCTACGCCGTCCCCGGCCAAATCGACAAACCCAGCTCCGCCGGCTGCAACCGTCTCATCCGCGACGGTGCCACCCTCCTCACCGACGCCTCCGAGCTCCTCGACGACCTCGGTTCCCTCAACTTCAGCAGCGTCCCCCGCCCGGTTCAAAAAACAGCCACCCCCGAGGAAAAAACCGACCTCCCCGACCTAGCCCTCGACGAGCAAACCATCCTCACCGCCCTCGGCAGCGACGAATCCGGCATCGACCGCCTCATCGACCTCACCGGCCTCCCCCCCGCCACCGTCAGCGCCACCCTCTTAAAGCTGGAAATGAAACGCCTCGTCCGCCCCCTCCCCGGCTTCCGCTACATCAAAAGGTAAGGCCCTGATGCATTGACATCAAAAACTCATGATGCATGATGCCATCATGAGAACCACCCTCACGCTCGACCCCGACGTCGCCGAGCGCCTCCGTCAGGAAGTCATCCCCGGAAAGACCTCCCTGAAGCAAGTCGTCAACGATCGTCTCCGCATCGGCCTCGGCCTCACCACCGCAGAACCAAGCCCGCCTTTCAAAATCCGAGCCCACCACTCCCCCTACCAGCCCGGCGTCGATCCCGACAAACTCAACCAGCTCAACGACGAACTCGAAGCCGATGCCTTCCTCGAAAAAGAACGTCGCCTCAACTCATGATCATCCCCGACGCCAACCTCCTCATCTACGCCTACAACAGCGCGGACAAAAACCACCCCAAGGCCGCCGCCTGGTGGGAAGAGCAGCTCAACAGCAACCAACCCGTCGGTCTCTCCTGGGTCGCCATCTCGGCATTCATCCGCATCATGACCCACCCGAAAGTCTTCACCACACCGATGCGTGTCGAAGAAGCCATTGCCAACGTCAGAAGCTGGCTCGCCCAGCCCAACGTCATCCTCCTCCAGCCGGGAAAACAATTCTCCGAGCACTTTCTCGGACTCCTAGAAAACCTCGGCACCGCCGACAACCTCACCACCGACGCCTATCTCGCCGCCCTCGCGATCGAGCACCAAGCCGAACTCCAAAGTCGCGACACCGACTTCGCCCGCTTCCCCGGCCTCCGCTGGCGCAATCCCCTCAAAAGTGGCTGAGGCTTCCAGCCTCATCGCCAAACCCATCAACCCAAGCCACACCATGCGCGCCCTCCTCTTCCTACTCCCTCTAACAGCTCTCGCCACCGAGTTCCCCACCCCCACCAACTCGGAAACCCAGCCCGGCTCCCCCATGCCCGCCGAGGAAGTCGCCGCCAAAACCCCCATGCCCCCCGGCTTCAAAATCGGTGTCTTCGCCTCCGAGCCCACCGTCCAAAACCCCATCGACTGCTCATGGGACACCCGCGGCCGCATGTGGATTGCCGAAAACTTCACCTACGAACGACTCGGCACCACCCTGCGCGCGGACCTCCGCGACCGCGTCATTCTCCTCAAAGACACCACCGGCGACGGCAAAGCCGACGAGCGCCAGGTCTTCACCGACACCCTCAGCAACCTCACCTCCCTCGAATGGACCCCGCAAGGCCTCTGGGTCATGTGCCCCCCGCAGCTCCTTTTCATCCCCGATGAAAACCGCGACGCCATCCCCGACTCCGAGCCCCAAATCATCCTCGACGGCTTCACCGTCCCGAAAGGCAACCACCACAACTTCGCCAACGGCCTGCGCATCGGACCCGACGGCTGGCTCTACGGCCGCTGCGGCGGCTCCGCCCCCGGCGAAGTCGGCAAACCCGGCACCCCCGACGCCGGGCGCATCCCTCTGCGCGGCGGCGTCTGGCGCTACCACCGCACCCGCGGCACCTTCGAAGTCATCGCCTCCGGCACCACCAACCCCTGGGGCCACGACTGGGATGAAAACGGCAACCTTTTCATCATCAACACCGTCAACGACCACCTCTTCCACGTCGTCCCCGGCATGCACCTCGCGCGGAAAGTCACCAACCCGGCCAACCCACGCATCTACGAATCCATCGCCGGCCACGCCGACCACTGGCATTGGGACACCAGCGGAAATTGGAACCAATCCCGCGACGGCGTCGCCAACTCCTTCGGCGGCGGCCACGCCCATGTCGGCATGATGATCTACCAAGGCACCAACTGGCCCGCCGAGTACCGCGGCAAACTTTTCACCATCAACCTCCACGGCCGCCGCATCAACCAGGAGATCCTCAAACCCCAAGGCTCCGGCTTCGTCGCCAGCCACGGCGAAGACCTCTTCATCACCCCCGACCCCTTCTTCCGAGGTGTCGAACTCACCCAAGGCCCTTGGGGCGAAGTCTACGTCCTCGACTGGTCCGACACCGGCGAATGCCACGAAAACACCGGCGTCCACCGCACCAGCGGAAGGATCTACATGATCACCTACGAGGAGTGTCGTAGTTGGACAGACGACATGTCAAAAACCGACAGTGGAGAACTACTGGGCACTTATCAAAGAAGCCCGAACTCTTGGCAATCACGAACAGCAATTCTTGAGCTTGAGTCACGAGAATGGTCCGAATTGGTGGCACTTCAGAAGCACCTTTTTTCATACTCTAACTCTAGCCAACCTTTTATAGACCTCCGATTGATTGACATCGAAACGACGAATCTCTGGTCAGACTCACTCTACGACAATCCTAAGAATGTAGACCATGGAATTCGCCTGCTCGTAGACGCATGGCCAATCGACAATATTGATTCACGACGTACGGACAAACCAAACGCAACCTCTCAGACAACCAAGCGGCTCAAGTGGTTCATCAAACTCGCCGACCGTTCACCCAGCGTCCGCCTCCAACTCGCCTCCACCCTCCAGCGTCTCCCCATCGACCTCCGCAAGGACCTCGCCATCGCCTTGGTTTCCCACGACGAGGACGCCGAGGACCACAACCTCCCCTTGCTCGTCTGGTATGGCCTGATCCCCGTCGCCGACGCGCACCCCGATCACCTCGTCGAGATCTTCGCCGCCTGCCGCTGGCCCAAGCTCCGCCAGTTCATCGCCCGCCGCCTCACCGAAGACCTCGACACCAACCCAGCCCCAATCAATGCGCTGCTGCGGTCGTCAATTGGAGCGCGGACTTCAGTCCGCCCCGGTGCCCCCGCCGCCCCTCGCATCGACATCATCCTCGGCATGCAACAAGCCCTAGCCGGCTGGATCACCGCCACTCCCCCACCCGCCTGGCCCGCCTTCTCCCAGAAAATCGAATCCAAAAGCATCCCCCTCGCCAACGCCCTCCGCGAACTCAACACCCTCTTCGGCAACGGCCGCAGCCTCACCGAAATCGAAACCCTTGCCCGCGACCCCCAAGCCCCCCTCGACGCCCGCCAATCCGCCCTCCGCGCCCTCATCCGCGCCAATCCCAACCACCTCAAAAAATTCCTCCTCTCCCTCCTCGACGTCCCCCAGCTCAACTCCACCGCCGCCACCGGCCTCGCCACCTTCGACGACCCGAAAATCGCCCAAGCCCTCCTCGCCAAGCTCGGCAACTTCCACTCCACCGAGCAGGACAAGGTCCTCAGCATCCTCTGTTCCCGCCCCAGCTTCGCCCGTGTCCTGTTAGAAAGAATCGAATCCAACAAACTCCCCGCCAAACGCCTCAGCGCCTTCCACGCCCGCCAGATCGACAACCTCGGTGACGAACTACTCTCCACCAAACTCCGCAAACTCTGGGGAACCAGCGGCCTCACCGACCAAGCCAAAACCAAACTCATCGAAGCCACCCGCCAAAAGCTCAGCCCGGAAACCCTCGCCCAAGCCAATCTAACAAACGGCAGCCAGATCTTCCAAACCCACTGCACCGTCTGCCACAAACTCCACGGCCAAGGCGGCGAAATCGGCCCCGATCTAACAGGCGGCGGCCGCAGCAACCTCGACTACCTCCTCCACAACATCATCGACCCCTCCGCCGAACTCGCCCCCGACTACCGGATGGAAATCTTCACCCTAACAGACGGCCGCATCCTCACCGGAGTCGTCAAAGAGCAGTCCCCCAAAACGCTCACCATCCAAACCATGACCACCCGCGAGCCGATCGAGCGCGCCCAAATCAAAACCCGCCAACTCCTAGAAACCTCCCTCATGCCCGAAGGCCTCCTCAATGCCCTGAGCGACGAACAAACCCGCGACCTCTTCGGCTACCTCATGCACCCCGGAAACCCCGACTAACGCGCACGCCCGTGGACTGCTGCAGCCTGCACCCGCATTCCAACACCCAGATTCCCCAAGCTCTCGAAATTTCGCTTCATTTCGCGCGCTTTCGTTGTTCCCCAATCCTCAAAAACCAACCACTCCAAAGCACACTCGAAAGCAGTGTCGTCTCCACTTTCGGGGCTTTGCCACCGCACGAAAGCCCCCACCAGAGCATCTACGTTTCGATCCGAATCGCTGATTGAAGAGGTATTTAACCGCAGATGGACGGGATGGACGCAGATAAAGAGGATGGAATTTTTGATTTCCTGAGAGAATCCCAAGGGGATTACCCAGCCCAGACATCTGAGATAACATAATCTTTTCTTCAATCTGCGTTCATCCCGTTCATCTGCGGTTGAAAAACTTCTACTGCAGATGCCCCCGCCCCCTTGCCATCACCGCCTTCATTCGCCATAACCCAAACGAAGCCACTCACCTCATGTCCTCTCCCACCCGCACCGCCCTCCTCGCCAGCCTCCTGGTCATCGGTGCGATCACCCTAGCCCTGACGCGAAAACCAACCAAACCCGAACCCGACCGCCCAAAAACCCCCATCCCAACCCTCACCCGCACCAAGCTCCCCAATCGCCACGCCACCATCGCCCAACTGCTTTCATCCAAAAGTGGAAGCCAGGACCGAAAATCATGGGCCAAGTCCCTCAGCGACGATGACCTCAAGCGACTCACCTTGGAAATGATCGCAGCGTATCAAAGCGACGAAGATCACAGCAAGACCACACCATGGCTGGCATCCCTCGCGATGGAATGGGGCCGGAGGGATATCGATGAGTTTCTTGAAGCATCGGAAAATTCCGTATTCCAAGACACACTACATGGCCCCACGATATCGGGTTTCGAGCTACTTCAATCCCTCAAAGCGGCTGCACTAGTCCTTGAAGAAGCGTGATTGAAGCGCCCGTTGGCCACAAAAAACTCGAAATGCCCTGAAAATCAGGGTTTGGTGTTGTCTGTCAAAACCAAACATCAAACCGAGAAAGGACATTTCGAGTGAGCAAGAAATACCA
>CAZVMS010000052.1:0-11116 GCA_964628795.1 uncultured Haloferula sp. | reverse complement strand
TGCTGAGTGAAATTAAGTTATTGAATTACAACATGTTGCGTCACACCTTTTCAAGGTATTTATTTTATTTTCAATGAATGATTCATACGCAGGCTGCGACGTGTTTTCGGTCGGTCAGCGGCTTTTCGAATAGGGTCTAGTCAGCAACATCGTTGTCAGTTCGGTTTGGCAGAAAACAATGAGACTGGGGAGCGTCAATTGCTGTCGCCAGCCAACGATGGTTTTCCTGCATGCCGCTATCGATCACGCACAGCCGGGGTGCCTCCTGAGCCGGAGCAAGTAGTTCGAAATCGTCATCGCCGCTATCTCCGCCGATTTCAGCCGCCACCGGCCAACTAAACTCATCCGGCACGCAAACCTCAAAGAGGTTTGGAAATATCGTGATGAGATCGACAAAACCCGCGCCGCTCATCTGAATCCGCATTGCGAAGCTGTCCGGAAACTCAACACTGGAGTCATCGGTGATCTGAAGGATCTCACCCCCATAGTGGCTAACGAGTTGCTGGAGGTCGGCCTCCCGCTCCATTCGCTTGTCGTCCCATTCCTGCTGGAATGCGTTCAGTAGCTCTGCATGTTCGGCCAGCTTTTTAGCTTTGACCTCCGCACGAGTCCGAGAAGTGATACCCTTAGGTTTTCTCGGAGGATCGAAGGAAGCGACCTCAATCGACACGTCCAAGATCATATCCAGGGCTGCCGGAAAGGGCCAATGGGCCATCAAATCATCTCCAAGAATCCGCCGGATGCGATTGACCGAGGCATGGTCGCCGTCCACATCCAGAATACTGGCCATGCTGCCGGAACCGTGTGCTTCCCGGGCAAAATCATCTGCGAGATCAAGCACATGCTGGAGGTCGAGATCCTCGGTGGAGACGATCAGGAATCCGTCATCATACTCCGCCACGATCTCGAGCTTCAGCTTCCGGGCGACAAAATCCATGATTCGGTCGTCTTGGTCAGGGATTTGGAGGACAAAAGGCACCCCACCGCTGATGACCGGAAGATTCGCCGCTTCCCGAGCTGCAACACTTTGCTTTGCGCTAGCGGAGAAGCCTTGGAATTTTTGTTTGAGATCGGATGCGTGCTGAGTCCGATTGTTCCTGTTGCGAAGAACCGCGGCGTTCGAGTTGGGTCCAGGCGGCAAAACCGCCCTGCCTCGATTCGTTTCGATCAGCGTGACATGGGGGAACTGTGGTGCCGGCATCGTCTTTAACTGTGTCGTCGCACCTCGGTTGCGGCATTAACCAGGTCGTCTTCGTTGACCATCTTTCGATTCTCCAGAATGCAGTGTTTGGCAGCATTCTGGGCGATTTTCTCGACCTCACTGAAGCTGAAGCCGTCGAGACTTCCGGCGAATTGCTCGAAATTCACGGCGGGGTCGACTTTCAGCGCGGCAAGCGTGGCCTTGAGCAGCCTGGCAATCTCGGTAATGCCGGGCGTGGGAACCTCCACCGCTTCGTCAAAGCGACGATAAAAGGCCTTGTCGAGAGCCTCGTAGTAGTTGGTTGCGGCAATCACCAACCCATCTCCTTTGAAATCTTCCAGCAACTGCAAAAGCATGTTCACCACCCGGGAAACCTCTCCAACGTCGTTTCGGTCTCCCCGGGATCGGGCAATCGTATCGCACTCATCGAGGAACAAGGCACAGGGTTGCTTTTCCGCCGCCTCGAATACCTTGCCGAGATTCGTCGCCGTTTCCCCGAAAAACGATGAGATCAGCGTATCAAAACGCACACGGTGAAGCGGAAGCCCGGTCGCCCACGCGAGTCGTTCGGCGCCCAAGCTCTTTCCACAACCAGGCGGGCCGTAGAGCAAGATTCGCTTTCTGGCGTTCAATCCATAGGTTGCCAACCGGGAGCGGGCTGCAAACTCCTTCTCGATCCGGGTGAACCTCGCCTCGACTTCCGGAGGGAGAACCATGTGGTGTCGCAGCGCCTCGTGTTCAATGACTTGGATCAACGGAGCCGAATCCCGTTTGTTTGATGGAAGAGCGCTCAGCAAAGAAGAGCTACTTGCCGAGTTTCCTTGGGCCTTCCGTTGACGCTTCGCGGCTTCCAGCGTTTTTTCCAAGTCGGCAGCCAACTTCGAATGCCCCAAACCACGTTCAGCCTCAACGATCCGGTCGCAAACTGCGACCACATCCTTGTCTGTTCCATTTCGCACTGCAGAGAACAGGCGTTTGAGGAGCGCGGCGTTCATCGGTATGTAGTGTGACGATCAGAGACTCCGTGACAAGAGCCGAATCCGCACCAAAAAGCATGATCATTTGACCCCATCGGCTAGTACGCTTGAAACGCGAAACAACATGATTTTGGTGCTTCCCCTGCATATCACAAAGCTACTTTAGCGCGACCGGACTTCGACATGGATGGACCGTGGTGACGAACAACACACGCGATTTTTCAAGGATCGAGGGTCTTTGCCTGGAGAACTGGCGGTGATGGGGCCTCACATCTTAAACAAACCACCCTTCTTCCCGCCGATCCCCGCCGCACCCGCAATCGCGATCCCAAGGAAAACCATCGCCCAGACACCAAGCGCTGCAGCGAGCTCGTGGCCATTCCCCAGTGTGCTCAGCAAGGTATAAATCGCCTTGGTAATCGGATAGTGCTGCGCCTGCTGCGCCAGAATCAAACTGTCGCTGACCTCCAGCATCGAAAAGGCAAAGGCAAGGATCGCACCTGCAGCAACATTCGCTCCGATCAGCGGAATCGAAATCCGCCACAAGGTTTTCCAAGGCCCCGCCCCGAGCGACCGAGCCGCCTCCTCCATCGCAGGATTGCTTTGCTGAAGCCCCGCCACCGCGGCACGCACGACATACGGCAAACGTCTTACCGCATAAGCCACAATCAGCAACATCGCCGGACTCCCCCCCGCACCGATCAGGAAATTCAATGGCTGGCCTTCGCGTGAAAGCGCCAGATAACCGAAGGCGAGGACCAAGCCTGGAACCGCCAGTGGCAACATCACCAAGGCATCCAGCACACTTCGGCCTTTGATGTCACTGCGCACCACCACCCAGGCAATTGCCAGTCCGACGACTACCGAGATCGCCGTCGCTACGGAGGCATAAATAAGACTATTCTCAATCGACGGCACGACCAATGGATCACCAAGCGCCTCAGCGAAATGGCTCAGGGTCAAATGCAGCGGAGCGACGGTATCATACCAGTCTTCCGAAAGCGAAAGCAGCACCACCCCGAGATGGGGAATCGAAGCCACGATGAACACAAAAGTGAAAACCATCGCCGCGCCAAGCGATTTTAACCCGTGCAGCTGGATCTCGGAATCCCGCCCTTTTGGCCTCGGCTGAGCTCCTGATTTGCCACGACCGAAAACAAATTTCGTCACCCCGAAAACCAACGCTGAAATCAGCAAGATCACCGCCACCAGCGCATAAGGCACCGGATTCCCACCAAGGTCCTTGATCCCATCAAAAACCTGCACCGGAGCGACACGACTGTAATTGAAAACCAGCGGTACCCCGAGTTCGGTGAAGGACCAGATGAAAACAATCGATCCCCCCGCAAAAATCCCCGGCATCGCCAACGGCAAAGTAATCCGGAACAAACGTCGATGCGGCGAACAGCCAAGATTCTCCGCCGCCTGCTCCATCGCCGGATCAAGATTCGCCAGCGACGCGGCGATGTTCATGTAAAGGATCGGATAAAGGTGCAGCGCGTTCATCGCCACAATCCCCCAGAAGCGACCATTCGCCAGCCAGTCGATTCGACTCGTGGTTTCCATCAACCCCCAATCGATCAACAAGGCATTAAGTGATCCGGTGACCCCGAGGATATGCACCACCCCAATCGCTCCCACAAATGGAGGCAGCACCAAGGGAATCAAAATGAGAATTCCAAACGCCTTCCTCCCCATGAAGTCATAGCGGTGCGAAATCAGCGCCAGAGGAAAGGCAATCACGAAGGTCGCCAAAGTGCTAACCATCCCCAGCATCAGTGCATTCTTCAAGCCCTCGACATAGACCGGATTCCGAAACACCTCGCGCACGAAGTCCAAGGTCAGCCCGTCCTTACTCTGGAACGCTTCTTGCACCACCGACAGCGCCGGGTAGACAAAGAAAAATGCAAAGAGAAGACTGACACCGATCGTCACCAGAATCGCGTGACTCCGCTTCATGACCGCCCCCCCTTCCCTTCGGCGGCCCGCTGATAGTTCTCACGGAACTGCTTTGAAATCTCGTTCATCGTCCTCGTCAATTCAATCGGATCACCACCCTTCACCAGCGGCACCAGTTCATTCATCACCCGCTCGTAGTTCACAGCCGAGACGTCATGGAAGACCGCCAAATCACCATGACCCTCGACCGCTAACTTTTTCCACGCCTCTTTCATCTCCTCATGAGGGTCCATGCACATCGCGCGAAAGATCACCCGCAGCGTGTTGAAGGCTGCCCCGGTCAGTTCCGGCTGATAGACAAACTGACCGGTCCGCTCGTAAGGCAGCGCCTCGGCATCGGTGAAATCCTCCATCAGTTTCGCCGTGTACATATCACGCCTCACCGGAAGACGCCGCAATGCCCGCGACTTCGGTCCGCCCGGCGAACCCGGCTTCCGATTCCATAACAACTGCCCTTTCTCGCTCAGAAGAAAGGTCACGAATTCCTGCGCGATTTCCATCTGTGGCGCTCCACGAAAAATCGCCACCGAGTCAACATTCAAGGATGTCCCCCCCTGCGGGGAAACCCAGCGCACCCGGCTCCGCCCTGATCGGTCCCGCACCGCATCTTCAAATGAGCGTCCATAGAAATCAATGCACGTCCCCGCCGCCGCATCACCCATCGCCACATCATGCGGAATCTTGCTCGCGGAGTCGGTGAAGTAGCGCGCATTCGCCGCAAACTTCTGCAGCATGTTCATCCCCAGCGCCCATCCTTCCGCACGTGACTCAGGCGAATCCCCCTTCTCGCGGATCACCTTCTGCATCTGCTCCTGCACCAGCATCTCGAAGGCCTGCGTCACCGAGCTGCTTTTCGTCGGATCCGCGAGCGCCAGTTTTCCAAAATAAAGCGGATTCGCAAGATCGCCCCACTCCTGCGGAGGAGAAACTCTCATCCACTTGATCACATCACGGTTATACACGATGCCGAACTGCGAAACACAGGCACCCACCCAGCGATGATCGGAATCATAATAGGTCTCGCCCGAAAATCCCGCCGGTAACTTATCCTCTCCAAACCACTCAGGATGCGTATCGAAGACTTCGATCTTCGCCAAATGACCGAGCGAGGCCTGCTTGATGAAATCCTTCGTTCCCCCGCCGAAAAACACATCCAAGTCCGTGCCCTCCTTCCCAAGCGCCTCCGCCGCAGCAAACGAGCCATCGATGATCCGTAAAATATCACCGCCCCCACCCGGTGCCCGCCAATCCATGTAAATGCTACGCCCCGTCTTTTCCCTCCAGTGCTCGGCAAAGGCCTCACCGAACTCATTGCGGATCGAATCATTGTGAGGCGTGATGATCACCAGCCGATCCTGGCTGTCACCCGCTTCACCCACTTCTGTATCCCGACGCAGCACCAGCGGTGCCGCCACCACGATGACTAACAGAATGATGACCGGTAGAACACGCTTCAACATGGCTCAGTTTTTTAGAACAACGACGTCCGCATGCCTCGCCGTCAGGCGCACCGAGGTCTCACCGACTTCATGAATCCGTAGCGGATTCAGCTCCACCACATGCTGATTCCCCGCCGGGGTACCAATCACGTATTGAATGCACTGACCCAAATAACTTCGCTCGATCACCTGGCCTTCGATTCCGTTTTCGCCGCCCGTCCCCCCGATATTCCAGGCCTCCGGCCGCACCGATAGAATCACCTCCTCGCCAGCTTTCGGCGTCCATTCACGATCGCTCGTCCGTCCGACCAAAGCCCCTACCGGGGTCTCGGCCATCACGTAAGCATCCCTCACTTCAACCACCTGGCCTTTGATCAAATTGGTTTCACCAATGAAGCCCGCGACATACGACGACTGCGGCTCACGGTAAACTTCCTCAGGGCGACCAAGCTGCTCGATCCGCCCCCGATTCATGATCGCCATGCGGTCCGCCATCGCCAAAGCCTCTTCCTGATCGTGAGTCACGTAAATCCCTGTTAGACCACCCTCTTTCACGATCCGCCTGATCTCACGACGCATCTCGATCCGCAACTTCGCATCGAGGTTTGAAAGCGGTTCATCGAGCAACAAGCACTTCGGGCGAACCACCAGAGCCCGCGCCAAGGCCACCCGCTGCTGCTGCCCGCCGGACATCTGATCGATCCCCCGATCACCCATGCCTTGGAGATGCACGAGTTCCAGCGCTTCGCCGACCCGTCTTTTGATTTCCGCCTTCGGAACTTTCCGCTCCTCAAGACCAAAGGCCACATTCCGCTCCACATTCAAATGCGGCCACAGCGCGTAGCTTTGGAAAACCATCGCCGCTTCCCGCTTGTGCGGCGGCAAGTTGGTGACCTCCATTTCACCGAACAGGATCCGACCGGACGTCGGCGTTTCCAGACCCGCGATGCAGCGGAGCAAGGTCGTCTTCCCACAGCCCGATGCTCCGAGCAGAAAAAACAGCTCACCGGAATCCACCTCCACGCTCACTCCATCGAGCGCCGTGACGGCTCCAAACTTCTTGATAACGGTGTCGGCGCGAATCGGTTCCATAGCAAGCGCGCCCATGCTCCAAGGGTTTTCCCATCTGGCAAGTCTCGATCACAAATGAAAGAATTCGATTTCCTTCAAAGATTCTCTTGCCAAGTCCCGGAACCCTCCCTAAATCCCCGCCCACCAACCACACAAAGCTCAGGTGGCGGAATTGGTAGACGCGCTAGACTAAGGATCTAGTGGCCGTTACGGCTGTGCAGGTTCGAGTCCTGTCCTGAGTATCTTTAAGAATCAATAGGTTACGAAGAGGGGCGAGTCGCAAGGCTCGCCCTTTCGATTGGAGGGTGTGCCCAATCCTGCGGTGCCCGCCCATCCACAAGAAAGCCCCGCCTGCACAGAGCAAACAGAGCTGTGGTGAAAGGTGCTAAGAATTCAGCATCTTCGATTTCGTCATCCCCTGCTTGAGCGGGCAGACCTGAGGTAGGATGAAGCAAATTTGCTGGGGCAAAGTCCCCCCTCGCGCACGATGGTGGCTCATCCCGGCAGCGTCGAGGCATCTCAGCGTGGCGAGAATATCAAGATTCCGCCCAAGCGCGACCTTCACGGCTCCCTTCCTCGGTGTCCCGGCCATGCCTAGCACCGCTTGAGCATCACCGACGATGACGGCGAAATCATCACCAGCACGGCGGGCGGTTTCAAGGTGGTAGGAGAGGAGACGCAAGCGGCGATTGGCAGCTCGCTTCCCGTTCAGCGTGTCCAGCTTGGCGGGGTCGATCAGCGGGGCGATAATCTGCACTACCTCAGCTCCGCAGTCACTTCTGCGCGTCCTGCGCGTCCTGCGCGGATTCCGGCATGATGTCGAGAGCGGGAGGGCGGCAGCGAGGAAAGCGGAATACGGGAGGATCCTAGTGGGCGAGGATCAATCAAGCTCAGCCAGCGTGCGCTCAGACGGCGCGCAAGTCAGCTAAAAGGGCATTCATTACTCTGAGCAGTTCGGGGGGCTCCAAACTTTGCTTGCCGTCTTTCGGGACGAGCCAGTGATAGTCAAATTCGGAGCTGTCACGGCCAAGAACGCGCATGCCTTCCAACACTGCCCAAGATTTTGAAACCTTCGCCCATTGCTTCCGATGGTGGACTTTGCCGAACTGGGGCTATTTCAGGATGCTTGGGATTTACTCCAAAAACCTCCCGGCGGAAGAGTGAGCCGCCCGGCGCTTTGCAGATTCGGCTCAATTACTACCCCATTCTTAGATCGTGGAACAATGGCGAGCATTTGGCAAAGCTACTTCGTGATTGGAAAGATGCAGGTCGGGAGGTTACAGCTAGGTTTCATAATGCATTTGCCATCAATCACGCCAAAGACGGCGCGTATCAGGGCAAGCAAAGAAATCCCTTTCACTTTGGAATGAATGTCGGAAAGGGAGCGCCGTGTGAAGCCCCTCATTCGCTCAACTCGACGGAGATCCGGCAGAACATCGATTTTCTTCCGTTCTTGTCGATCTGTCTGGTGATGGTGGAGCCGTTGCCGATTACCGAAAAGAGGGCAGGGTCGGACAAGTCGCTGAGGGTAGTGCCAACGTGCAGGTGGTAGGTCCTCCCCGGTAATGACGCCCATTTAATGGTCATCTTACCATTGGGAGCAGGCTCCACTGTCATGAAGTCGATCTTGAAAACCGATGAAGGATCAGAGGGGTCGAGGCCGGCGACGTATTCGTCCAGATTGTTCTGGCCGTCATGATCCAGATCGCCAAAGGCTGTCATGGCGGTCGGATTTCCAGCGTATTTCCGCTCCCACCAGTTTGGCATGCCGTCGCTGTCTCCGTCAAAGAACTCTCCGCCCGTATCCAGGAGGAAGAAGCCTCCTTCGCCATTGATCACGAATATGTAGTCGGACCTTTTTGGGTGGAGACCTCGCCGGTATTCCTCGACGTTCGAGTAAGAATCTCCATCCGGATTTGCAGTCCCGTCATTTATGAGACGGAGGAGTCCGTATTTTTCTTCCCACCAGTCGGGCATACCGTCGCTGTCGGTATCGTGGGTGAAGCCGAGCGGATAGGCTCCGGTGTCAAGAAGCATGGAGCCGGATGCGAGACGGTCGGGACCGGCCCATTCGTCCACTTGGGGATTGGTTCCGGCGTTGTATTCTTGGAGGTTGGTCCAGCCGTCGTGGTCGGGATCGGCGTTGGCATCGTTGATGAGAGGATTGAGTCCGTTGGCACTTTCCCAGACGTCGGGCATCAGGTCGCCATCGGTGTCAAGCTGGCGCCCGATGGTATCCGCTACGAATTCACCGGAAGCATCGAAGCCTTCGCCGAATTGGTCATGCACATTGGGAATGCGTCCGGCTTGGTATTCCTGGAGATTGGTGAGTTCATCGCCATCTGGATTGCCTGCGGAGTCGTTAATGGATGGATTGAGTCCATAACGGACCTCCCACCAGTCAGGCATGCCATCGCCCTCGGAGTCGGTTGAGAAACCGAGCGGGTAGGCTCCGGTATCGGTGAGGCTCAAGGTGCTCTCGGCCCAGAGCTGGGTGGCGTTGTCGAAAACGATCGGATTCCAGCCGCCGTTGAATTCTTCCAGGTTACTCAATCCGTCGTGGTCAGGGTCTTCGTTCGCATTGGGCACGCTGCCGTTGAGGCCGTATTGGGTTTCCCACCAATCGGGCAGGCCGTCTCGATCGCCATCCGGAACGAGATCGACCCCATTGTAGGTGAACTGGGAGGAGAGTCCGTCGGACTCACTGGCGTTGTCAGCGACTTGTGGATTGGTGCCTGCGTTGTATTCCTGAATGTTGCTGAATGGATCTCCGTCGGGATTCCCGGCGGCATCGTTGATGAGACAGTTGAGGCCGTTGGGCGTCTCCCAGGCGTCCGGCATTCCGTCGCTGTCGGTGTCGGTGACCTCTTTGTAGGAGTCGAATGTGAACGCGCCGGATTCCGCGAAGGGAAGGCTGCCTGCTAACGCGAGAGGACTCGCGAGCATGGCTGGGAGACAGAGCCGTGACAGCAGGTTCATGGGAGAGTCTGAGTGGATCGCTGTGGGAGGATTTCAGTTCTCGCGGCGAATAACGCGGAAGCCGTTTAAGTAGCCCTTGCTCTGATTTTGCTGATAGTAGAGGCTAAGTGTGCCCCTGTATGCCCCCGCGTCACCTCCACGGCAGATTCGTTGCCCGTCTCCGTTACTATGGCGATTAGCCAAATAGCTCAGACTTTCTTCCTGTGGATAGCTTTCTATGGAAGTTGGAGAAGTTCGTGTCCATTCGGAGACATTGCCGATCAGGTCATAGAGTCCGTAGTCATTGACTGTATCGGGCCCAAAAGGTGTCTGACCCCCGTTGAAATAGCCGACGGGACTTTTGGCTCCGAATTCACCGGAAAAGGGGGCTCCGCTGTTGATATAGTTCGCGTAACCTCCACTGAGGGAATTTCCCCAAGGATACACCAAATGCTCGTTCTCATCGTCGTGATCAGGGCCTCTTGCCGCCTTTTCCCATTCGGCGGTGGTCGGCAGGTCGTAGCCGTAGTGCAGGGCGAATGCTAGAGCTCCATACCAGGTGACGGATATCGGACGGTCTTCTCGGCCCGTGATGGGAGCTAGCTTGCTAACACTCCAGCGAATGTCGTAGCTGTCGCTAAGGCGAATTAGCAGGGCTTCCGCTGGAATATTCGGATACTTTCCGGACACTGCCCGCATCTCGGTCGTGCCGTAGCGGTAGACTTCTCCGGCTGAGGTGGCGATGTTGAGGTATTCGCAATACTGTTCGTTGGTGATTTCGTATTTCGAGAGCCAGTAGGACCAGGGAATGTTGACGTGCTGGGAAGGCCCGCCGCCTTCTACTCCGCCGTCCTGTCCCATGAGAAAACCTCCTGCAGGGACTTCGTTTCCCCACTCGAGCCCCGGAAGTCCTTTGGCATCGCTGGCGATCACCTTGACGCGCATTTCATCGGAGTATTCACCGTCCCAATCGGCCTCAGCATTCCAAGTGATGACTTTTCCCGTGCCTGGTGTGACAGCGTCGCCAATGGCTCCGGTCAGGGTGAAAGCGGGAACGGAATAGTTGACGCCGCCATCCGAAGAAATTTCCACCCGGATTTTCAGGGCGTCGCCATCGGCATCGGCCACATCGTAAGTAATGTCCACGAATTTGGTTCCCGCCCGCTGGGAGGAGGAGACATTGGAAACGACGGGAAGGGCTGCATGGGCGGCGAACATGCCGAGTATGCCGGCGGCGAGGATGTGAATCGTATGTTTCATGGCGGGAAGTGGTGGAGCTATTGGGTCATTTGGGCTGCGAGTTTGGCAAATGCGGGAGTGAGCCAGACGGTGGCGGCTTCCGTGGTAGAAAGTTGGGGTTTTTGTCCGCAGTCCCGCTCTCGCTTCATGCGGGCCAGCAGATTGATCTGCTCACGGAGTGGTTTGGGGGAAACGGCGTTCCATTTCATGCCCGTGTGTAGGGGTGTTGGGTCGGCCAGAGTCAACAAGGACGAGACGTTACCTTCGGCGTT
>CAZVMS010000051.1:0-14212 GCA_964628795.1 uncultured Haloferula sp. | reverse complement strand
GCGACGCGTGTCCTGATGCCACGCCGCCGCCCGGAGCCACTGTGTCAAAACCGCGTGTCGTGTCCTCCCTCCATATAATCGCGGGCTTTTTCACGACTTCACCGCATTTTCAGCAGCCATCATGCCGAACACTTCTGGGTTCTCGGCCTCCCTTGGTCGAGAATGCCCTCTTGCCAGATTATTTCGGCTGTCCTCGCGTTGGCCTTGTCCCAGCGCCCCCGAGGACCGTACTCCCATACCAGTCCACGCAGACGACGGAAGATGGCTTCGCGCCCGTCATCCCAACCCTCTAACAAATCCTGCTGCTCCCTCTTCCGTGGTCGTTCAAGTGCTTCGAGCATCTCGCTTCGCTGAAAAGCAAGTGCACCTTTCTGGGCTTCGACGATCGCCAACCGAGGCTCCAATTTTTCGAGGCGTTGATCGAATTCCAGGAGATCTTCATCCAACCATGCCTCCCGCATGATGCCTTCCCAAACGACCATTTTGGCATTCGCCATGCCGATCTTGGCGATCAAAACCGTCAGTCCCGTCGGATTAGATCCAAGCAAATGCTCTTCAAAATCAAGGATCATCCCGACCTTCTCCGCAGCTCGCTTAGATTCTCCCACCGCTAACTCGAACACCGCAATCTTCGATGCAAATTCAGCAGCTCCTCGAAGTCGAGCGATTGAAAAAAAGTCGGGGCGATCGCTGATCGGTCGGCTCTCCTCAGGTGAAATTCCCCAACTCGACCGAGGCCGGTTCAACGCATCAGCCACTTGTTCCAAGTGAATGATCTGGGGAGAGAAATGTCGCAGCAATGCATCGCCCGCCACCTCGTCACCACCGCCGGGCAAAGGTGGATCGAACCATCCGGCAACGCCCATGGGTTCGGCCAAATCCATTTGTGTTTTCGGTGCTCGACGAGCCAATCCGGGCAGGGACATTTCGCTGATATAAGGTCCTGCGAGGTTCCTGATATCGGCATCAAGCATCGCAGGATGCTCGAAGACATCCTCATCTGCGGGTATTTCAGGATTGCAGTATTCGAAATAGCTCTTAGCGAAACCCGCATCGGCGATCGCCTCACTCGTCGCGATCACCGCCCTACTTCCAACCAAATTCCAGATCCAGAAAAGGAGGACGATCCCCAACATCAGAGCGAAAGGAGCGATCGCCAGACACCGATGGACGCGCTTGCTGCGCATCGCTCGCCACATCCATTTCGGTAAACGCACAGTCCCAAGATAGAACGCTCGTCATTGGACACAAGCATGAGTGCCGCGGGTGTCCGAGTTGCTCGTTTGGCCTCGATCGACCTCCAACAAAAAACCCGCGCTCCCTTTCGGAAACGCGGGCTTGGAAATTTGGTTCGGAGCCTTAGTTCCGGTGACGGCGCTTGAGGTTCAGCTGGGCGAGCGACTTGGCGATGATCGCCTGCAGATGAGCGACCTCTTCGGCGTCATGATCGTGGCTGATGCCCTTCAGGAGCTCTTCGGCACGCTGCATGGCGTCTTCCACTTTCGACTCGTCAATCTGGTCTTCACCAAGGGCCATGTCGGTGAGGACATTGACTTTTTTCTGGGTGACTTCCGCGAAACCACTGCCGACGGCAAGGGTCACGATCTGGCCGTCCTTTTCATAACGCAGCTCACCGGGAGCAAGCGCCGTGACGAGGGCGGCGTGACCATCGAGCACACCGATTTCACCATCGGCGCCTGGTAGGTAGACGTTGCCGACGGTGTCCGAGAAGATCTTCTTCTCAGGGGTGACGATTGCGAGATGGAGAGACATGGGAAAAGCGGAAATGCTGAAAACTGAAACGCGGAAAACGATTAGTCGCGCGAAACGCTGTCGATGCCGGACTTCATGTAGAAGTTACCTTCTGGCACGTCGTCCCACTTACCATCGAGAATTTCGCCGAAGCCCTTGACGGTGTCTTCCATCGAAACGAGCGCGCCCGGAACGTTGGTGAAGATTTCCGCCACGAAGAATGGCTGAGTGAGGAAGCGTTGCAGCTTACGCGCTCGGAACACGCTGAGCTTATCCTCATCGGAGAGCTCGTCCATGCCGAGAATGGCGATGATGTCCTGAAGGTCCTTGTAGCGCTGAAGCACCATCTGCACGCCACGGGCGACGCGGTAGTGTTCTTCGCCGACGACTTCCGGGGCGAGTGCCTTCGAGGTCGAAGCAAGGGGGTCAACCGCTGGGAAGAGCGCCTGCTCGGCAAGCGAACGCTCAAGCACCACCGTCGCGTCAAGGTGAGCGAAGGTGTTGGCGGGAGCGGGGTCGGTAAGGTCGTCCGCAGGCACGTAAACGGCCTGAATCGAGGTGATCGATCCCTTGTTGGTCGAGGTGATGCGCTCCTGAAGGGAGGCCATTTCTTCGGAAAGAGTCGGCTGGTAACCCACGGCGGACGGCGTGCGGCCGAGAAGTGCGGACACCTCGGAACCGGCCTGTGAGAAACGGAAGATGTTGTCGACGAAGAGCAGCACGTCCTGGCCTTCCTCATCACGGAAGTATTCGGCCATGGTCAGCGCGGAGAGCGCGACGCGGAGACGGGCGCCCGGAGGCTCGTTCATCTGACCGTAGCAAAGTGCCACCTTCGAACCGGGAGCGAGGACAGGGTTGCCCTTTTCGTCGAGTTTCGGATGACCCTTCTCGTCCTTTTCCGTGGCGATCACGCCGGACTCGATCATTTCCCAGTAAAGGTCGTTACCTTCACGGGTCCGCTCACCCACACCGGCGAACACGGAGAAACCACCGTGGGCGAGTGCGATGTTGTTGATGAGCTCCATGATGACCACGGTCTTACCCACACCGGCACCACCGAAGAGGCCGCCCTTACCACCCTTCACGAGCGGGCAGATGAGGTCGATGACCTTGATCCCGGTCGGAAGGATTTCCTCACTTGCTGACTGGTCGGTGAGCGATGGAGCTGGACGGTGAATCGGAGAACGGTGGTTAGGATCCTCGAGCGGCACGTTCTCATCTACTAGATCTCCCGTCACATTGAAGATGCGACCGAGAACCTGCTTGCCGACGGGAACCGCGATGGGCTTGCCGGTATCGGTGAGGCTGAGACCACGCTTCAAACCGTCGGAAGTCGACATGGACACAGCACGCACCCAACCGTCGCCGAGGTGCTGCTGCACTTCGAGCACGAGCTTGGTGTCGACACCGTTCAGGTTGTAGGTGACTTCGAGGGCGTTGTAGATCTCGGGAAGCTTGTCAGCTTTCGAGAAGTCGGCGTCGATCACGGCGCCGATGACCTGGACGATGGTTCCTTGGTTATTCATCGGAGAGAGTTGCTAGTGGTCAGTGTTCGGTTTTCAGGTCTTGAAAAAGGGCGGATCATTCCATGGCCTTCATGGCCGTCGTGATTTCGAGAAGTTCGGAGGTAATCGCTGCTTGGCGAAGCTTGTTGTATTCAAGGGTGAGTTCCTTGATGAACTTCTTCGCGTTGTCGGTGGCGGCCTTCATGGCGACCATCCGTGCGGAGTGCTCGGAGGCGCGGCTTTCAACAAGGGTCTGGTAGACCTGGAAGTTGACGTAAAGGGGAAGAAGCGTGTCGAGCACACCAGCTGCGCTGGGCTCGAAGAGGTAGTCCTTGGAAAGAGCCGCAACGTGATCGGTCTCTTTAATACGGTCCCCGCCGACACCTTCGTATTCCTGCTTTTCACCGAGTGAAGCGGCGCTGATCGGCAGCAACTGGATGACGGTCGGCACCTGGTTGAGAGTCGATACGAAGTTGGTGAAGGCAATGCTGACCTTGTCGTACTTCCCATCGAGGAAGAGCTGGGTGAGAAGCTTAGCGATCGGGCGTGCTTCGGCGAACGGCACCGGGTCCTTCACTTCGAAGTCGGCCACCATGTGGCGACCTGCCTTACCAAGCTGCACGCGGAGCTTGCGACCGACGGTGACAATGTCAGCGTCCGGCTTGGTCGCACGGATCTTTTTCCCGAGGTTGGTATTCAGCGCGCCGCAGAGACCCTTGTCGGTAGAAATCACGAGCAGGAGCTCCTTGGCCTCTCCTTCACGCTTCTCGAGAAGCGCGTGGGATTCTCCGTCGACGTTGGTCTTGAGGTTGACGAGGACCTGGTTGAGCAAGTCGGCGTAGTCGCGACCTGCAAGCGCTTGGTCCTGCGCCTTCTTCATCTTGGCGGCAGCGACAAGCTGCATCGCCCGCGTGATTTGGGCGGTGTTCTTAACCGACTTGATGCGTCGGCGGATGTCGCGGAGGTTAGCCATGAGTCAGAGAATCAGGAGTCCAGAATCAGAGAGGATTATTTCCAAGAACCTTTGAAGTCGTTGATCGCCTGTTTCACGGCGTCGACCATCTCGGTGTTCTTCTTAAGGTCCGGCTTTTCGTTGCGGATCTTGTCCAGAAGGTCGGTCTTGCGGGTTTCGAAGAACTCACCCATCGCAAGCTGGCAGGCTTTGACTTTGTCGATGGCGACGTCGTCGAAGAATCCGTTCTGCATGGCGAAGAGGTAAACGCACTCGAGCTCCATGGAGATCGGCGAGTACTGGTTCTGCTTGAAGAGTTCCACGATGCGCGCACCGCGATCGAGCTTGGCCTTGGTGCCGGCATCGAGGTCCGAACCGAACTGGGCGAAGGCCTGAAGTTCGCGGAACTGCGCGAGGTCGAGCTTGGTCGTTCCGGCAACGGATTTGATCGTCTTGGTCTGTGCGGCGGAGCCCACACGGGAGACCGAGAGACCGACGGAAATCGCAGGACGGATGCCTTGGTAGAAGAGGTCGGTTTCGAGGTAGATCTGACCGTCGGTGATGGAAATCACGTTAGTCGGAATGTAGGCCGAAACGTCACCGGCCTGCGTTTCAATGATCGGCAGCGCGGTCAGCGAACCACCACCGGCTTGCTCGGAGAGACGTGCGGAACGCTCAAGCAGGCGGGAGTGGAGGTAGAAAACGTCACCCGGATAGGCTTCGCGACCAGATGGGCGCTTCAGAATCAGCGACACTTGGCGGTAGGCAACGGCGTGTTTGGAAAGGTCATCGAAGACGATGAGGCACTCTTCGCCCTGATCCATGAGATACTCGGCAATGGCGCAACCCGCATAAGGAGCGAGGAACTGCATCGCGGCGGCATCCGAAGCGGAGGCGGAAACGATGGTCGTGTATTCCATGGCACCGGCTTCTTCGAGGGTCTTCTCAATACGAGCGACGTTCGAGAGCTTCTGGCCGATGGCGACGTAGATGCAGTAGAGTGGCTTGTGGTTCTGGAGCTTGCCCTGCTCAGCGGCCTTGTTCTGCTTGGCTTGGGAAATGATGGTGTCGACGGCGATCGTCGTCTTGCCAGTCGCACGGTCACCAATGATGAGCTCACGCTGACCACGACCGATTGGAATCATCGCATCGATCGACATGATGCCGGTCTGCACGGGAACCGAAACGGACTTCCGCTTGATGATGCCCGGAGCGATCTTCTCCATCGGATACTGGTCGGCGGCTTCGATAGCACCCTTGCCGTCGATCGGTTGACCGAGGGCGTTGACCACGCGGCCGAGCACCTTGCGGCCGACGGGGATCGAGAGAAGCTTGCCGGTGGCCTGGCACTCAACGCCTTCCGTCACCTTCGCGTAATCGCCCAGAAGCACGACACCGACTTCACCTTCTTCAAGGTTCATCGCGAGGCCGGTCACTCCGTTCGGGAAGCTGATCATTTCGTTAAGGGCAACGTCGGAAAGGCCTTCGACCTTGGCGACGCCGTCACCCACTTCGCGGACGATGCCGACGTTGGTTTTTTCCACCGAGGTGGCGACGTTGGAAATCTCCTTTTCGAGTTCCTGAAGGATGGTGCTCATATCAGTGACGAGTAGTGGTTGATCAGTTGATCGGTGGGATTAAAAGGCTTGAGAGAGGCGATCGAGGCGGCCCTTCACGGAGCCATCGAAGACGTCGTTACCGACGCGGACTTTGAGCCCACCGAGAAGTGCGGGATTCACGCGATATTCGTAGGTCAGGTCGCTGCCGTATTTCGAGGCGAGTCCTGCCGACACCCGCTCGCGTGAGGCGGTGTCGAGATCGGTAGCGCTTTCGACGACCACGTGGCGGCGCTCGAGTTCGAGGCGCACGAGGCGTTTCAGCGCGGAAAGGATGCCGCGGTAGTCACGCGGCTTGTCGGCAGCCACCTTGCGGATGCACTTGAGAAGACTCGCTTCGTCGAGCTTACCATCGGTCTGGCACATGCGGAAAATCCGGCGTGCGGTGGCGTTGGCGACTTTAGAGATCTTCATGGTGAATCAGCGGGCTTTGAAATGGATTAACCTTCGACCTTGGCGAGCGCTTCGGAATTGATGCGGCTTTGGTCGTCTGCGGTCAGAATCTTGCCGGTGACTTGGGCGGTGGTCGCGGTGACGAGGCGACCGAATTCCTGCTTGAGTTCGGCGGCGATTTGAGCGCGCTCGGCTTTGGCAGCGGCTTCGGCCTTGGCGAGGATGCCTTGGGCAGTCGAGATGGCTTCCTGGGCCTTTGCTTCGGAGAGAGCGGCGGCGCTTTCCTTGGCTTCGGTGATCAGGCGCTGGGCTTCTTCGTTGGCCTTGGCGATCGCAGCGGCAGTCGTGGTTTCGGACTCGGCAAGCTGGCGTTCGATGCGCTTTAGCTTTTCTTCGCCTTCTGCGATGCGATTCTTCCGTTGCTCAAGCATCGTTTGGATCGGACCAAAGGCGAACTTCTTGAGAAGGATGGCAACGATGGTGAACGAGACGCACTGCGAGAGGAAGAGCGGCCAGTAGATTTTGAAGGTGGTCTGAATATCTTCCAAGACGCCAGCGTCGGCATCGACGGCGGGTGCGGCTTCAGCGATGAAGTTGAGGATAGAGATCATGACCGATTAGCGGGAAGTTCTAGGAAAGGGAAATGGAAAGGGGTGGCTCCGGGAGAAATCCTCCCGGAGCCGTAAGGTGATCACGCAAGGAAGATTGCGAAGAAGACGATACCTTCGATAAGCGCTGCGAGAATAATCGCGAGCTTGAGGATGTCGCCTGCGGCACCTGGGTTGCGCCCGGTTGCTTCGGCGGCCTTCATGCCGAGGAGACCGATGCCGATTGCTGCGCCGAGCGCTGCAAATGCGATGTGCATGCTGCCAGTAACGCCAGCTGCTTCGGCTTGAGCCAAGAGGTTGATGATTTCCATATTAGTAGTCGTTTGGTGTTGTTGGTTCTCCGGCCCCCACAGTCTTTGCCATGGTCAGACCGGGAAAGGGTCAGTGCGCGTGCTCTTCGTCGTCGTGATCGTGATCGCAGATCAACTTAAGGAAAACGCCGGTCAGCATGGTAAACACGAGGGCTTGGATAAGGCCGACGAGCAGCTCAAGGAAATAGAAGGGGATCGGTGGCAGCCAAGCGAGCCACTGCTTGTCACCGACGACGAACATCATGTTCTCCAAGATGTTCTCACCGGCGAAGACGTTACCGTAGAGACGGAAGGAAAGGGCAACCGGACGGAAGAGGATCGAAACCACTTCAAGCACGCCGACGAAGAGGAAGACGACGATCATGAAGACATACATGATCCCGCTGAATTTTCCCTTGGGGGCGAAGATGTGAGAAAGGAAGCCCTTGATGCCATTTTCGCTGATCGCCCAGTAGAACCACATGCCCGCGAAGAGGAAGGCCATGGCTGCGGTCATGTTGAGGTCCGCATTGCCACCGCGAAGAAGCGGCCGGAACGTGTCGTGCGTATCTCCGTCAAACCCGCCTGGCTGGTAGAAACCAACCGTGCCGACACCCGGAACAAGACCCGCCCAGTTCGTGAAGAGGATCAGAATGAAGATGGTCCCAAAGAACCAGAAGGTGCGCTTGACGAGGTGGGAGCCAAGGATGCCTTCGAGGAAAGTATAAAGCCCTTCGACGAGCCATTCGGCAAAGTTCTGCAGACCGCTCGGGATCAGCTTGAGATTCTTAGTCGCAGCCTGAGCAACAAAAATGATCAAGGCGGCCACCATCCACACCATGATCATCGAGTTCGTCACGACGAAGGGTCCAATATTGAACAACTCCTCCGCATGGGGAGGAAGATGGTCGTGACCCTCAGCCGCCGCCATCGCGGGCGCGAGGCTGCCGAGCCATGCGAAGATGATGAGAAGGAGCGGGCGAAGTGACATGCCAGAAGCGCTGAGGTGGCCAGCGCGCGGGCGGTCTATCAGAGGAAATTATAATGGCGCAAGGGCTATTTGTGAAAAATTTCACAAGCTCGGCAATCCTTTGGTTTTCTTAGCATTAGCAAGCCTGCTCGAGATGGATGAAAAGACTGCCTATTTTCGGTGCATCGCTTCTTAGAAGCCCGCCCGTGTGCTGTGGAGGGCAAGCTCAGCCTTGAGACCTTGAAGTAGGCCGCCGGATCCGATGTTGCAACTGGCGACGACTTTGAAGCCTTGGGCCAGCGCCTGATTGATCAACTCCTCAGCGGGGAGCGCCATCCGCCCACCGACTTCCCGCAGCGAGAATTCCAGCGGTCCACAGCGATGATAGGCGCGATAGACCAGTTCCGTGCAAGCGATGCGGTCGGAACAACGGAAGTCGAAAACAAAGTCGTAAAGCTTCCCATGATGGCCCATTGCACGGGCCAGCGCCTCCTTGATCTGGGCGGTTTCAAGCGGCGGCCTGATGATGATGAAAGCATCGACCGCCAAGGTCTCCTCGGCGTGGCGCAGCCGGACACCGTCTTTTTTCGACTCCAGAAATCGCACCGGATCAGCGGACTGTGTCTGATGCGGTGGCGGAAAAACGAGGCCGATCTCCGCACGCGCGGCTTCACTTCCCAGATGCAGGGCGACGTGCGGCCAGAATCCGGGGAGGAAAAGGTTGCTCATGGCATCGTCGTGGCGGGTGACGAAGACATCGCCGGGTCGGGCCAATTCGAGGGCGGCCTCGCGCAGATCGGAAGTGACCCGCTTTGGTTCGTTGGGTGCCTTGACTCCGGGTTGCCTCAGATCGGCAATCAGGCAGCCAGAGATGCGGAAAAGCTCAAAAACGGTCGTTTTCCATGCGGAATGGTGCCGTCTCCGGAAGGAAAAGACGCGATATCGCAGCCTTTCAAGCCACAGCTGGCGCGAGCGGAGGTCGAAGGCGACAACTTCTCGATCAACCATCTCGAGAAGTTCTCTGAGGAGTGGGTCGTCCCTGAGTGGCTCAAACGCAGTGCGCTGCGACTGGTAGAATCTGACCGCGTGCTGAAAATGGAGTTTGCGTGAGGTATTGGTCCCAGATCGGTAGAGCCGCGCGAAGGTTTTGCGGGGGACACCGTGGCGGGCATCGGGCTCATCGAGTTTTTTTCTCAGTGGTCGGGAGCTCAGAGCCAACTCGATCCAGCCCCGCGATCCCCGCACAATCTGGCAGGTGGCGGCCAGGGCCACGGCAAAGGCTGGTAAGCGGCGCTTCCATTCGGAATCCCGCCCGCCTGCCAAGGACTCCATCGCGGCAAGGGTGGTGAGCAGCACGCTGCGAGTCGCGAGAAATCGGGAATACCGCACCCGGATCGCATCATCCTCATCCGGCAAGAAGTAGGCGCGAACCCTTGATTTCTCTAAGATTTCGGCGATTTCCTCTGGGGCATTGAAGATCTCCGGATTTGTCGCACCCAAGACGGCAGTGGCAGCGCGCTGGATTCTCGGATCAGACAGATCGAGGTCCGCCGTGGAGGCTGAGGCTAGCTTGGAGATAACGGAATCCATCTCGGAAAAAGGGGCTGGAGCTGCTTACTCAGAAAGGCCCCACTAGCGGGATTTCCCTTTAAAAGCAAAGGAATTCCGGGCTATCCCGCACTTTATTTTGACTTGCTAAAGCCAGTCTTGAACCGCATTTAACGGGTCGCCATGAATAAAGCCGAACTTGTTGAAGCCGTCCAGAGTGCCATGGGTAAAGATGCGACCAAACGCGCTGCCGAAGATGCACTCACCGCAGTTCTTGATTCCATCGTTGCTGGAATCAAGGGACCTGACCAGAAAGTCGCCATCATCGGATTTGGAACCTTTGAGGTCAAAAACCGTGCTGCTCGCATGGGTCGGAACCCCAAGACCGGAGAAGCCATGCAGATCGCCGCATCCAAGTCAGTGGGCTTCAAGGCTTCCGCCGCGCTCAAAAACGCTCTCTGATCGATGAGCGGGCAGGCTCTGATCCAAGAGCCAGCAACATCGTCTTCCTCATAAAAACCAAAAGAAGAACCCCGTCCGATGTGGCCGGGGTTTTTCGCGTAAGGTGAGCGCCTCCGGGTTCAGTGGACAACTTCCCGGATATCGACTAAGTCGTGCGCGCCCTGCAAGAAAGCATGAAGCCAATTATTACCATTGCCGAAACCACGCTGCCCGACGGTACCGTTCTCGCCCTGCAGGAACATGACGGGCGCCGCTTCCTCCTTTCCGACAACGTGCAGATTGCGAGCCCTGCCACACGGATCAGCGAGCGCGAACTCGCACGCATCGCCTGCGCCCCCTTCCGCCCGGTCCGCCAGCCACGTATCTGGGTCACCGGACTTGCGCTTGGTGAGTTGCTCGAAGGCCTCGCCGAGGCAGTTCCCCAAAAGCGCGCCACCTTTTACGTCGGCGAAGCGAGTGAGAAGCTTGCCGACTGGCACCGCGAGTTCTACCCCGCGGGCACCTTCGCCACCGACAAGCGCGTCTTTCACGTCAAAGGCTGGGACACCGCCGCCCTCAACTCGCTCGACTCACCGCTTCACGCCATCCTCGTCCACGCTGATACGGCTCCGGTCCTCGCGAAGGGCCGCGGGCTCTATGAAGACCGCCGCTGGCTCTCCGTCGCTTATGATTCACTTCAAGAAGGCGGCCTACTCGCCGTTGCATCATCGCGGCGCGTGCCAAAAATGGAGCGGAATCTTGAAAACGCCGGATTTCAGATTGCGTATCACGAAATCGAAGCGACTCCAAACGCCCGGCGACCGAAAACTCACCACCTCTGGCTCGGTCGCAAAGGCGACTATGTTGGCCACCAATAACTCCCTCCAACAAAATTATGACCATCCGCCTGCTTCCACTCGTCCTCACGGCACCGCTGTTTGCCGGAGAAATCACCATCGAGCGCGGTCCCTTCCGCATCGAACATCAATTCACCGCCAGCGCGATCCCCACCGAGCCTGCACTCATTTCCCTGAAGCCGGAAAGCTGGACTGACTTCACCATCGAGACGATTCTCGATCATGGAAGCGAGGTGGCAAAGGGCGACGTGTTGATCTCCTTCGAACGCGAAGCCTATGATCGGCAGCTCGAAGATCTCAGCCGCAGCTTCGCCCAGAGGCAGCTTGCCCTCGCCACCGCCGAGCTCGACTTTGCCAAGCTCAAGGCTGAGACCGACCTCAAGCTCGAAGCCGCACGCCGTGCCAAGGCCCAAGCAGACGACGACTTGAATTACTACAAGGAAGTCGCCCAACCGGCCGAACTTGCCGATCTGGAGCACACCGTGAAAAAATACCAGTTCCGCCTCGATGGCGAAAACGAAGAGCTCAAGCAGCTCAAGCAGATGTACGAAGCGGACGACCTCACCGAAGAGACCGAAGAGATCATTCTCAAGCGGCAGCTCAGCTCCGTAGAAGATGCCAAGTTTGATCTCGCCGAAACGATTCGCCGCAATGAGCGCGCCAAGACGAGTAGTATGCCACGTCGCCTCCAAGCATTCGAAGACGCCGCGACCACCGCCACCATCGAACTTGAAAAGGCCGAAGCCAACATCCCGCGCTCCTTCAAAACCGCCGAGCTGGAATTGCAAGGCACACGGGTGGCTCTTGAGCGGGAGAAGCTCGCACTTGATCGGCTTAAGCAGGATGGCGCGCTATTAGAAATCAAAGCACCGATCGATGGTGTGTTTTTCCACGGCTCACTAGAAGACGGTCAGTGGTCCCTCGGCGAGCTCGCGAAAGTACTCGTCGAAACCGGCAAGCTTCCAATCAACCGTGTGGTTGCCAGCATTTCCCCAGCCGGTGCGGCGCTTCCACTGTGCGCCCGCATCGATCCTAACATGGGACGAGTCCTGTCGGACGAGTCCACCGTTTCCATCAGCATTCCAGGGCGGGAAGATCTCAAGCTCACCGGCAAAATTTCAAATCCTCCCGGTGCCCTTGGCATCGACGGCAAAGACCCCGTCACCGTCACCGTCGAGTGGCCGGAAGACTTCGTCCTCAGCCCCGCTGCCAGTGCCGAGTGCATCGCCGTCGTTTACGAAAAGGAAGACGCCATCTCCGTCCCCGCCAAAGCCCTCAAAGTAGCCGCTGATGGAACCTGGAACGTCGCCTTGAAAATGGCCGAAGGCGAAACCCAGCAACGTGCCGTTGAGCGTGGTCGCGCCAGCAAGGACCGTATCGAAATCCTCGGCGGTCTCGAAGTCGGACAGGTCATCGTCGTCCCCGACTAAGATGCGACTCGTCCTCATCGCCGCACTGCTCGTTTCGCCGCTTCTCGCTCAAGAGAGGCCCAAAGCAGACGTCACCCCGGAGACCGTCGCCGCCTCGATTCGTCATGGCGTCGACTTCCTCATTTCCCATCAGAACCCGAACGGTTCATGGGGCGGTCCCACGCGCACCAAGGGACTGAATATTTACGCGCCGATTCCCGGTGCCCACCATGCCTTCCGCGCCGGGGCTTCCGGGCTCGCGCTTTCAGGCCTCATCGATAGCAACGACACCCGCCCTGAAGCCATCGCCGCCGTTGCAAAAGGAGCCGCGTGGATGAAGAAGAATCTTCCGCTGCTTCGTCGCGCGGATCAGACCACCACCTACAACGCCTGGGGCCACGCCTACGGACTGCGAGCCCTGACTCGTCTTTACAAGCATGAGACCGATGCTGCCGCCAAGGCCGAATGGAAGGCCCTCGCCCAGCAGCAAGTTGAGTTGTTAGGTCGCTACGAGGATCTCAACGGAGGATGGGGTTATCTCGATCTTTTCGATGATCTCACCACGAAGAAGCCGACCGGCATCACCACTTCATTTACTACGGCTACCGTCCTTCTGGCGATGGATGAGGCGCGGGAGGTGATGGGCGTTGAACTTGATGAAAAGGTTGTCAAGAGCTCGCTCGCCAGCATCGAGCGCCAGCGCACTCCGGACTTCTCCTACGTCTATTCGCACAGTCACATTCTCTATCCACGCGTGCCGATCAACCGGCCCGCAGGATCGCTTGCTCGGAGTCAGGCCTGCAACGCCGCGCTCAAGGCATTCGGTGAGGAAAAAGTGACCACCGAAGTCCTCGAAACCTGGGCGGATCGTTTCATCGAGCGCGAAGGCTTCCTGAGCATCGGCCGCAAGCGCCCTGTCCCGCACGAAACGCACTTCCAAATCTCCGGCTACTTCTATTTCTACGGCATCTACTACTTCACCGAAGCGGCAAAATTCCTCCCCAAAGACAGCCAAGCCGTCCACGCGAAGAAGCTCGCTGAAGTGATCCTTTTCCGCCAAGAGAAGGACGGATCTTGGTGGGACTACCCGCTCTACGACTACCACCAGCCCTACGGCACCGGCTACTCGCTGATGGCCCTAGCATGGTGCAAGCCGCTGATCACCCTGCCCCATACGCCTTCAGATCGATGAAATCCTAGAGCTTCAGCCGGTAGGTCGAGCGAGGAGCCGCCTTCAAACGCGTTTCCAAAAGGCCCGAATCCACCCTATCCCGACCGTCCTCGATACGCCTGAACCCATTGATACTTCAGGCCTCCAAGCTCACTACGCTGCTGTTTGCCTTGTTAGAGCCACCGCTTTTCGGAGGCCTGATTGCAAGAATCATTGTTCGACGCCATTTTTTGTCAATTTTTGCACACTTGCCCCTCAGGGTCTTCCCCTTACTCCACCGCTCGCACCCTCAGCGCACGCAGTGAGAACAAACCCGCAGTCGTCTCGCCGATCTTCCGCGCCCCATCCTTGCGCCTCTCTCCGAAATACTCCCTTCTCCCCGCAAACACCCCTTCCACAAAACTCCGGCTCCCAATCGCCACCCCATCGCTGAAATACCGCACCCGGCATCTCAGCAGCTCCGAAAGACTCAGCTGCCCTCCCTTCTCCAAAACCTGCTTCGCCTCCTCCTTCGAGATTCCTTTCCGTCCCGAGGATACCGCAGAAGCCTCTACCCCGAATTTCGCTGTTAGATGGATTTTTGCGTCGGAATCGTTGAGATTTCATTCGTTTTCGCAAAAGGTCTACACCACAGGCTTTGGATTTCTGATTTCGGGCGGGGGCTGAGGGGGCAGGGTGAAGCCGAGTTGGTTGAGCAGTA
>CAZVMS010000050.1:0-57530 GCA_964628795.1 uncultured Haloferula sp. | reverse complement strand
GTGGGTGATCTCGATTTCGACGAAGGTCACGTCGGAGACGCGCCACGGCTTGGGTATGGATTTCTTGGCCATCCAGCCAGCGTGAAACCGGACCGGCCAGGAAACCAGATTTCAGCGAGGTGCGGATTTACCCCGCTTACCTTCCATCCTCCATCCGAATGTCGGTAGGGTCTGAGGGCGGGCCTTGCATTTTGCATCAGGCAGGGTGGTTACGACAAAAAAAATGGGGAGACGCTTGTGCGCCTCCCCTTTTTGTTAGACCAATTTATTCTTCGCCCCAGCCGAGGATCTTGGCGACCTTCGGAGCGCGCATGCGGTGAGGGCGGTGGAATCCAGACCCGACGAGCGGACGGGCGTAGGTGAGGAACGCGTCGGTGACGTTGTTGCCTTCGGCATTGATGAACTCATCTTCCATCGTGCGCGTTTGCGCGGCGACGTTTTCGAACGGCTGAAGTGAGTAATCGACCGAGTAGTTACCGGTGCGCTGGATGGAGACGGAGCCGTCCATGTCGTGCCAGAGGGCGAAGTGAACGGCCTTTTCTCCTACTTCGCGGGCTTCGTTCTGATCGACATCCGAGACGCAACCCATGAAGGAGCGCTGAACGTAACCAAAGGTGTCGGAGCGGACCCGCTTGATTCCGGTTTTATCCTTCACGATCTTGGAAAGCAGGTCGCCGAGGGCACCGGTGCCGGAAAGTTGTACGTTTCCGTGGTCGTCCTTTTCGACCGAGTCCATGAGCTTGGTCACCATTGGCACGCCGCTTTCGTCGTGGATGCCTTCGCTCACCGCGATCACGCAGCGGCCATATTTTTCGAAGACGTCCTTGACGTCCTGAGCAAACTTCTCAGGGCAGAAGGTGCGCTCAGGCAGGTAGATGAGGTGCGGACCATCGTCGGGATATTTTTTCGCAAGGCTGGACGTCGCGGTGAGGAAGCCGGCGTGGCGGCCCATGACGACGACGATGTAGACGCCGGCGAGGGCGCGGTTATCGAGGTTGGCACCGGCGAAAGCGCTGGCGACAAAGCGACCGGCGGAGCCGAAGCCCGGCGTGTGGTCGTTGCCGGGAAGGTCGTTGTCGATGGTCTTGGGGACGTGGATGCAGCGGAGTTCGTAGCCGCACTTTTCCGCTTCGTCGTTGACGATGCGGCAGCCGTCGGCGGAGTCGTTTCCGCCGACGAAGAAGAAGTAGCGGATGTCGTGGGCACGGAGTACCTTGAACATCTGGCGGCACTGCTCCTCGGTGGGCTTCATGCGGGTGGAGCCCAGCGCCGAGCTCGGAGTGTTTCCGACGAGTTCGAGATTGTTGGTGGTTTCCTGGGTCATATCGAGGAAGTCTTCCTTGAGGATTCCCTCGACTCCGTGGCGTGCGCCGTAGACCCGACCGACCTGTGGGAACTTGCGCGCTTCAAGCGCGACGCCGACGATCGATTGGTTGATGACGGCGGTCGGGCCGCCTCCTTGTGCGATTAGAACGTTTCCGTGGAGTTTACCCATAGTCTTGGTTTGATTCTTGGTGACTCGAAAGGAGTCAGAGGTGGGGCCGAAAGCAAAGGCAAAAATCCACCACCATCAATCAATTCACCAGAGAACCGCCCAAGGCTGTTTCGGCGCGGGCAAGTGTTTTGCTTGCACATCGGAGGGCTGAAAGGGGAGTCTCGCCACCGGAAGATGAACGCACCGGCCTCCGTTAACATCGCTCGACTGCTCTACCTCCTGATCTGTGAGGCCGCAGGGGTGGCACTGGCGTTTAGCACCAAGGACACTGATCTGCTCGGCAACGAGACTTGGGGGATCCCGATGTGGGCCGGTTTGCTCGGTGGTCTGGCGGTGGCGGGTTTTTTCATCTTCGTGGAGAAACTGATGGAGGGCTTCACCTTGCGCGGGTTTTCCACCGCGACCTTCGGGCTCTTGGTGGGACTGTTCTGCGCCTTTCTGGTCACGCGGATTGGCTTGTCCGAAGTGTTGGCTGCCGCTTTAAATGGAAATATCGATAGCGACAGCGCTGCCGCAAATATCACCGAGACCGTGACCCTTGCGGTCGGCTCGATTCTTTACGCGAGTTTCGGTTTTCTCGGTGCCGTGCTTGCCTTGCGAAGTTCGCGCGATGACTTTGCCTTCATTCTTCCTTACGTGCGGTTCCGGCAAGATAGTAGCACCGGTCAGCCGGTAGTTCTCGATGCCGAGGCGATCATGGACGGTCGCGTGTCGGGGGTCGTGAGATCGGGATTCCTCTCCGGGCGCCTGATTGTGCCGCGCTTCGTGCTCGATGAGATTCAGGTGCTGGCAAACTCGCCGTCACAAGCCAACCGTCAACGCGCGGAGCGCGGACTTGGCGCGTTGGAAAGAATGCGTGAGGACAAGGACATGCAGGTGTCGATCGAAGACGCTCGTGGTGTTTCTCCGGATGAGACGATGAACGGCCGACTTCTGCAAACGACGCAGTTGTTGGGGGCTCGTTTGATGACTTCCGACGAAAACCTCAGTAAGGTTGCCAAGCTTCGTGGCGTCGATGTGCTGAACTTGAATGATCTTTCCGATGCTTTGCGTCCTTCTGTGGTGGTTGGAGAAAAGTTCCGACTTCCGCTGGTGCGCCCCGGCAAGGACGATCATCAGGCGGTCGGCTATCTTGCAGATGGCACGATGATTGTGGTGAATCATGCCGTGCAAAAGATCGGATCGACTCAGGATGTGCTGGTGATCAGCACGCTTCAGACGACCGGTGGCGTGATGGTGTTTGCCGAGTTGGTGGATGGGTGAGATTTCATTCTGAAGATACGCGCGGGTTTTGAGGTGATCGGCGCGGTCCGCGCATCTTTGAATACGTAGTATTCAGATCATGCAGGCTTCGATGAATTTGCTCAGATCCAGAATGTTGCTATGGGCATTGCTCTTGATGGCTTCTTGGAGCACCTGTCTTGCCGAGGATCCGTGGCTGCAGGTTGAAACCGAATTTCGTTCTTTGCCGATGGATGCCCGACGCATGACCGGGCCGCTGTTCTGGTTGCACGGCGATGAGACGAAAGAGCGGCTTCAATCCTACGTCGACAAGATCGCGGAGGGTGGCAATGGCTGCTTCACTGCGGAGTCGAGGCCGCATAAGGATTGGCTTGGGCCCGGTTGGTATCGCGATCTCGAATTTTGCCTCGATCAAGCGAAGGTAAATAACATGCAGATGTGGATTTTTGACGAGCGCTGGTGGCCGAGCCAGTCGGTGGCCGGCACGGTGCCACCGAAGTATGCGGCGAAGACGCTGGTGGCAGAAAAGACCCGTGTCTATGGGCCTGCGAATTTTCAGTCTGAGGGACACAGCGGGGATCGTTATATCGCAACGCTGGCTGGCCTGGTGAATCGTGATGGCGAGGTTATTGGGGAAAGTCTGATCGATCTCGCAGCCTACATCGACAAGGGCAAACTGTCATGGAAGGCACCTAACGGGGAGTGGCAGGTGATTCGATTTCATCATCAGCAGGCACCTGGGCTTGGACAAGTGGGTGGCCGTGAGCTGAGTGTCGACGGTGCCAGTCGGGATTGCACCGATTGGTTTCTCAAGACGGTTTACCAGCCGCATTATGATCGTTTCCAAGCCGACTTTGGCAAGAGCATCCGTGGCTTTTTCTATGACGAACCTGAGACATGCGGCGACTGGGGTAGCGAAGTGCCGGTGATTTTGCATGAGTGGGGAGTAGATTGGAAGAAGGCATATGTGGCCTACACGGGGAAACTCGCAGGGGATGATGGCATCGCTGCGCGTTACCAGTATATGGAGGCATTAGCCGAGGCGTGGGGGCGGGTGATGTATGGCGGGATGACCGAGTGGTGTGAGAAACGTGGGGTAGAGTCGATCGGCCACTTCATGGAGCACAACAACCTTTATCTGAGACCAAGTTACTGTGCGGGTGACATGATGCGTTTGCAAAAATACAGCAGCATGGGTGGCATCGATCTGGTGGTGGAGCAGATGTATCCCGGTCGCCGACCAGAGACGATCTATCAGACGCCTAAATTGGGAAGTTCAATTTCGCATGTTTATGGCAAGCGTGATGATGTCGCGATGTGTGAAATCTTCGGCGGCTACGGTCAGAAGCTGAGCTACCCCGTGATGAAGTGGCTCACTGATCAGCATCAGGTGCGCGGGATCAATTTCCTGATTCCGCATTCTTTTAATCCGAGGGCTCCCAAAGATCGTGATTACCCGCCCTATTTTTATAACGATGGACAAGAACCGCGTTGGCCACTCTACAAGATCTGGGCGGACTACAGCAGTCGCCTGAGTCTGATGCTGACCGGTGGTCATCACGTTTGTCCAATCGCGGTCTTATTCAGCGGCAATGCTGGTCGTGTCGGTGACTACGTGACTCCGGAGCAACTGACGACGGCGCTGCAGGATGTCCAATACGATGTCGACTGGCTGCCGTTCGAAGCTTTTGCGTCGGAGGAATCGAAGGTCGAGCTGAGAGGTCGCTGTCTTGCACTGCATGGCGAGCGCTACCAAGTGCTCGTGGTGCCACCGACCGAGGTGATTCCGGTGCCGGTCTTGGCCAAGTTGAAGCAGTTCATGGATGCCGGTGGTGTGGTTATCGCTTATGGCCGCCTGCCATCAAAGTCCGCATCCGTAGGCGAGCCATCGGCTAGAGTCGCACACTGGTGTCGAGAGATTTGGGGTGATGCGCCCGTGATGGGTGCTGCGGTTTGTAAAACGACCACCGGTGCTGGACGTTCCTACTTTCTACCCGAGCGACCGACGTCCACGATGCTGGCGGAGGTGCTGCGGCAGGATGCAGGGGTGATGCCGGTGGTTGAAGTCAGCCATGGTGATCCGGGTGAGTGGTTGCATGTCCTGCATCGGGTCAAGGACGAGCGTCACGTTTATCTGATATGCAATCAGGAAGACGGCAGCGAAGCGCGCGACTTGGTGCTGCAATTCCACGACATGCGTGGTTATCCCGAAGTTTGGGATCCGATGCGCAATGAGATGACCTCCGTGCCGTTCAAGCGGGAGGGCAGTCGGATTAAAATCACCCTTCGGCTTGAGCCCATGGAGAGCGTCTTGGTGGTGTTCCATCCTGAGTTGCGTGAATTGCCCGCGCGTCTCACTTCAGCGGCTTTGAGAGAGGCGCAGGAGATTCACCTCGAGTCCGAAGAACGAGGTGGCTCTGGTTATCGCGGGATTCTCGAGCTTGCTGATGAGCAAGCGCATCAGCGCTTGGTGCTGGTGATGGAAGACCTTGGTGCTGAGGAGGCCGCGCGGGTGCGGATCAATGGCAAGGAGGTTGGTGGCTTCATCGGCAAGCCTCACCAACTCGATGTTGGCAAGTGGCTCAAGGCCGGCGATAACACGGTTGAAATTGTGCCTTTCTCGCCTGGCAAGGTTTGTGTGAAGGTTTGTCGAGCTCGGTAGTGCGCGATTCTGGGTTGGTAGGTGTTTGCGTTAAGACACCCTTCACTGGCCCGACTTTTGCTGTTAGATTTGGAAATCGCGAAATTTCGCCTACCTGAGGCGCTGGAACCCTTGAGTTTACGACATCGGGCTTCGGAAAACGGTTGCGTTGGAGACCCACCCCATGGCCAGGTCTGTCCGACCCCGGCGATTCTCCATGCCAGAGCAACTGCGCGAATGATCGGTTCCGAGCGGTGATCGAACGATTTCAGACAAAAATATGAAACCCACCACCCTCTTCTCCACCCCGGCTGTCACCAGCTTATTGCTGCCGATTTTCATCACTTTACTCGGCGGAAAGCTTGATGCTGAATCGTCCTCACCCAATTTCGTCATCATCTACGTCGATGACCTTGGCTACGGTGATGTCTCCATGCACGGTTCATCGGAGGTCTTGACTCCCCATATTGATCGGATTGCGCATGAAGGGATGCAGTTTAGCGGTATGCGGGCGAACTGTACGGTGTGCTCGCCCTCCCGTGCGGCATTGCTGACAGGTCGCTATGCGGACCGGGTGGGCGTGCCGGGAGTCATTCGTAGCAGTCCGGCCGACTCGTGGGGCTTCCTGGCCCCCGGAATTCCCACGCTTGCCGACGAGTTGAGGAACGCCGGCTATCAAACCGCGATCATTGGAAAGTGGCACCTCGGGCTTGGCTCACCCAACACACCCAATGAACGTGGCTTCGATCACTTCCATGGGTTTCTGGGTGACATGATGGACAGCTATACCACTCACCGACGGCACGGGAACAACTCCATGCGGCTCAACGAGGAAGTCATCGAACCGTCGGGACATGCGACCGAGTTGTTCACGGCTTGGGCTTGCGATTATCTGAAGGGTCGGAGCGGAGATTTGAAACCCTTCTTTCTCTACCTCGCCTACAACGCACCTCATTTCCCGATCGAACCACCGGAAGCCTGGCTTGAAAAAGTGCGCCAGCGCCAGCCGCAGCTGGATAAAAAGCGGGCCATGAACGTGGCCTTTGTCGAGCACCTCGATGAATGCATTGGCAAGGTCCTAACAACGCTTAAGAGCGCGGGCCTTGATCAGGATACCCTCGTGGTTTTCACCTCGGACAATGGGGGTGCCTTGCAATACGCCCAGAACAACGATCCATGGCGTGGAGGAAAGCAGGAACACTACGACGGTGGCTTGCGAGTGCCCTTCGCGGTTCGTTGGCCTGGAGAAATTCCTGTCGGAAGTCAGAGCGACTACCAAGGTCTCGTCTTCGACATCTTTCCGACCCTCCTCGAATTGGCAGGCGCGGAAACACCCTCAGGAATCGATGCCGTGAGTTTGGTTCCTATCCTGCGTGGTGGTGAGCTTGCGAATTCAAGGGAGCTCTATTTCGTGCGTCGCGAGGGCGGGCGTCGCTACGGTGGAAAGAGTTATGAAGCGATCATTCATGATGGTTGGAAGCTCATGCAGAACGATCCCTTCAGTCCGCTGGAACTCTATCACCTTGAGAAGGATCCTGAGGAAAACGTGGATCTCGCCAGTTCAAATCCGGCGAAATTGAACGAACTCACTGATCGACTTCGCAAACACATTCAGAGAGGCGGCGAGGTGTCATGGAGTCGTCGCCGTACTGAAGGCCGGGAACCCAGTCATTGATTTATGAAAAAACATGCCGGATATTCGTTGGAGAAGTTAAGAAGATTCCTCCGCAAACCTTCGCGAGGAGTTTTCAGTTTCGCACTAGCCGCATGCTTCTGAATGCCGGCTTTTGCTCAGGCCGAAAACGCAGGGCCCATGAAGGGCCAGAAAAAGGGCGAGGGTCGCAATCTCACCGACGGACGTCTTGTTTGGTGCCAATGGCAGGCAACCGAAGGCGGTGATGAACTGCATACCGACGGCCTTAATGCAAACGCGGCCCTGAAGGTCCTTGAGGAAAAGCATGAGAAGCCTTTCTTTTTGGCGCTCGGGATACACAAACCACACGACCCGGTCATCGCTCCGAAAAAAGACTTCAGGGATCCGCAGATCTGGGTGCCAGCAGGCTTTAGCTCGCCGTAGTCAAAAATTCATGGAAGTTAAGTTGCGAGCACAACTTTCGTCGCCTCGACATCCAACATCTGGGGAAGAGCGGTGAATCGATTCACCAAAATCCTGCGGTTGGGTAGAGGTTTTCTGCATTTGAATGGATTGCGGAAGGTAGCGCTTGTGTATTCGTTGGTGGCGTGATTAGTCCGTTGCTGTATTCGGCATGGGCGACTCAACCGTCGCCGCTGTCTTTGATTGAGCGCGATAGTTTCGGGTTTTTCTTCGGTTGTAGTGGAGGGCTTGCATGGGCGAGGGTGGGTGTGTGTGCCAGGTTTTCTTGATCATGCGGAAGGTCTTGAACTCGCTCGCGATGGCATGTCCGCTTGGGAAGAAGGGGATTTTCGAAAGGCGGGTGTTGGAAGGGGTGCGGCCAAGATGATCCGTGAGGACATCCGGCGAGATCATGTGCGCTGGTTGGAGCTGGCATCGATGAGTGCTGCGGAAAGTCGCTACATGGCGCGTTTGGAAGAGCTTCGTCTGGCAATCAACCAGCGACTTTTTCTCGGGCTCTTTGATTTTGAAGGCCACTTCGCGGTTTATCAGCCGGGTGCTTTCTATAAGCCGCACCTTGATCGACATCGGGAAACGATGGATCGGGTGGTGACGGTGATTCTTTATCTGAACGATGGATGGAGGTCGGAACATGGAGGGCAGTTGAAGATCTGGACGACACCTGGGGACAAGGAGGGGGCAGCGGAGATTCTCGATCCGCAGATGGGAACGCTGGTGGCGTTCTTTGCCGGTGATCATTGGCATGAAGTTCTGCCGGCACATCAGACGCGCATGAGTATTACCGGGTGGTTCCGAGTTAGGCAGGCCTGAAATCCTGAGAGACGTGTTACGTGCGATCGCGTAATGGCGGGTCATCGATGGATGCTCATGCTGTTCCCAGCTGGGAATATCCCAATCCTCCTCGCTCCCCCCCATGTCCCCCCAAACCTCCATTGAAGAGGTTGCATGCTCCGTGCTCCCATCAGGGCTGAAGCATCAACCCAGTTTATTTCGTACTTCACCGCGGTTTCTCGCTGCGGTCGGCATCACGTTGTTTGTCTCCGCGTGCGGCAGTTCGATGTCGGGCGACCTCGGTCGTGTCGGCACCTCGACTTCTTCGATCATCATGCCCGCTCCGCAAATGGCGGAGGCATCCGAAGGATTCTACGGTGAGAGCATCATTCCGGTTTCAAGAGGGAATCTCGATTTCTCCAACGGAGCTGATGCTGACTATCTGAGTTCACTGCTCCGCTTGCTGCCTTGGGATTAAGCGCTGTTGAAAATAAACGAGCCGCACCAGTGAAGGCGCGGCTCGTGTCATTTGGATGATCTTGTCGGATTATTCGGCCGGAAGGATCACCGCGTCGATGACGTGGATGACGCCGTTGGTTCCAACGATGTCCGTCTTGATCACGTTGGCCTTGTCGATCTTTACCTTGCCGTCTTTGACGGTGATGGTCGCTTTGGCACCATTCAGAGTGGCGACTTCGCCTGCGCTGACGTCAGCCGCCATGACTTTGCCGGCGACAACATGGTACTTGAGGATGGCCTGAAGCTTCTCCTTGTTCTCAGGCTTGAGGAGGGATTCCACGGTGCCTTCAGGGAGTGCTTCGAATGCCGCGTTGGTTGGCGCGAAGATGGTGAATGGCCCCTCGGCTGAGAGAGCATCCACAAGGTCTGCTGCCTTCACGGCTGCGACGAGGGTGGAGAAGTCTTCGTTTCCGACCGCGATCTCAACGACCGTTTGGGTTGGCTTTGCTGGTGTCTCAGCATGGGCTGCGATGGGAAGCAAAAGTGCGGCGACAGCGAATAGGGTTGTGGTCAGTTTCATGATTCAGTTGGTGTTGTTTGTTTTGGGGTAGGTTCGTTGGAGTCATTCCAACGCCGCCAACTGAGCATCGATTTTTTGGCTGTCTCAAAAAAAAGTCGGGTTAAAAACTTTAGCTTGCGGGGCAAGAAATCGACCCATGATAGACCGGTTAAAGTCCTGTTTTACGATCGCCCTAATTACTTTGGCCTCACGAAGCGGAGGCAGTAGTTATCCTTGAGTCCGGCAAGTTGAAGTTTGGCCTCAAAGCGGAACCCGGCGTCCTCCACTTCCTTGCGGAAGACTTCCTCGCCGGCCCGAACATGATTGAGTGTCCATTCGTTCGAGACACCCTCGATGCGGATGAAATCGATGAGGATGATGCTAGCTCCTGGCTTCAGCGCTTTATGCAATGAGGCGAGGGTCGTCTTGGGAAACTCGAAGTGGTGGTAGACATCGCAGATGAAGGCGAGATCGATGGATGCGGGCGGTAGAGAAACCGAGTCCTGCGGGCAGAGCACGGTGGTGATGTTGCATTGTTTTTCCTGGGCGGCACGTGCTTGGATGTGTTCGAGGAAAGGGCCGTTGATGTCGACCGCGTAGACCCAGCCGTTGTCGCCGACGGCGTTTGAAAAAAGGCGGGTGTAGAGACCGGTTCCGGCACCGATGTCAGCGACCGTCATGCCCGCTTCGATTCCACAGGCCTCCAGAATTTCGTTCCGACTGTGGAAGATCTCGCGGGATTCGACTTCAAATCGTTTCAGCCACTCGTCGACCTTGAGATCGGGGTCGAGGTAGCGGGTGTTGATGCCGGGTTTGACGCTCTTTTCTCCTGATGTCGGAGCGTCTTGAGCGACGAGTTGAAACGATGGGATCAATGCGAGAATGAGAAACAAGCGATGCATGGCTGGCAGGATGGCGATTGCGACTCGATCTGGCGAGGACGAAGCACTTGCGATTGTTCTAAAAATCGAGGGGTTGAAGCCCTGATGATGAAAGCCTATACAAAGGGCAACAGTGCTTAAGAAATTTCTGCTACTCACGATTTTGTCGGTCCTGGCCTTTGGTTTCTGGCTGAGTCCGGATTTTAAGGAGATCGCGGCCGGGGTTTCGATCTTCCTCTTCGGGATGCTCTCGCTTGAACAAGGCTTCCGGGCGTTCACCGGAGGAGTGCTGGAGCGGCTGCTCCTGAAGACCACCAACAAGCTCTGGAAAAGCCTGAGCTTTGGTGTCATTTCGACGACCTTGATGCAGTCCAGCTCACTGGTTTCCATCATCGCGATTTCCTTTTTGTCCGCAGGACTGATCACGCTCACTGCGGGGGTAGGCATCATCTTTGGGGCGAACTTGGGAACGACCACGGGAGCATGGCTGCTGGCGGCCTTCGGACTGAAAGTCGACATTGCTGCCTATGCCATGCCGATGCTGGTTTTTGGGGTGATTCTGATTTTCCAAAAGGGCCGCACGATCAAGGGCACTGGATATATTTTGGCGGGACTCGGCTTCCTCTTCCTCGGGATTCATTACATGAAGGAGGGCTTTGATGCGTTCAGGGAGACGATTGACCTGAGCCGCTTTGCCGTTGGTGGGTATCCGGGCGTGTTCCTTTTTGTTTTGATTGGTCTGATTGCGACCGTGGTGATGCAGTCGAGCCACGCAACACTCGTCCTCATCATTACCGCGCTGGCGGCGAAGCAGGTGACCTATGAAAACGCCCTCGCACTGGCAATCGGTGCGAACGTCGGCACAACGATTTCAGCGATCATCGGAGCCATTGGTTCCAATGTGAATGGACGTCGCCTCGCTGGTGCTCATCTCATTTTCAACCTCGTCACGGCACTCGTTGCGATCGGGTTGATTTATCGACTCACCGAAGCGGTGGATCAGATCAGCATCTGGCTCGGAATCGGCAAACACGACTACACGCTCAAGCTGGCGGTCTTCCATAGTCTCTTCAATGCCTTGGGGATCGTCCTGATGCTGCCCTGCCTCAAACCGATGGTCCGGATGCTTGAAAGATTGCTGCGCCCCCGTGTGCGCAGCGCGGCGCAACCTCACTTCCTCCATGACGCTGCATTCGAGTTGCCGGACACCGCAATCCAGGCGGTTCGGCAGGAGACCCTTCATCTTTACGACAATGCCTCCGAGGTCATTGCCAACGGTCTCGGGCTGCCGCTTGATGAAATCCTGAATGGCAAACCCTTGGAGAAAGTCGTTTCCAAGATCAGGAGTCCCATCCACTTTGATGTCGATGAGAACTACAACGAGAACGTCAAAGGGCTCTATGGCGAAATCGTTGAGTTCATTAGTCGGGCTCAGTCAAATATGACGCCGGAACAATCCGACGAATTGTTTTCGCTACGCGCAGCGGGGCGCGATATCGTGGAGGCAATCAAGGATACCAAGCATCTCCATAAAAATATGTCGCGCTATCTTCGAAGCGAGGAACTCGCAATTCGGAGCGAGTATGACAAGCTGAGGTTAAACCTCGCGGGCGTCCTTCGTGCGCTTGATGAAGTCCGAAAGCAAGGTCACGAATCCACGGCGATTCTGTCGCTCGATGAACTGAAAGGGCAGATGAAGCAGTATGACTGGGACCTGAATATCCGGATGAACCAATGGGTTCGGGACGAGCGGATCACGGCACCGGTGACGATCTCGCTGATGAACGACAGCCGATATGCCTATCAAGTCACCAAGAATCTGGTAAAGATGGGAGGGGTTCTCTTTTCAACTGCTGAACGACCACTGAGAGAGGCGGAGCAGAGTGTTTCGCTCGACGAAAGAGAGCTCGCTGAAGCACTGGGGACACCCAACAATGAGAAGGGAGGCACCAACGATGAACATCCGTAAACTGGCTGAAAGAACGAGGGCTTTCTTGGACTCTGATGAGCGCAAGCGCAAGGAGAAGAGGAAGTTTCTCAAACATGTCATCAAGAAGCTCAAGAAGCACGAGAAGACCTTGATCAAGAAATTGGAATGCGAAGCTGACGATTCGAAGCGGGCTGAGATCGAGGTGAAAATCGCGCTCACCCATGCGCAGAGGAAGAAGGGTTTGTCGAAGCTGGAGGAGTTCAAGAAGCCCTCGAAAGTGAAGGCACCGTAAACACCTCACCGATTGCAGAATCGATCACTTGAAACCGTTTTTCCTTAGCCTCAACCCGGCAAGCCACTCAATCCTCGATTTTTCTTTTTCATTGGTTTCGACGCCGGGCAGGATCGGGATTTCACGGGGTCATTGAAAGCAGGCACCAACACCCTGCACTTCTGGCGCGACCAAGCCCCACAAGACGGCGTGGCAGTCAAATCGTTCACACTGAAACCGGGCGCGCCATGAGCAGGCGATCGGAGCGCGGACTTCAATCCGCCCGCCACCACAATCCTCACATGCGGACTAAAGTCCGCGCTCCAGCAGGTCCACTAAAGTCCGCGCTCCAGCAGGTCCATCACCATCATGAAACAGGCCACCATCCTCCGCGCGGGTGCAGATCATGAGCGGCATCCACAACAACCGGAACTATCTCCGCTTCGGCATTCTCGATCCCGCCCAGATCACCTTCGCCAACCTGCTGCGCGGCACCGGCTACGCCACCGCCATCGGCGGCAAATGGGTGGTGGTTTCGTCAGCCGCGAGGATCGTGGTGGTGGCAAGCGCGTCATCCAACCAAGCCGTCATCTTTTCCTTGAAACGGGATTTCAGAATGCCGAAGCGGCATTCCGCCGCCAGCGCCGGAACCGGCACACACAGGCGGTCCGCCTGCTCGGTGTGCCGAATGAAGGACGGTTCATTGATCCACCAGGCGGAAAGACCGTTCGTATCGACGATCATTTCCACTCCTCCTCAGCGATCTGCTCGAAGTTCTCGTCTACGATTTGCTCGATGCGCCTGAGTTCCACCACCATCTCCGGGCGTTGGCGGCGATCCCTGCGAATTTCATCCACGGCTTCTCCGCATGAGTTGGTCGCTTGGCCAGCTTGTCCTGCAGCGCTTCGGTGACGTAGTTCTTGAGAAGCATACCCTGCCTTGCGGCGGGCCCGTTTCGAGGGCGGCACGGAAGGCCTTCAGGCGGGCGTCCAGCACCTGCTTCGCCGAGGCAATCTGTGCGGTGCCCAGTTCGAGATCTTCGGTCAGGTCCTTGAGCAGTTGGTCGTGTTTCACGGAAAGCCGACGCGCGAACTCGTCTTTGCTCGGATGCGGACTCATCGCTTCAAGCTTCGCCAGTTCCGCATTGGGCGAGTAGTCCGCCGAAAATTCTGCCCTTCCAGATAAGCCAAGAGGTGATCCGTGTCGCTGCGGTGATCGTCATGCTAAAATGTCTGTCTTCTACAATATGACACCCGCCGGACTTGGCAATCCGACCGAGAATTTTCAACTTGCTGGCGACCAGCGCGGCAAGCCTGCTCCCTCGGCCTCCACGAGTTCTTTCAGCTTCGCCCGGGCCCTTGAAAGGCGCGAGTGGACCGTGCCCACCGGGATTCCCAAGGCTGGTGCAACCTCGTCCGGCGAGAGTCCTTCAAGACCGCTCAAGTCGATGACGCTTCGGTGCTCGAAGCTGAGTTGCTGCAACGCGCTCTCCAGCCTGCGAGCCATTTCGCGGGTCTGCAGGTCGTTCCGCGTGCCAGAGACTGCCGTGTGTTCGATCACGGCCTCGCTCCCGATTTCCCGATCGCGTGTGATTTTCTGGCGGGCGGCGGACTTCCACCCCCGGCGCTGGGTTTCCTTGTCGAGATGCCGCTGCAATTCCACCTCGCTCGACATTTCCTTGATGCTGGCGATCTGCGCCCGGAGGCTTCCGACATGCTGCGGAATGAAGCCAAGTGCCCCGAGGGCCAGCAGATAGCCGATCCAGTGGCCCCAAATTCCGAGGGCGAGGCATGCGAAAAGAAAGGCAATCGGCACCCTCAGGGGGAGGACTCCTGCGGGTCCGACGGGTGGTATTCGAGGATGTCCCCGGGCTGGCAGTCAAGGTGGTGGCAGATCGCCTCCAGGGTGGAGAATCGGATCGCCTTGGCTCTTCCGGTCTTGAGGACGGAAAGATTCTGCGGGGTGATGCCAACGGCCTCCGCGAGGTCATTGAGCTTCATCTTCCGCCGGGCGAGCATGACATCGAGTGTGATGACGAGTGGCATGGCTGAATTCGGTTTGGTTCTTGTAGGATTGGATGGTGCTTCCCTCAGATCGTCAGCGCCTGTTCTTCCTTCATCTTCCGGCCGTATTCGAGCACCCAACTGAGGGTCAGGAACACGATCGCGCAGGTCAGGCTCGCTCCGGTTCCGGAGCTGAGGTCGTCGAACATTCTGCTGTGAATGCTCAGCTCGCTGAAGCCCGAATGAGGAACGATCACTGTGGCGATGAACTCGGCGAGGAACTGGACGAGAAAAAGGAAGCCCGGCCAGCGAAGTCCGCGGATCGTGCCCGGTCCGAAGGGGTCCTCCCGCCGCCAGGCGAGGGCCATCCTCAGGACGACGAGCGACACGAGCGCGAAGAACGCGGCGCTGAGGATCACCATCAGCCGGTAGCGGTCGGCGTGCGCCTCGAAAAAAGCGCGGTCCTTGAGGATCAGCTCGCGGATCGGCGTGTCGGCGGTCAAGCCTCCTGGCAGCAGGGAGAAGTCGGGAAAGGCGGGATCGACGGTCTCCTTTAGAGCGACCTCCTCGGGCAGGAAGAGGCTCTCACCCACCTGCATCCTGACGAAGTAGGTCATCGTGTTGGCGAAGGTTTCCCGGCTGGTGCCCTCGGGCAGGTGCGGCTGGGCGGTGGCAAAGCGTGTCTCGAAGTGGCTCCGCAGTTCCTCGTCGGAGGCGGTTTGAGGGTCGGGCACCCCTTCGCCTGCGAGGCGTTCGAAGTAGGTCAGGTCCTCCTTGCTGTCGAAGCCGAGCAGCCACGAAGGGAGCATGAAAAGAGCGAGGGGGGTGAGGACCGAGGCCAGCAGCGCCAGCGAGGAGATGATGGCGAGGGCTGTGCCCATAATACGGACTCGTTTCTGATGAGGATAGGATTCGGTGGTCATGGTTGGTTGGTGGTTGGTTGGTTTTTTCACGGACACGCAAGCCAGGGGGCTCAATCGCGTTTGATGAGAACTGAATTGCAGCAAGAATCAATCTCTGAAAGATAAAAAGTTATTGTTTAACAATAAATGAAACTCGAAAAGCGGTATTTTATTGATTCCACGGGGTTTTCATGGCGATTTTTTTTCCACCTCGGAGAAGGATGAACGAGTGTCCGGTTGCCCGCCGATGAGTCAGCGAGCATTCATTGGGGCCTACGGTTGGCCGCGCACCACGTCTTCGGTCTGGCCGCGCGCGGTGAGCATGATGATCGGTGTCCCGAACTTTTCGAGGCCGAGGTGCCACTTGCCGATCAGGCTGGTGTGGTAGCCGGCGCGCTTGAGGTGGTCGGCGAGCGTGGGGACGTCCGGATCGAGGTACCCCCACGAGCTTTCCACATGGGTCCGGATGACGCCCGGCACGCCGGCGCGGTCGGCATGGCGTCCGGTGAGCAGCGCGGCGCGCGAGGGCGAGCAAACGGTGCAGTTGGCGCGCATCGCGGTGAATAGGATGCCTTCGGCGCCAATGCGGTCGATGTGCGGAGTGCGGACATCGGTGTTCCGATAGGCGGAGACGCCGCCTTAGTCGCTGGTGAGGAATTTAGGCTGATCTTCGGCAGCTGTGGCGGACGCGATGGCGAAGAGCTGCGCGGCGATGGCGATGAAGTCATCGGCCGGAGTGGCGAGGACGCGGAAGCAGGTGAGAAGGATGAGTGCGATGGATGTCATGGGCGGATCGTTCTTTCCCGGCGGTGTTCCTATTCGTAGGCGAGAATCGCCGAGGCAGTGCAGTCACCGGCGCTGCGGAAGCGGATCCAGTAGGCGGAGAAGGCGTCGGGAAAGGTGTGGGTCGCTTCGCCATCGACCTCGAACGTCATGTAGGGCACCCAGGCATCGTTGCCGGTGATATCGATCTCAGCCGTGATGGTGACCGGGGTGGAAGTGGTGAGAACGAGCGATTTTTTGTCGTAGCCGGTCATCAGGTAGGGATCGGACGCCTCGCCCGCATGGATTTCGCTGTCTTTCCACGGGCCGCCGATGCCGCGCGGCTTGCCAAGTTTCCAGAGGTCGTCGATGGCTCCGGCCCACACGGCGGTTTTGCCGTCGGTGGCTCGGAGGATGTGCGGGTTGGTGGCGGGCGCGTCCTTCGCCACGCCGCTCACGACCAGGAGGCCGCGATAGCCGCAGAGGTCGTGGATCAGGCGGTTGTGGGTGGTGACCGGGCGCACTTTGATGAAACCGCCGGCGTTGCGGGCGGGGAGTTCGTAGAGGGTGCCGTCGGCGTTGAAGATGTCGCGTTCGGTCACGATCTCGCGGGCGGCGCGGTAGCGGCCGAGCGGGTGGGTGCCGATTCCGCCTTTGGGAAGCCGCCAGCGTTTGCCGTCCTCGTCGAGGAACAGGACTGAGGCATCGTCGATGACAAGGAAGTCGTGTCTGGGAATGGCGGCGTGATGGTTGATGCGGGCGGGTTCGCCTTCCTTGGCGACCGGTTTGAGCACGAGGGATTCGTCGAGTTCGTAGTAGCCGATGGAGATGCCGTTTTCATCGGTGGCGGCGAAGGCCATGCTGCGGGCATTCCCGTCGAGGGAGCGGACGATGCCGCCGGTGAGCGGCTGGCCGGGCTTGGCGAGGCCGTTGAAGATCGGGTCGGCATCGGCACCGCGCGGGTCGGCGTTGCGGTAGCTGAAGGCGGCGCTGATGCCTTTCACGTTTTGCTTGGCGCGCAGGCGGATCCACACACCGGCGTCGGTATGGTTGAAGGCAACGAAGGTGGAGGGCTTGGCATAAATTTCGCGCAGAGTTTTCCATTCGCCGGTGCCGGCGGGATCGACTTCCAACCAAAGCGGAACCGGGTCGTCGTTCGAGTGGCTGATATGCAGGCAACGGTGGTCGTAGCCGGAGAAGAGGAAGGCATCGGAAGGGGTGTCTGCGGCGATGTCTTCATTTTCCCACACCATGCCGCGGCCGATGACCGGACCGAAGGCGTCGAGTTGCTCCGGCTTCACGAACCACAGGTTGGATTGCGATTGGGCGGCGGCGATATCGCCTTTGGCTTTGCGTTTGTTGAGGAACTCGGCCTTGGCCACGTCGTCGCAGCCGAAGACGATGTGATCGCCCCAGCGGGCGAAGTCGCCGATGATTTTCAGATAATTCGAGCGCGGCGCGATTCCGGCGGAGTGATTGCTGCCGAAGGATTTCGGAAAGCGCCAGAAAGCACCGTGCAGTGTCATCAGGAAATCCTCCCCGCCGATCTCGCGGATGCGCGGCCATTCGGTGTTCCATCCGTGGGCACCGTCGTAGGAATGGGAGGACTTGGGCAGGCGGTAGAACGACCAGCCGGTAGCGGGCTCGCGCAGGGCGAGGAGCACGGATTTGTTGTCCCAGCCGGTGGCCCAGATCGGGTCGGTGGCGGGGTTGGGATTGCCCTCGATGCCGCCGGGACCGGTGACCTCGACAAACTGGTTGCGGCGCACCACGGTCCAGGTGTCCGATTTTCCGTCCCACTCGGCGAGCACGCCTGCGGGGATGCGGGGGTCGCGCTTGGCGGCCTGCGACTTCTCACCGTTGTTCGAATACACCAGCACACCCTGGCCGGAATACAGACCCTTGCCATGGTAGCCGGGAAGATCGGCCACGCGGCGACTGGCCGGCGGCGTGCCGGTCTGCTGCTGCCAATCGGCGAACAGCGCGGTGACGGCGAGCGTTTTCACATCCACCTCGTAAAAGCCCTCCTCCATCGTGGCGTAGTAGATTTTCCCCACGGGATCTGACAAATGGCGGGCGTTGCCGGTGTGCCGGCCGGGCATTTTGTCGTAAGGGATCGCTCGCACCCCGCCGTTTTCGCCGACTGCGTAGGGCCCGATGAAAAGCTGTCCGGATTCCCGGTGGATCATGCGGTTGGCGGGCGTGCCGCCGATCGATTCGGGGTGGATCGTCTGCGTGAGGTCGCGCGAGATCGAGTAGAGCTTGTCATCCGAGCCGGTGGGCCTGTGCGGCGCGTAGGTGATGACCCACAGCTTGTCCGCCCAAGGAACCACCGCGCCGGTGCCGCATTCCGACTGCTGGTTGAACATCGCGAGATGAGGATGGATGCCCGAAAGATGGGGTGGCGCGGCGGAAAGGTCCGGTCCGTCGATGGCAAAGAGGGCAAGCGCGGGAGCGAGGATGCGTCGAATCATGACAGAAAGCGGCCAGACGGGCTGTTGAAATACGGTTTTTGACTTGGGAATCTGTCAATTGGCGGGGTGTGGCGGCCTGCTCCGGTCGCCGCGGTTTCCAGTGAATCCGCCGTGTGATGAACCGGGGACAAACCGTCTGCGAGTTGCTGATGCCGGGCCCGAGTCAGGGAGAATCCGCATTTTCCAACAAGTCCGGGTAATGCTTGCGGATCAGGGCCCGGTCTTCCCCGGGCAGTTCGGAAAGCCGGACAGGCTCATCTTGCGGACGGGTGCTTTTTTGGTTGATGCGGTTCATCAGGCTCCAATTGCGGGAATGCTTGCCGGACTCGGGGTCGGCAGGTTCCTTGGCGGGCAGATCGTAACGGGTGAAGTCGATCACCATTTCAGGGCCCTTGTTTTTCCAATCGCGCAGCAGCGCGAGACGGAAGTCCTTGTTCATGAACCAGCGAATTTCCTTGTCGGCCTCCGAGGCGCGGATGCCACAGCCGCGGTGGACGAATTGATAGTCGAGCGGGTCGTTGCTCTTGTAATGGGCGCGCCAGAGTTCGCCGAACTCACCCTGAGTGATGAGTTGCGCATCGGGCCAGCGTTCGCGGATGCCGGTGAGCCAGAGGTGCAGGCCCTCCATCCCGTTGCGGCCGCCATAGCCATAGATCTTGCGCGCCTCGACGAGGCTCATTTCCCAGCCGCAGGTGATCCATGCGAAGCCGTTGCGCTCGAAGCCGTCGTCGAAGTGACAGGCGGTGGTGGCCATCATCGCTTCGAGGCCGCGGTCGGTGCCCATGTCGAGCAAGGTCTCGATCGGTCCCACACCCTGACGGCTGCGCCAGCGTTCGCCATCCACTGTGCGCGCGCCGGGGATGCGGGCGCAGAGGAAATCGACCGTCCAGCCATCGAGATTCACAATATCGATGAAGTCCTCCCTGCCCTGCGCCGGTTTGCAGAAGTGCTCGCGTGACGGGTAATACGGGTAGCAGATCGAGCCTTCGCCGTCGCCGTTGTCCACCGCGTACTGGCTCCAGATCGTGCCCTGGCAGACATGGATGCCCTCTTCCTCGGCGAGGTGGCGCAGGTTGTCGGCGGAAAGGAATCCCGCGACCACGCTCTTCGGGCGATATCCATCGCCGACGATTTCCGAAACCCGCGCAAGGCCCTCATGTAGATCGCGGTTCACCTGCTCGCGGGTGTTGTACATGTTGGCGAAATAGGCACCGGGAATGAAGGTGAGTTCGTCGCCGAATTTCCTGTGATAACTGACGATCAGATCGCGCAGCTCGCGGTATGACTCGCGCTCGTCGTGGAGCGCCCGCCAACTGAAGGCCCAGGTGATGCGCCCGCCCGGCCAGGCTTTTTCGATCGCCTCGCGGAACGTCCGCGCCTCGGCCGGAGTGTGCACGATCGATTCGTCGGGGCCGTGCGCCTCGTCGCGGGTCACCTCAATCTGGCGCACACGGACCACGGTGTTGAGCGTCAGGAAACGATGGCCCATGAGCTGCGATCCGGATGACTTTTCCGACTGCGGAGCTCCGGCATGAAGAGGAACGGCTACCAGACACGACAGGACCGCGATGATGCCGGATGCGAACAAGGCCAGCGGCTTGCGTTGAAAGCGCGCATCCTGACAAATCGAGCGAAGGAGTGGGAAAGATTTCATGATGACGAATGCTAAAACGGATACATCACGGAGTGAAGCGGATAGCTAAACCATGGCTCACACGCCGGTCAAGCGGCATGGAACCGGTAAGCGATTTCTGTTAGGCTTTGAGACACTTGGGCTCACAGAACTACGGAAGTCGCTGTTTCAATCTGACGGGCTATCGAGGAAATACCAAGCCAGCGGAAGCGATGCCGACAAAGCGATGGTCTACTCTTGACAGATTTCCGACGCGCCGTCTAGTCACTGCGGTTGCATAAAATTGACATTCAAGAAAATGTTAGTATCTGGCGATTATGAAATGCTAGGGGGACGATCCATCAGTGGGTTGGGCAGCAGGTCGCGCCGGGCCATTGCCTGCACGACGGCGTGCGTGTGGATGGCGTGGATTCCAGCAGAAGCTGCAACAGCCTTCTTCGGTGCATCCAAACCGATTAGTGACGATTCTGACATCTGGACAGCCGGCACCCGAACCTGGGCGCTTAGCGGCGCGGCCAGCGGAACAACCACGGTGAATGGAGTCACTTTTTCTGGAGCGAATCCAACGGCAGGAAAGGCCAACGAAGGGACAAACAAATCGGTTTTTTGGGGGGGAGCAAGTACGGCTGCGGACAATTTGGTCACCCATGATCATTCTAGAGGTAGCTTATCAGATGCGGCGGGACTTTCTTCAGGCGGTGCTTCCGGTACTGATTACGGGAATCTTTCCACCGCTTATCAGAGCCTCTTGGCAATATCGACTGTAGGAGCGACAGACGTGGATATCACACTCAGGGGGCTCACTTCGGGCAGGGCCTACATCATGCAAGCCTGGGCGAACAGTAGCGACTCCACGCGTTCGGACAACACGCGTTGGTTTACCGATGGAGTCGCTGAAGCCACCGCCATTTCCAACGGCCAGCACAGTGCGTTAGCAGTGAACCGGCCCAATACCCTTGGCGGTACTGGGGAGTTCTTTATAGCCACATTCACTGCGGCAGGCGCTACCCAGGCATTTGATGCCGCTTGCTCGAATGCGGCTCGGTTGACTGCGATCCAAGTGCGCGATGTCACTGGTTACTGGAGTGGGCAAACGAGTGGCGAGTGGAGCAGCGCTGCCCCCAATTTCATGGGGGGCATGGGCTTCAGCGACAGCCAGATCACTAGCGGCGATTTTGCGGCTTTCACCGACCTCGGCCTGATGGCAGGCCAGGAAACGTATAGTGGTGGTGGAGGCAATAGTAACCGCACGGTCGTGCTGAGTCGCGATATCAGCATCCAGTCCGCAGGGGTTTCCATCGGCACGGTCCGTTTTGAGAACGACGCGGATACCTATACTTTCACCAATACCTCCGGCACGACGGGTATTACGGGCGGGTCAGCTGTGGTTCTCAACGGCACGGGACGGGTGGAATTCAATGCAGCCAATCGTTACAGCGGCGGAACGACGGTGAATTCCGGCACCTTGGTGGTCAATAACACGACCGGATCCGGCACGGGAACGGGCACGGTGACAATCGGTGCAGCCGGGCGGCTTGAGGGAGTTGGGACCCTCGCCGGTGCCACGACGGTTTCCGGCATCCATGCCCCCGGAAACAGCCCTGGGATTCAGACTTTCACAAACGGCGTGGAATACACATCGACGAGCATCTTCGAGTGGGAGCTGACATCGAATACCACCGTTGATCGTGGCACGAGTTGGGACGGGGTGGACCTGACCACCGCAGGGTCGCTCACGGTGAATCCTGCTGCGACTTTCAAACTGATCTTGGGTCCGTCTGTGGATTTCTCCGACAACTTCTGGAATACCATGCAGACTTGGGATGTATTCTCCGCCACCTCGGGGGCGACAATTGGAAGTGTTTTCCAAACGTTCGAAGTGACCGGTGGCTTGAACTACAGCCCCACGCTGGGTTCGTTTTCAATGAACAGCGGCGGAACTCTAATTTGGAACGCTTCGTCGGTCGTCCCGGAGCCTACTTCGGCTTTGGCCGGCCTGCTTTTGATGGCGGGCGCGTTCCGCCGCCGCCGCTAGTCACGCGCGGTGTCGTGGTCTACGCGATCCTTGCGCGATTGTCTTCGAGTGGGACCTTGCATCAAGCGTCCGATCAATCGAACGGGTAAGGCCAGTTGCCGCTGTAGTCGAAGGTGAATTGATAGAACCCCCGCTTGGTCCAACTCGGATCAAGGTCGCTGGTCAGCTCCAGGTCTTCGTAGGCGAAGTTAAGGGGGTTGGTAGCGAGGCTCGATGAAATGTCGGTCGCTGTGACAAGATGGAGCGGTGCGCTGATGGTGGCATGCTCAATGAATTCCGTTTCAAGATCGGGCGAGCCCTCGACGAGGATTGAGGCTCCCGGAGGCAGGGCGGACGGTAGGGTGACGAATGCTACTCCACGGCCATTTCGTCCCCGCCGCGCGCCATAGGCATCCAGCCCATTGGCCTCGGGATCAAGACCCAGGATGAAACTCTCTCCGTTACTCACACCATCATGATTCGGATCGGCATCGGGACCCGCAATTTCTGGATCAGAGCGGTGACTTGGGTCGGTAAAGTAAACCTGGTCCCAGTAGTCCACGTGGGAAACGAGCTCGAAGGGACTGCTCGCCGATCCTGCCACCTGTCCGAAGCCGGTAATGATCTCGGCATGATACTCATAGGGTCCAGGTGGAAGATTTTGGAGTGAATGGGTGATGGCGTAGCTCTCGGAGAATTCAACCACCGGCCCATTGGAAAGTTCGCCTGTTTGTGAACCGCCCGTTCCCTCGATCCGATAGCGCACTTCGAAGCTCTCGGGCGTTGGAATCTCGGTCAATTTGACGGTGCGGCTCAGGGCAGGGCTCCACAGGCCAGCCTCGTTGCGGGCTCTCACTGCCAGGCGATAGAGGCCAGGCGGCAAAGCGGCAATTTCGGCTCCGCTAAACTGATGATTGATATTTGTTAGATTGACCGGGTTACCCAAATCAACCGGGGTGCCGTTTCCAGATCCTGAGTCGTTATCGCCATCGAGGGCTCCAAAGAAGAGCTCAAGCTGGTCCACGGGAGAGTCAATTGGGGCAGGGTCGGGAGTAGCCGTGGGCACGAAGAAAGTTCGCGACAAAGTCGTGCACCAAAACCCTGCGTCGTCCCGGGCCCGGACTGCCAGATGATAGACCCCGGGGGTGAGGGTGGCCACCATGGCGGGAGGAACCGTGAACTGAAGATCCATGCCGTCGCCGCTGGGAGGCAGGGGGATTTCCACACCATTTCCAAGGCCGGGATCGTTGTCAGGTGTTCCTTGGGTAATCACATATTCTGCATAGACAAGGGAAGCGCTGCACAGGGATGGGCAGGCAAGGAGAGCTAGTAAAAGCGCCTTCATGGGATCGAGGTTCTAACAGGTCGCTGGCTTAGTTCGAGGGTTGCTCGATATCCACCTCGACGGAGAGTCCGGTTGTTGGCGAGGCGATGGCGGGAACCAGGAATCGAGTGATGGTGGGAGCGCCCGTGAGTCCGCTTAAGAGGTAGGGCGATGCCGAACCAAAAGCTCCGATATCGGTTGTGTCGGAAGCTGCGTCCTTGGCAGGGCTGCCGACCGCCAGGGCCCACTTGGCATCGAGGCTTCCGGCATCGAGAACGACATCGGCAATGGCCTGATTGTCGAGGTTGCCTCCGCCAGTAGGCAACTGCGCATTTCCAATCCCAATCGTATGCGTGCAGCTTCCGTTGAAAACAGGAGGATAGGTCTGAGCTTGGGTGCTGCGAGCATCAATGATGCAGTTGGAAAGGGACGAGGTGGCATCAACGACGACAATTCCCTCTACTGTCACAAGAGAATCGCCACGGATCACGCAGTGTGAAGCGACCGAAGAGTCTTCCAAAATCAGACCACCGATGATGCTGGAGGTTACCGAGCAGTTGGAGGAATCCCGTAAGGCCAGAGCATTGACGAAATAGCATCGGGTGAAATTGGCGTTGGTCTCATTTCCCAAGTACTGAAACCCACGGACATAGCACCGATCAAACAACAGATTGCTGTTGTTTCCCGCGAGGTTGGGAGTGATGTCACAACCGATCACCGTCAGCCCGTTGAGGTTCCGGTTTCCGGTGGTCGCTCCGAGCGTGAGGCCGAAGGCGGCGGCTGCGTTGATCCCTGAGGCGTTGGCAGGGACGCTGTTGGCATCTCGCAAATAGCCCACCCCCACAATCGTGAGGTTGTTCTTCATGGTGAAAGAGCCATCCCCATTGGCGACATAGAGAGCGCTCGTTCCATAGTTTGTGGGTGAGCCTGCAATAATGATTCGATCTCCTTCGTTGGAAGCGTTGATCGCATCCTGCAAGCTGGAGAAATCCGCCACCGCCCCTGGGTTGTTATCAACGGTGATGTCGATGGCGAAAGCAGGTAGGGAGATAAGTGAGAGGGCGGCGAGGAGGATGCGTTTGTTCATGGGCAATTTCAACTTTCCGAAAGGAGCAAAGGAGCCGCCATTTTTCAAGAGGTGGTTTCGAGCTTTGAGAGTTCAAGCATCGAGAAGTGAGCATGTCAACTTACGGATGCGCTAATTCACGCTGGATCAGGATTTTACGGGGGGCTATGCACTGGCTGTAGTGAGTCCCAAGCTCGATCAGTCTTTCAAGGACGCCGGGAAGTGGCGGGCGGAGTTGCTGAGACTGAGGGAGTTCGTGCTTTGCTGTGGTTTGAGCGAGGAGGTGAAGTGGGGTGGTCCATGTTACGCGTTTGAGGAAAGCAATGTGCTGATCATGGGAGAGTTGAAGGAGAGTTGCACGCTCAGTTTCTTCAAGGGAGCTTTGTTGAAGGACCCCGATGGGATGCTGGATAAGCCTGGGGAGAATACGCGGGCGGCGCGGGTGATTCGATTTACCAGCGTGGAGGAGATCGATGACTTGGAGTCCGTTTTGAAGGCTTACATCCAGGAGGCGATCGACTTGGAGAAGGCACGATTGAAGGTGGATTTCAAGGAAAGGGCGGAACTCCCGGTTCCGGAGGAGTTGGAGATGCAATCAGGGTTTCTGATAGATGCGGACGTAGTCGACTTCGTAGCGCTGGGAAAATTTGGTTTTGCTCGGGTCGCCGCCTTGGCCGCCGATGGCGAGGTTCAGGCGGAGGCGATGCGGGGCGCGGAAGGGGTTCACGCTGGGGGCGTTGCCGTTGAAGGATTTGGTGAGGTCGTGGGTGTTGAGAAGTTGGCCGTCGAGGTAGATGGCGATCTTGCTTTCATCCCACTCCATGACCCAGAGATGAAATTTTTCCGCCCAGGTGTCCGCACCGAATTTGGCCATTTTGTGGTGCGAGGAATTCCACTTCGCTCGACCCCGTTTGTCGGCGTGGACGAAGTTCGCGAGGATGTCGCCTTGGTAGAACTCCATGATGTCGATTTCACCTCCGTCGGGCCAGCGGCCGTGTCCGGTGGTCCAGATGGCGGGCCAAAGACCTGGGAGTGCGGGGAAGCGGGCGCGGATCTCGAAGCGGCCGTAAGTCCAGTCGAGTGAGGGCTTGGTGATCAGGGAGGCGGAGGTGTAGCTGGCCTGCCAGCGTGAGCGCTTCCAGTTCCGATCGCCTTCGCGGAAGTTGGGGTTTTTGACTTTCTCGGCGCGGGCTTCGATCACCAGCTTGCCATCGCGGCAGATGGCATTTTGCGGCTGATACCACTGGAGTTCGTGGTTCCGCAGGAAGCCCTTTTCGAAGTCCCAGACTTTGGGGTCGGGGGCACCGTCTTGGTTGAATTCTTCGGACCAAACGAGTTTCCAGTCTTCGCTTCGTGGTGGTTTGACCCCATCGGCCAAGAGGGGGATGGCCAGGGTGATGAGGAGTGGGGTAACGAATGAATGCATGCGCGCAGGTTTCTACGACGCGAGGCCGCGCCTTCATGCGACAAAATTGGCACAAGGAGCCGCGCCTGTAGTCGCGGTTTAGAAACCGACGGAAGTCGCATCTCCTTGTTGGGAATGAGCTGCTGTTTGCGCGGTCGATCGTTTCATCAAGTGCGGAGCGCCCTGACTGCGCCGTTTTTCCAACACGAGCAGCCTTGTCGCGGCCGAATTCAAGTGATAGGTCTCCAGCACGATGAGCCAATGGTACTACGCCCACGACGGAAAACAGAGCGGTCCCGTCCCGATCTCCGAACTTGAACGGCTTGCCGGGGACGGCAAGTTCGACCCGGAAAAAGATCTCGTCTGGCGGGAAGGCCAGCCGGATTGGAAGCCCGCCGTGAACGTCCCCGAGCTGGAAGCACTCTTCAAAAAGCCAAGCACCATGGAACCTGCTTCTGCGGGGACCTCAGAGCCAACGCCGGCGTCAATGCCGTCGCCCTATGAAGCTCCGCGCACCCAGCCGGCTCCCGCTTACCAAGCCACACCAGGTCAGGTCGTTGGTCCGACAAACAACGGTCTCGCGGTTGCTTCATTGGTCTGCGGACTGGTTGGTTTCTTCACCTGCTTCATCTGGTGTCTTTCCATCCCTCTGGCGATTGCAGCCATCGTCACCGGCCACCTCGCTTCGAGCAAAATCAAAGGTGATCCTGCGCGCTACTCCGGCAAGGGCCTCGCCCGCACCGGATTGATCACGGGATACCTCGCCTTGGTGTTTACCATCGTTTTCATCGCTGTGGCCACGTGGTTGTCTACCTTGAGTCCGGAAAAACTTCAGGAAATGGGAGTTCCTCATGAATTCATCGAGCAGTTGGAAACTCAACGTCAGCTCCAGGAGAGAATGCAGGAGGAGTCGTCGAAGTGATCGCTGGTCATCGGTGACCTCCGACTTGCGTTCGAGGAGGGTTACTAGAAGTCTGGTAGTTCAAAATCCTTCATAAAAGAGCCCGCCCCGGAATCCGGAGCGGGCTTTTTGCCTTTCTGGAACGACGGCTTACAAAAAGTTTTTCCATCGCGATTGAATAAGTTCGGAAGCGCTACGGTCGAACGACGTGAATCCCCATTCAACAAATGATAAAGAAATTACCGATGAAGAAATTACTTACACTCCTGATCGTCGCCGCCGCTGCATTCGTCGCGGCACCGAAAGCCGAAGCTCGTCCACCTCATGCCGGACACACTTATGTCAGCGGACGAAGCTCCTGCGGATGTGTTGTCTATTCGCAACGATTCATTGCCTATTACGACCACTGCGGCAGACCGGTCTACAGCGTCCGCGCCTTGCCGGTGACCCACCGCTGCCGTCATGCGGTGCAGTATCGCCGCGCGCAGTATCGTCCGCACTACAGCTATCCCTCGCGCAGTCGTGGCTACGATGGTGGCCACTCTGGAAGGCAAAGTCATTCCCGCGGAAGCTACTACTCTTCGGGCCAGCGCTGCCGCTAAGGGCCATCCCCAGCACCTGACCGCCGCCAACTCGCGTCGGCGGCGGTGTTGTTTTGTCGGCGGGCGACGATTTCTTGCCAAGTTCTCCAGTTCGCGCCATTTTTGCCTGCCCGCATGAAAGCTCTCCTCCTCGCCTCGCTCATCGCCACGGCTTGTCACGCCATCGCAGGCCAGGAAGCCGACGAATTGCTCGCGGCGTTTCAAGCTAATCTCGAAAGCGGCGAATCGATCGACGCCTTGTGCGAGACTCTCGATGATACCGAAGGGGCGGTTCTCAAGGATCTCAATCAACAACTCGACAAAGCTTGGCCCGTCATCAGTGGGCGCTACTATAGCGCCCTTGAGTCCGCAGCCAAACAGGGTGGGGGAGATCATCGCGCCCAGATCCGAAAATTGCGCGACGACTTCATGAAAGTCTATGCGATGAAGGAAGCTCCGATGAAGCCGCTCCTCAAGACCATCAGCATGCCAGCGGTCAATGGATTGAGAAAGCTGCTCGCGCCGACTCCCGACGAACTGGTGGCCGCCGGACCGCCGGAGCTTGCCGCGTTTCGTGAAGCGGCATGGAAGCTTGGCACCTTTCGCGACGCTGCGCTGGATGCCGAGATTTCCACCACGCCATCTGATTCGGTCGAATCGATGAGATTACGCGAAAAGGAAATTGCTGAAGCGGCGAGCGGACTGCCGCGCGACGGATTGAAGATCCTCGCCACCAATCGCAAGATCGTCGAGAAAGATGGCGTCCCCGCAGATGAGGCCCGCGGTGTCGAAGAGTGCAACCTGTGGCGACTTTACCTCGGGCTCAACGCCTTGGAGATCGACCCGAAGCTTTGTGATGCCGCGCGTGACCATTCGAAGGACATGTCCGAGAAAAACTTCTTCGCCCATGAGTCGCCGGTGAAAGGGAAGACGACTCCATGGGATCGCGCCGCCAACTTCGGTACCACCGCATCCGGTGAAAACATCTACGCGGGATCGACGAATCCTCACGGTGCCAATACCGGTTGGTTCTACTCGCCCGGCCACCACAAGAACATGTTCAACCCCGGCCAAAAGCGTATCGGTCTTGGACGCTTTAACCGGCATTGGACTCAGATGTTCGGGCGTTAGGGGAAACTCATTTCCTCCCTAAGCACCACGCCCCGCATCATCACATCGAGCCCGAAGCGTTCGTAGCGGACCTCGTCCACCTTCAGCCCATCGGGAAAGCCATCGCCCCCCAACGCACTGACCACGCCCCCCGTGATCATCGGTGCCATGAGTACTGCCAACTCATCGATCAAACCCTTATCTAACAGAAGGCCCGCAAGTCTTCCTCCACACTCGAGCATCACGGAGTTCACGCCATGCTCTTTCACCAAACGGCGAAACGAGCCCTCGGGATCACTTCCCGGCATGATGAGTGTCCTCTCCGAATGCCCGTCGCAAAAAAGCGGAGCATCCTTCGGCAGGCTTTCGGGATGATCCGTCAGAATCAATCGCCACGGCTGCTTGCGGCCCTCAAGCAAAGCAGGATCACGGAGGTCGAGTCGTGGCCGATCTCCGCGCACCGTCTCACCCGATGTCACCAGTGCATCGACCGTCGACCGAAGTCGCTGCACCTCGGCCCGCGCTTCTGGCCCCGTCAGCCACATGCTTTCACCCGGCGGACGCGTCAAGCGGCCATCCAAGCTCATCGCCGTCTTCAGCATCACCCATGGCAAGCCACAGCGCTGCACCTTGGCAAAAGGGCGGATCAAACGCTCAGCTTCTCTCGCCAGAACACCCGCGACCACTTCGATCCCTTGCGCCCGCAACACCTCATCCGCACGTCCCGCGTGGGCCGGGTTCGGATCCGTGGCAGCGTAAACGACTTTTGAGATTCCCGCCTCGATCACGCCCGCGGTGCACGCCGGGGTGCGCCCTTGAGTGGAGCAGGGCTCAAGGGTGACATAAATAGTTGCACCCTTTAGTGTGTCTTCACCATGTAATCTCTTCACATGGGCAATCGCTTCGCGCTCCGCATGCGGCTGACCTGCAGCCCGATGCCAACCTGCCCCAAGTTCTTTGCCGTTTCTGACAATTACCGCTCCGACAGGTGGGTTCGGCGATGTGCGACCGACTCCCTTCCGGGCTTCATCGATTGCACGCTGCATCCACAATTCATGGTCAGTCACCGCACATGCAATGGCTCCTCAAGGCCGGATGATCAACTCCGAGATTGAAGATCTCCAAAATTGAGGCCATCTTAGGAATAAGACAAATCTCTCGATTGTCGTAACATCCCCAAGCAACAACAACCAAAGTAAGACCCATGCAACGCTCCATTATTCTCGCCGCCTTCGGCATGATCGCCCTGCCAGCTTTTGGTAGTGAAGCCGATGACTACTATAAGAAAGGCATGGATGCCGTGGCCAAAGGCGACGTCGCCGGTGCCCGCATCGCATTCAACGAAACGCTGCGCCTGAAACCCGATCACGCCTACGCCCGCTACCAACTCGGGCGACTCACGGCAACCAAGGGCGACCTGGTTTCCAAACGACGCAGTGCTCAACTCGCCGCCATCAAGCTCCCAGTGGTCAGCATGGACAACGTCACGCTTTCCGAAGCGCTCGAAGCTCTCGAGCACATGGTCAATGAAGAGAGCAAGAAGGCCGATCCCCAATCCACCTTCAGCCCGAACTTCTTGATCCGAGATCCAAAAAACGAACTTGGCGAACGTGATGTCAGCCTCCAGCTCAAGAATGTCCCCGCCAAAGTCGCGCTCGACTATCTCCTCGAGCAAGCCGGCGGCATCGCCCGCTACGACGAACACGCGACCGTGATCCGCCCCGCGCCACAGTCGGCCTCGCGTTAAAAAAGTCACCGCACGCTCCATCCTTGCACATGCCGCCACGCGCGGCAGGCTCCTGCCACATGGAAAACGTGCTCGTCACCGGCGGTCACGGCGATCTGGGAAACCGGATCGCTTCGTCGTTGCGTGACAGTGGCTTCTCCGTCCACGCTCCGGGCCGTGCCGATCTCGATGTCGCCAAGCCCGACTCCGTCAGCGCTTTTTTTAAAACACTGGAGCCCCTCGAGTTGCTCGTCGCCAATGCCGGGCTCAGCCACGACCAGTTGCTCGCCCGCATCAGCGAAGCCGACTGGGATCGCCAGTTCGAAGTCAACCTGCACGGTGCCTTCCGCTGCGCCAAGGCGGCCCTCAAGCCGATGATCCGCCGCCGCACCGGCCACCTCATCTTCATTTCCAGCTACTCCGCCATCCATCCGCCGATCGGCCAGGCCGCCTACGCCGCCGCGAAAGCAGGGCTGATTGGCCTCGCGAAGTCGCTCGCCCGCGAAGTCGGCCCCGCAGGCATCCGCGTGAATGTCATCCTCCCCGGTTTCCTCGAAACCCGCATGACCCAAGCCGTCAGCGACGCCCGCAAGGAAATCGTCCGCCAGCAGCACACCCTCGGTCGCTTGAATACCCCGGACTCCGTCGCCCGATTTCTCGTCCATCTCCACCAGCACCTGCCTCACACCTCCGGCCAAGTTTTTCAGCTCGATAGTCGTGCAGACTAAATGCCGGATTGACCCCGGCGTCTCGGACCCTAGTCTTCCGCCCCATGAAAGCCCTTGTCCTCACTCTGCTCGGCTGCGCCGGAATGCTTTTCAGCTCTTGCGGGTCCGCCAACCGCTCCGTGGACACGGCATACCGGACCGCAGCCACCGCCCAGCGCACCTACCAGAATGCGCCCGAAGCCGTCTATCATACCTCCGGAACCGCTGTTCGCACCTCCGACACCGGCGTCCGCTCTGCCCAAACTGTCCAGCGCGCCTACAATAACGCTCCTGGCACCGTCCAACGCTCGCAGGGCACCCTGAGCCGCCTGATGGATTCCATTTCCCGCTCCCTCACTCCTTAAGGGGCGTCGACTTCTTCGACCCTGCGGCTTCCGTCGGGTCTCACCTCAAAGCGCAGCCAGCGTGTCTCCTCTGGCATCAGCTCCGGGAAAAGGTCCGCCCACTCGGCGATCACCACCCCATCATCGTCGAGAAACTCGTCCCAGCCGATGCCGAGCAGTGCCTCCGCCGAGTCCAGGCGGTAGAAATCGAAGTGGAAAATCGGCAATCTTCCGCCCCGGTACTCATGGACCAGCGAAAACGTCGGACTCGTCACCGCGCCTGAAAACCCCAGCCCCGAGGCCAAACCCTTCGAAAAATGGGTTTTCCCCGCGCCTAAGCCCCCGACCAGCCCAAGCACCGCCCCGGAACCCAGCCGCAAAGCCACTTCACGGCCCAAATCCTCCATCGCGGACGCATCTGACACACTTCGATTCACAAGCCCTCAGGAACCCCAAAGAATTCCTCGCGTCGATTTCAAAAAATTCCCTTGCCGGTATCGAGAGCCTGTGGTGTTCTCCCCGCCCCCGCGCAAAGGCGGGGCATCCCTTAATCCCTTCTTCTAACGGCCATGGCCTACGCAGTGATCAAAACCGGCGGTAAACAATACCGCGTCCAACAAGGCGACAAACTCGATGTCGAGAATCTCAACCTCGACGAGGGAACTGTCCTCGAATTCGCACCCCTCCTCATCGGAGAAGGCGCAGACATCAAGGTTGGCGCACCCGTCGTCGAAGGTGCCAGCGTCCAAGCTACCGTGCTCAACAACTACCGCGGCAAGAAGGGCATCGCTTTCAAGTTCAAGCGCCGTAAGGGTTTCCACAAAACCAAAGGCTACCGCCGCGCACTCACCACGATCGAAATCAACTCGATCGCCTAAACACCACTTCTAATCTTCCAATTCCATGGCCCATAAAAAAGGACAAGGCTCCGTTAAGAACGGTCGCGATTCCCGCTCCAAGCGCCTCGGCGTGAAAAAGTTTGGCGGCGAAGTCGTCGTCCCAGGAAACATCATTCTCCGTCAGCGTGGCACCAAGTGGCACCCCGGCAAGAACGTCTATCTCGGCAAGGACTTCACCGTCCACGCCCGCGTCGCCGGCAACGTCTACTTCGACCAAAACGGTCGTCGTGTGAACGTCAAGCCAGCCGAGCTCGCTGCGAACTAAGTGGCAGAGGCTTCCAGCCTCTTCGCCAAGCTTCAGACAAGGCCGCCACCCGCAAGGGCAGGCGGCTTTTTGATGCTGGAGCATCGATCGTAGGTCGCTGCTCCAAAACCGGAACGCGCGACGCGGTCGCGCTGATCGAGTCGAGCGCCACTTGATAATTCCAAGCGCGACAGCGTCGCGCGGTCCCTTCTCCCATTCTTTTCTCTGGTCTCTGGCCTCTGGTCTCTGGACTCTTTCCCCATGTCCACCGCCTCCACCCTCAAAGACCTCCTTCTTAAAAAATCTGTCCGCACCGGCACCTTCACCCTCGCCTCCGGAAAAGAAAGCGACCTCTACATCGACTGCCGCATGACCGCGCTCGACCCCTTCGGTGCCGCCCTCATCGGCGAACTCGGCTGGGACGCCGTCCGCCAGCGCATCGACGACGAAAATCTCTCCATCGACGCCATCGGCGGCATGACGCTCGGAGCCGATCCGATTTCCCTCGCCGTCGGCATGGCCTCCGCCCGCCAGAACCCCGACAAAGCTCTCCAGGTCTTCACCGTCCGTAAAGAGCCCAAAGGCCACGGCCGTGGCAAACAGATCGAAGGCAACTTCGCCGAAGGCAATACGATCGTCGTCGTCGATGACGTCATCACCACCGGCGGCTCCACCCTTAAGGCCATCGATGCCATCGAGCGCGAAGGCGGCAAAGTCGCCTTTGCCCTCGTCCTCGTCGATCGCGAAGAAGGCGGCCGCCAAGCCATCGAAGCCCGCGGTATCCCCGTCGTCGCCTTGTTTTCACGTAGCACTTTGCTGGGTTAAGTAGAAGCAGGTTAGATTATGATCTTCCCGCAACCTTCTATCCCCACTTAAGTCAGTGCGAATGAACGAGGGGAATCCGATCCTGAACAATCCTTACGAGGAACCGCTTCGTCACTACGCCACGAATCCAGAAGGTGAACTCGACTACGAGACCATCCTTCCCGGTAGACGATTCTTCACAGGGCAGGTGGCCGCGATGCCCGTCACCACCGGACCACAAAAGGAATTCCAAGCGATCTCCGAAGACCTCACCCGCGCTTACGGATCAAAGCTGGTCAACCTCGTTAGAAAGGAAGTCCGCACATGGCGCGACCAGGGCTACCCGAACGTCACGCGGGTGACCGCCAGCCTGCTCCGCTTCTGGTTCCAGAACCCCGAACGGCACGCCTTCGAAAAACTCTTCTTCGCCCAGCGCGAGGCCATCGAGACTGCCATCTGGCTCAATGAAGTCGCCGACAAATCCAATCCCGGCACCAATATCCTCCGCAAACTGACCGATGCCCGCGCCACCGTCGGCGCGAATGCGGACGACCAGCTCCCGCGCATCGCCTTCAAAATGGCCACCGGCACCGGCAAGACGGTTGTCATGGCCGCGCTCATCCTCTACCACTTCTTCAACCGTCAGGAATACGCCAACGACACTCGCTTCGCCGACAACTTCCTCGTTGTCGCGCCGGGCGTCACCATCCGCGACCGACTTTCCGTCCTCCGGGTCGAGACGAATCGCGACGCCCTCGAAGCCGACTACTACACGCAACGTCGTCTCGTTCCCCGCGACCTGCTCCCGCGCCTTCCCCAGCTGAATGCCAAGCTGATCATCGCCAACTACCACCAATTCGAACCACGACAGCTTTCCGGTAACAAGCGCGGTGCCATGGACGGCAAACTCGGTGCCGACGGGAAAAAGCAGGACGCCAAAGAAGACTTCTCGCTGGTCGTCCGCCGCCTGATGCCCTCATTCAAGGCAGGCACCCGTCTTCTCATTCTCAACGACGAGGCCCACCACTGCTACCTCCCGAAGTCCGGTGACAAAAAGAAGGCCGAAGGGGAAGACACCAAGACCGAGAACGAACGCGCCGCCGTCTGGTTCTCCGGCCTCCGCGAACTCCACCACCGCTTCAAGGTCCGCTCAGTTTACGACCTCTCCGCCACACCCTATTATCTCACCGGCTCCGGTCACGAACCTTACTCACTGTTCCCCTGGGTCGTCTCCGATTTTGGCCTTACCGACGCCATCGAGTCGGGCCTGGTGAAAATCCCCTACCTCCCGACCCGCGACGACACCCAGTCACTCGACATTCCCGTCCTTCGCAATCTCTACCATCACGTGAAAGACGACCTGCCCAAGGCAGGTGTCACACGCCAGCGCAAGCGGGCCAAGGAGAAGGGCGAAGAACTCAAGGAAGCGCCGCCCAAGCTACCCGATCTCGTCCAGCAGGCACTCGACCAGTTCTACAAGCACTACGAAGAAGAGTTCAAAAATCGCACCCACACCGCCGGAGCCCGGGGCGAAGCCCAGCTTTCGCTTGATGACACCCCGCCGGTCTTCATCGTCGTTTGCAACAACACCGGCGTCTCCCGCGAGGTTTACAAATTCATCGCCGGCTACGAATGGACCGATGGGAAGGACGAAACTCACATCGTCCCTGGCCGCTACGATCTCTTCTCCAACTACGAGGAGCACACCCGCGCCGCGAAATCCAAACCGCCCTCCCTACTCATCGACTCCGACGCCCTGGAACACTCCGGCCAGATCGACGCGTCCTTCCGGAAAATCTTCGCCCCGGAGATCGCCCAATTCCGCCGCGAATACGCCATCCGCCACGGCCAGGGTGCCGCCGAGGCCATCGGCGATGCGGAAATCCTGCGCGAAGTCGTCAATACCGTCGGCAGTCGCAACTCGCTCGGCTCCCACGTCCGCTGCGTCGTCTCCGTCTCCATGCTCACCGAAGGCTGGGACGCCAACACCGTGACCCACATCACCGGTCTCCGCGCTTTCGGCTCGCAACTCCTTTGCGAACAGGTCGCGGGCCGCGCGCTACGGAGAAAATCTTACGTCCTCCAGCCCTACGATCCCGTTAGCGGCGATGTCCTCACCGAGAAACAAGCCAAGGCGCGCAAGGATGCGAACGTCCTGTGGAAATTCCCGCCGGAATACGCCCACATTATCGGCGTCCCCTTCAAGCTCTTCAAAGGCGGTGCCGCCTCACCCGTTGATCCCCCCGCCACCACCCGCATCCACTCCCTCGACGAGCGTGAGCCCCTCGAACTCACCTTCCCCAACGTCGAAGGCTACCGCATCGAATCACGCGAGGGCGAACTGAAGGCCGACTTCTCCGGCATCGCCGACTACGAGGTCCGCGGCGACCAGATTCCCACCGAGACCGCCCTCGCCACCGCCTTCCAGATCCACGAGATCAAGCTCTCCATCAACGATATCCTCGAAGACACCCGCGATCAGGAAATCATCTACCTCATCTCCAAGGATCTGCTCCGCGACTATTTCCAAGACGAAAAATCCGGCACGCCCTCCTTCGAACACTTTCACGGCGTCAAAGCCATCGTCGCCGATTGGTATAACTCCCGCGTCCGCGTCATCGGCAAGGACGCCCGCTACAAGAAGCTCCTCTACTACGGCGACCGCGACGGTGGACGCTCGCGCATGGTCGCCCACATCCACCGCGCCATCACCCAGGGCAGCGACCGCCAGGACGCCATCCGCCCCATCCTCAACTACTACAACCCCCAGGGCTCCACCCGCCACGTCCTCGGCATGACGTCCAAGGACACCTGGGCCACCCGCCATTCCCACGTCAACCGCGTCGTCATGGACTCCGGCTGGGAAGGCAAGGCCGGCAAGGCGCTCGACGATCTCGCGGACGAGGGCCACGTCCTCGCCTGGGTGAAGAACTCCTTCCTCAACCTCGAAATCCCCTACCTCGACAAAGCCGGCGAGCAGCGCCGCTACCTGCCCGACTTCATCGTCCGCCTGAAAAAGCCCGACGGCTCGCAGCTCAACCTCGTCCTTGAGATCACCGGCATGAACAAGGACAAGGCCGAGAAAAAGCACACCGTTGAGACCCGCTGGCTGCCCGCCATCGAAAGCGTCCGCCACCTCCACGCCCGCCCCGGCCAGTGGGGCGAGCACCCCTGGACCTTCCTCGAACTCGACGGCGAAGCCGCGCTGGCGGATCTACGGAACCGCGTGCTGGAACACATCGGAGCATGATCGAAACCGACATTGCCGACAAAAAGTCCCTCTTGTTCTTTTCCAGCCCCGATATGGTGAGCTGGAAGGAGCTCGCGAAGGACTGCGTGGCCTTCGCCAATGCGCGCGGCGGAGAAGTCGTCTTCGGTATCGAGGACGCGGATTCCGCTCCAGATCCAGACCAGATCATTGACCCGCAGTGGATCAACCGCATCCACCGCGCCATTCCCCAGCACACCATGGGGGTCTCAATCGCTCCGGTGATCAGAAAATGGGAGAACGGTGGCGAGGTCCTGGTGGTCCACATCGATGGCAACCGCCAATCCGTTGCCTGCACCACCGACGCCCGCTATTTCCTCCGCGTCGGCGACCAGTCGAAGCCGGTCTATCCCGCCGACCTGCCCCGCCTCCTCGCGGAAAAGGACATCTACGTCTGGGAAACCCAGGTCTCCGCCAAGGTTCCGCGCGACCGCCTCGACGCGGAGAAGCTCCGCCGCTTCCTCACCGCCATCCGCAGCTCCGAACGGGTCAAGCGCTTCGTGAAGGAGAAGACCGATGGCGAGCTCCTCGACCACTACCTGCTCACCAGCGGCACTCACCTCACCAACCTCGGCATCCTCTGGATCGGCACCCGCGAGGACCGCGCCCGGCTCCGCTACGCCCCGGTCCTTCAGTTCATCAAATACGACGAGCTCGGGAAAAAGGTTCGCAAACAGACCTGGGACGACTACTCCCTCAATCCCGCCGAGCTGATCGAGGGGGTCTGGACCGAGATCCCCGAGTGGCGCGATTCCACCGAGTTCCCCGACGGCATGTTCCGCAAGACGGTCCCGCACTACGATGAGGTCATCATCCGCGAGTTGCTCGCCAACGCTCTCGTCCACCGTCCCTACACCACCGCCGGCGACATCTTCATCAACCTCCATCCCGAACACCTCGAGATCCACAATCCCGGCCGCCTCCCCCTCGGCGTCACGCCGGATAACATCCTCCACCAATCGGTCCGGCGAAACGACCACCTCGCCCAAGTCTTCCACGACCTCCGGCTTATGGAGCGGGAGGGCAGCGGCTACGACCGGATGTACGAGGTGCTCCTTTTCCAGTCCAAGCCGCTCCCGCGGATCACCGAGGATGACGACCGTGTCGTCGTCCGCGTGGACCGCACCATCCTCAAACCCGAAATCCTCGACTTCCTTTCCAGGGCCGACCTCGACCTCGACCTGCGCCAAAAGGAAAAGATCGCCCTCGGTCTCCTCGCCCAGCACGGCAGCCTGACCGCGCTCGAGTTCTCGAAACTCCTCGAACTCCCCGACGAGGCCCGCCTCCGCGACTGGCTCGGTTCGCTTCCGGACCGTGGCATCGTCCGATCCTCCGGTCGCACCCGTGGCACCCGCTATGCCATCGAGCCCGCCATCCTCGCCTCCTTCGATTTCACCCAGACCACCACCCTCAGGGAAATCGAGCCCCACCGCCTGCGCGCCCTCATCCTGGAGGACCTCGTCCGCTATTCGCCCACCGCCGAAACGCCTTCCAAGCGCGCCGACATCCACCAGCGGATCGGCCCGGAGATACCGCCCCGCCGGATTCGGACCTGCCTGGAAGAACTCCGGACGGCCGGGGAGGTCGAAATGACGGGTGATCGCGGCAAGGCGGCCTACCACTTGCGCGAAAATCTGCCAAATAAACCGTCTTCCGCTTAAGCGCGCGTAAGGCGAGCTTCAGGAGAATTCCCGCAACTTATTGACTATGAGAGAACTGAAAGGCCTTCCTCCCTTGCGCACCCAACGGGTTCGTTGCGCAAGCAAAGTCCAAAGAACGCCCACTCTCCCGCCCCGGTTTATTGCGCAAATCGACGCCAAATAAGCGCCTCTTTGTCCAAGAATCCTGTCCAAGCCCACCCTCGTAATTCCGCAACCCACTGAAAATCAATACTTCCCTCTTTTGCGCACCCTTGGGCACCTGACGTAAACCCGCGCATAAAACCCGCCAAATTCCGCCCGAACCGCCCTTTCTTCCACTGCTCACTTCCCACTTTCCACCCATGCCCAAGCCACCCAAAGACATCAAAGCCTTCAAGCACTCCACCGCCAAGCGCGCCCACATCCCCAGCGCCGAGGAGGCCGGATCGGAGGCCGCCAGCCCGGCGGTCAAAGGCGCGCCAGCCAAAGTGGAAATCCCCCTCAACCCCGTCGTCCACCGCGGCCAGGACCCGGAACTCTTCTGGCTCGGCAAATACGGCGAGCAGGAAAATCTTTCGGACCCCGCCACCACCGTCGACCTCCGCTCGATCTACCGCCACGAGCACATCGCCCCGGAGCAGATCATCCGCGGCCTCCACCGCACCGTCGAGGCGGACGCCGAGCAGCCCGACCTGCTCGCCCACACCACCGGCGACCTCTTCGGCAACGCCCTCTCCCACGACGAACTCGAAAAAATCGGCCACTACTACACCCATTCCGACGGCTGGACCAACCGCCTCATGCAGGGCGACTCCCTCCTCTGCATGGCCTCCATGCTCCACCGCGAGGGCATGGCCGGCCAGGTCCAGACCATCTACTTCGATCCGCCCTACGGCATCAAATACGGCTCGAACTGGCAGATCGCCCTCCACGACCGCACCGTCACCGATGGCAAGGACGAGCACCTCACCGGCGAGCCCGAGCAGGTCAAAGCCTTCCGCGACACCTGGGAACTCGGCATCCACTCCTACCTCACCTACCTCCGCGACCGCCTCCTCGTCGCCCGCGACCTCCTCACCACCTCCGGCTCGATCTTCGTCCAGATCTCGGATGAAAACGTGCATCTCGTGAGAAGTCTGATGGATGAGGTGTTCGGGAGCGGGAATTTTGTGAGCCAGATTTTTTTCCAAACAACTTCCGGTTTCGCTACGAACACTTTGGCGACTCTCGGCGACTTCGTTCTATGGTATGCAAAAGACAAAGACACAGTAAAAGTCCGCAAGCTATTCGATGAGCAGCCAATCATTCCCGGAGAAGGAAATGCGAAGTGGGTTCTCTTGCCCGATGGCTCTTATCGCGGAGTAACTGCGGAGGAGAAAAGGGGGCAGAAACAATTACCGGAAGGCGCACGCCTCTACTTCCCCGACAATCTTCAATCGCAAGGTCCAGCCAGTTCTTCGCAGCCGTTTGAGTTTCAAGGCAAGACCTACAAGCCTCGGCAGAACTCCCATTGGAAAGCCAACTATCCGGCGGGCATGAAGCTACTGGCAGATGCCAACCGTTTGCATGTTGCGAAGGATAGCATTCGTTATCGCCGCTTTGCCGATGATTTTCCCTACCAAGAGCGTGGCAACATTTGGACCGACACGCTTACCGGCAACTTCACCGACGATAAACTCTACGTCGTCCAAACCGGCACCAAGGCAATTACCCGCTGTCTCCTCATGACCAGCGACCCCGGCGATCTCGTGTTGGATCCCACTTGTGGCAGCGGCACCACGGCGTATGTCGCGGAGCAATGGGGCCGGCGTTGGATCACCATCGACACCTCGCGCATCGCCCTGAACATCGCCAAGACCCGGCTGATGACCGCCGTGTTCCCCTACTACAAGCTACACGACACCGAACGCTGCGACCTGCGCCAGGGCTTCGTTTACAAGAAAGTCCCGCACATCACGCTGGGCAGCATCGCCAACGGCGAACCGCCCGCCACCGAAACGCTCTACGACCAGCCGGAGGAAATAAAGAGCAAGCTGCGCATCGCCGGGCCCTTCACCGTCGAGACCCTGCAATCCTACGAGCCGCTCAGCCCGGAGGAACTCGCCCACCAGCGCGAGAGCGACGAAGGCCTGGCCAGCTTCGAGGACCTCGTCTTCTCCTTTCTCCAATCCAGCGGCGTCATGACCGGCGACAAGCGCGAACGCGCCGTCTTCACGCGGGTGGACCGGCTGGCGAGTCCGGTTTTGAACGCCGAAGGCTTCTTTACCGGAGATCAGAAGTCAGAGGTCGGAGGTCAGTTAGAGAAGAAGGCGTATCTGCACCTCGGGCCCAAGTTTGGCACCGTCAGCAAGCAGGCGGTGGCGGAGGCGATCAAGGAATGCCGCCGCAAGGGCGATGCCGACTGGTTGCTGATCCTCGGCTTTTCCTTCGAGAGCAACTTGCAGGACATGCAGCTCGACCGGGGCGGCTTCCAGACCTCCATCGTCCGCATGCACGACGACCTGCTGCAGGACGGCCTGATGAAGAAGGACAAGAAACACGCCAGCTTCGTCACCATCGGCGAGCCGGATATCAGTATTTTAGAAGCCGGTGTTTCGGAGGACGGGAAGAAGCAGGTGCAGGTCGAGATCCGCGGCCTGGACATCTACGATCCGATCAAGGACGAGGTGAAGAGCCGGGCGGCGCATGACATCGCCTACTGGATGGTCGATGACGACTACGACGGCACCAACTTCGTCGTCCGCCAGGTCTTCTTCTGCGGTGGCGGCAAGGATGAGTTCAAGAAGTGGCGCAAGGGCCTCGACAAGCTCGTCACAGCCTCGACGAAGAAGCGCGCCGAGCAGACCCTACGCATCGAGATCGACGAGGAAGCCTTCGACCGTCTCTACGGCTCCGTTTCGCACCCGATCGTGGTAAAGAAGGCCGGCCAGAAGATCGCCGTGCGCTGCATCTCGCAATTCGGCGAGGAGACGACCAAGGTGCTGGAGATTTGACCCATGAATCATCCCGGCTTCCAGCATCCGGGCCTCCACTTCGACATCGAAGGGGCCATGTTCTGGCAGGGGCGGTCGCCAAGCCATTGTGGAACGCGGCATTCGCGTCGTTGGCCTGTCCTCCCGCAGCACTTTGCTGGACGCGTAACGCTTCAGATCTCCGCTATTTTTCGAGCTTCCGTCAACACATCGCAAGCTCCCAGCTCGGCACACCAGTGCTCGATATAGGGCCAATCCAGCTTGCCCGCTTGGACCATCATGACGTTGCAGGCATCCGAGAAACTAGTGCTTCACCGTCGTGCAGCAAGTCGCTGCTCTAGTTTCCGGCCCAGATCCAGCCGACGTTTCAATTCCACGAGAACCTGATCCTCATTAAAATGGGGATAGTCATTTCGGATTCCCTGCATCGAAATCTCACAGGCCTCCTCGAACAGCTCGGCTCCGGCAAAGAATTTCTCCGATGGGCTCATCCGGCGGGCCCGTTCGATCTTTTCGCGATGAATCGCATTCGTCAGCTCGGCAATTCCGTCCATGCGCCCACAATATCTCTGAGTACCGCGCTTGAAAACTCGTAATTTAAGGTGCTCCACCCCAAAATCATCCCGCCATGCCGATGATCTCACGCAGGAAGCAGAAGTACGATGTCTCGCCACCGCTGAGGCAGTATCTCTATCATTTTGACCGCCTGCGCGAAATCCCGCTGGTTTACGATGACCTCACGCGCTTTTCAGGATCGATCCCCTATGAGGACCCCCGTGGAAAGGAGACCCTCTGGCTCTCCGTCTTCTACGATCAGGAGCACATGCGTGAACTGCGCCCGAAGCTCACCCAGATCTACGCCGAGCTGAAGATCGGTGGGGAATCCGATCACCACGAACACCTCACGGTCGACCGCGTCGACTTCGGCGAATTCGGAAACTCCCGCCCCTTCCGCATCCGGATCACCAATCTCTACAACGACAACTCCGACTATTTCTACGTCAAGCAGGCCGACGCCTCGCGCATCTATGGCCTCGAGCTCGAGCACATCCTTTCACCGAACCGGATCAACTACTTGGTCAAGGGAAACACCCTTATCGAAGAACACATCGCCGGTGTTCCCGGCGATGTCTTTCTCCGCAACGACCTGCCGAAACCGGAACTCAACAAGGTCCGCATCGCCAAGGAGTTCACCAAGTTCAACGAACGCTGCTTCATTCGACTGTTAGGTGACATGCGGAGTGTGAACTACGTCGTCGACATTACTCCGGACTTCGAGGAAGTGCAGTACCGCGTCCGCCCGATCGACTTCGACCAGCAGAGCTATGAAAAGCGCGGCAAGACCTATCTCGCCTACCGCTTCGACTCGAACAAAACCGTGACCAAGCTGGCATTTCAATCGCTCAACCGGAAGACCATCCAGCAGTATGTTGCCGAAGAGCGTGCTCAGATGACACGCCGCGCCAAAGTGGAAAGCGGTCGTCTCAAAGCGCTTTTAGGCATCATGAAGCGCGAGGAACTCGCCCCGCGCGAACACGTCGTCCGCCTCGCGGCGGACCTTGCGAAGTACCACCACGACGATGTTTACCGCGGCTGCGACAGTATGGGTGCCCTCACTGCCACCCACATCACTCACATGCTTGAGTTGTGAGCTGCCTGACTCTTCACTTTGCCTGTCGTGGGGGATGGGATGGGAAGGGTTGGTGTTGGGATTGTGAAGAGTTCGTTAAAGCATCCTTGGAGCAGAAAAAAGCCGCTCGCTGGGAGGCGAACGGCTTTTGGGTAATCTTGGAAATCTCTGAGGAAATGCAGCTTATTCAAGCTGGGGTAGGCGCCATGGGGGCGTTTCCTGGAAGCAATTGACGGTCGGTTGTCCGGTCTTCGGGTGAATGTAAGCGAGGGCGAGGCCGCGCATGTCTTCGCTCGCTCTCCAGACGGTGCTGCTGACGGTTTGCCAAGCGCCTTGGTCGTCGAGGAGGAAGACTCGGACGGTGCACTGGTTCAGTTGGTTGACCTTGGTGGGCATGGGGATCATGCCGATCTTTCCTGATTTGATCTCTTTTCCGTGCTCACCGATGGTGAAGCGTCCGGTGGTTTTGGTGAGGTTGTAGATGAGTGTGGAGCCCATGGGGAAGGCCTGCTCGGATTCATCCATGACTTGGACGCTGTAGGGTGAGTCTTTCGACTTGCCGGGGAAAAAGATGGCGAGTTGGCGGGGGCCGGCGGCGAGCTTGGCGGTGGCGATGATGCGGAAAGGCTCGGCGCCGTCCTCCGGGTCGGGGACGGGGACGGCGAAGAGCAGTTGGTTATCACTGACTTTGGCTTCGATTTCGTCCGAGTAGGCGGAGGTGTAGAGCTTGACCGGAAGTTGCTCGCGGGCCCCTTTTTTTCCGGTGATGAGAAGGACTTCCTTCAAGCCATCGATGTGCTGGAAGCAGAGGGTTCTGAGGCTGACGGTGCGGGTGCCTTCGGCGGCGTGGCTGGCAAGCGTGAGGAAGGCAGCGAACAGGATGATGAGGTGTCGCATGAGGTGATGGGTTCGATTTCTCAGACAGCCTCCGATGGCAGCCAGCGGAAGGCGACTACTTTGAACTGGCGGCCGAAGCGTTTATTGATTTCGGATTGAATGGCGATGCCTTCCATACCGGTCGGTGAGGCTTCGGGTGGATCTGTGGGATCGACGTAATCGGTGGTGCGTTGGATGACGGCTTCGCAGGTCGCCGAGGCAAGGACTCTGCCACTTGCTTCGCGGTGTTCGCCGTAGGCGCGGATAACGAAAGTATCGGAGCGGACGGTGATGGACGAGCCGATGGCGGCGAGGATATCGCCCTGACTGAGGAAAGATGTGGCACCTTCCTGAGTATCGCCAAGGGCGGCGTTCTTGAAGGCGTATTCAAATTGGCTGGCTTCCACGTCGCGGATGAGGCGGGAGTCTGCGGGTGATGAGTCGTCGTTCAGCCGGGCGTTTTGGATGGCTTCTTCGATGACGCCGTAGAGGGCTGATCCGTCTTCTGGGCCATCGAGCTTGCGGTTGACGAATTCCGACATGGAGAGGAATGGGCCGAGCGCCTTGATTCCTTCGACGATTTCTTCCGCGAGAGTGGTGATGTCCTTTTCCGTGAGTTCACGGAAGCCTGCCCAGCGGTCCTGGTTGTTGGCGCTGGATCCGTCTTCTACGGCACCGGCGGGACCGTCCAGCAGGCGAGGGAATGGAGTTCCATCGGACGGCGATTGGCGCGGTTTCATGGTGACGGCACCGCCGCCGCTGTCCGGGGCGGGTTCATAGGTGGGGATGTCTTTCTGGCGGAGGGATGAGAGGACGCTTTTCCAGGCTTCGACCGAGGTGGACTGGACGTTGAAGTCGCCCTTCTCCGTCAAGAAGGCTGCGGATTGTTTCCAGCCGTCTTCTCCCGTGAGTTGGCTGATGGCGCTGGCCATGGTCATGCCGCCGGTGTGGGGCAGGAGGCGGGGATTGATCGGGGAGCCCTTGCCTGCAAAGAAGTCGGTGATTTCGGTCTCACTCCGAAGGCCGGAGAAGTAGTAGCTGTCCCATAGGGTGTTGTTGGCGAGCCATGCGTGATCGGTGCGGATGGTGGTTTTATCGAATGCGGTATTAGCCGGGACCATCGGGTGGGCGCGAGATTCGCCGACGGTGTAGGAGGGATTTGGCAGGTGGCCGCTGGAGGCGAGGTTGGCGTTGCGCAGGTCGGCGATGTTGACGATGGGGTAGCGGGGGATTTCGTAGGTTGGGAAATGAAGCAGGCCGGTCTGTGCGGTCCATCCGGAGAAGAAGAAGGACCTTGGGTCGAAGGCGGAGGCGACTTCGATGGAGCCGACGGTGTTGGTGCCTTGTCCGTTGACCGGAAGGAAGGAGAGCTCCATGGGCATCTGTGCCGGATGGGTCTGGGTGATGTCCATATCGAGCACCTGATTGACGAAGGATGCGTCTTTACCGGGCTTGCTTGGAAAGAGGGAGTCCTTGGCGGTTCTGCTCGCTAGGGTGAAAATGGCGAACTGCTTGGGTCCGGTCCATCTTTCGATGGGAAGTGACTCGACCGACGGCTGATAGAGTTCGTTCAAACGCCATGGCTTTTCACGCCGGACCGGGTAGGTGATGGGGCCGAGGGTTGGATGGGCGCCTGCTTCCATGGCTTCGATCAGGCGCTTTTCCGAGCCGTAGCGGTAGCGAAAGATGCCGAGATCGCGTTGGCGGCTGTTGATCTTGGCGGTGACTTCGACGCTGAAGTGATCGATGGGCCGGTTATTAAAAACGGGTGTTTTAGGGGCAAAGCCAACATCAATGGTATCGGTGCCGCGAACGCCAAAGACTCCGAGATTCGCGTTGTCCGGAGCACGTCCGGCAGCACTAGGGGCGAGCCAGTCGACGATGAAGCCGCTGTTGTAGTTCCACCCTTCGGCGGTGGACATATTCAGGGTTTGGCTGCGGTCGAGGTCGTTTTGCCACAGGTAGTTGGTCATTTGTCCCCACTTGGTCCCTGACTTGTGGTTGACGCCGAAGACCCGGGCTTCTCCTGGTTGAAGGGTGACAGGAATGGGGGCATTGCTTGAGTTGTCTGCCGTGAGGGTGGCGGTGAAGTTGTCTGCCCAGTCCTGTTTGGTCTGGCTGGAGACGTGGAACTGGCTGAGGAGGGCCGGGTTGTTGGTCTGTGGCTGACCATTGCGATAGAACTGGAAGGCGAGGGGAAGGTATTGGAAGGAAACCTTCATTGAATCGACCTCGAGCGGGACGGTGTAGGGGTTGTAGACGGTGACGACAGGGGTGTAGACGAGGTAGACCATGTAGGTCCGGCGGGAGTCGCCGGATTTGGTGGGAACGGTATTGATCCAATGACCGTGTGCTTCGCGGGCTACCAGGGAGAACGCGACGTTCACGCGTGTGACGACGGGTGCGAGCACTTGGCCATCGACGACCTGAAGAGAAGGAGCATCTGAGGGCGAGGTCCGATCGTTCGTCATTGGACGATAGTTTGAGGGGACGTTGGATGCGATCGGGGAGTCCTGTTTGACGGTCTTGTAGAGGCGGTAGTGGTCGCCAAGGGTGGAGAAGTAGGGATCCGCTTCTCCGACAGGATCGCGGACAAGATTCGAGTAGACGTGCCGATTCTGAAGCTCGGTAGGCAGGGTATCGCTTTCGAAAGCGAGGGTGAGGTCGTGTTTCAGACCTCCGTTGACGACGTCAGTCTTGAGTCCTTCGGAAACGGTCGTGATATCCTTGATGCGGTCTCCGAAGTCGGCTCGCTTGCTGGTAATGAGCTCTCCTTGAGAAAAGTTGGCGACTTTCGCTGCGGTTTGTTCATCGGCGATGAAGCCGTCGAGCTCGGGGATGATATCGGTTGCGGGGCGTTCGGGCGCGCGGAGTCGGGCGAGTCTTTCGGTTTCGTCTGCGGGATCGACTTGCGGGAGGTCGAAGCGGGCTTTGATGCCTTCATCCATGGTGAGCCAGCCGATGCCGCCTTCTTGACCGATGGTCTTCACTGCGACGGAAACATCATCGCTCGCCTGAGTGAAGGAGAGAAGGCGGGTGCGCTGATTGCCGGAAGTGATTGCAGGCGGCTTGGTGAACTTGGTTCCTTCGGCGGTATCCGAGCTGAGCCAGGCGACGAACTCGCCGTCGGCTTCTTCTGTGGTTTGGAGAATATCCTTATTGGCGTCCGTGCTGACGAAGCGCAGGGGATCACTTTTCACCGATTCCCAGACGCCGGTGAGGGCGGACGAGCTGGTGGGGTCGACGATATTGGCGGGTGCGGTGATTCGCTGATCGGGGCCGGCGGCCTTTTGGAGTTGGCCGATGGCCAAGGTGAGGGCGAGACGGGCATTGGCGCGGGCTTCTGCCATGGCGTTTCCTTGGCCGGAGCTTCTCATGGCGATGGTCGACAAGCTCAGTAGCCCAACGGCGAGCAGGGCGAGTAGGATCATCATGGTGATCGTGATGATCAGGGCAAATCCAGACGCCGTATTTCGATTCAGCGGAAGTTGTTGCGGCTTGGTTGGGAAACGGTGGGTTTTCACTTTGGTGAGAGGGTTTGTTTTGCGGAACCAGCTTCAATCGTGCAGCTACAATATACAGACAATTTCGGCTAAAGGTTAGTATCTTTTATGGCAACGCACGAAAATTTTGAGATTTCGAGATTTTAGTCAATGACTTTGGCGATATCGACCCTCGAGTGCTGGGCATTTGATTTTTTTGGTCTTTCTTGAAGACCAGTTCGCAAATTGGGAGGGACGAGACGAAGTGGGGCCGAACTGCTGGCCTTTGGACCTTGAGGGGGTGAGGTTGATTGCGGACTGATCGTTCGAGTTCCGCTGATGGAGGTTTTTCAGGAATCGAGGTTTGGATTTTTTGAGATGTTTCCGGGCATGAAAAAGCCGCGCCCACGTTGGTGGGGCGGCTGGAGGGGTGGGGGGCAATCGGAGGCAATCAGTGACGAGGGCCGCCTGGCGGAGGGCCACCGCCTGGAGGTCCTTCGCCACCGCCATTGTCAGGACGAACCATTCCGCCTTCTTCGGAGCTGATGGTGCCATCGTCGTTTCTGTCGAGGGCCGCGAGGGATTCGGAGGCGGCTTCGATTTCTGCGGCGGATAGGTCGCCGCTGTCGTCGGTATCAAGCGCTTTCAGGAGCTCGGATGGAGGCGGGGCAGGTGGTGGGTTTTGATCGTCGTCTTTGCGGCGTTCGTGCCGTGGCGGCTCGGGCTTGAGTTCCTCGGCGCTGATGGTGCCATCTTTGTCCTGATCGAGCCTGAGGAGCTGCCTGGCGGCATTCTTGATTTCGCGTTTGGAAATTTCGTGATCGTGGTCTCTATCGAGGGTCATGGCGACGGGGCTCGGAGGTGGGCCTAGGGGTGGCCCTTGGGCGATCGATTGAAGGGAAGCTCCGATGAGGAGCGCGGGAATGAGGTAGTTGGTTTTCATAACGATGGTTCGTTGATTCGCTATGAAGGTAGGGACGAAAGTGTTTGGGAATGATGTGGAGATGGCGGATTTTTGTAAGGTTTGTGTAAAAGTGGGGAGAGTCTTCATCGGGGCAGCTTGCCAAGGGTCTCCTGGAGTTCCAACTTGAGTTGCTGGGTTACTCGATATTCGTAGCGGCCGGCAGAGGGTTCTCCGACGGAGATTTCCATCAGCCAGTCCTGCTGGGTCCAATGGATCTCGGATCGATGGAAGAGGGGTGATGCCAGGATGGCGAGAGTCATGCCGGTGGCATAAGTGGGCACCAGGCAGCGGGCGACGCTTTGCCTGAAGAGGGCTGAAGAAGGTTTTCCGAAAAGTGCCACGAGGGCGGACGTCAGCCACCAGAGCTGGGCGAAGCCAAGGGCAGCCGTGGCGGCATACATCACGGTCGCGCCGTGGGATCCCACATGGGTGATGGCACCAAAGAGGGGCACTGCGAGCAGGGAGAATCCAACGGCAAGCCATCCGAGCCATGGGTAGCGAGGTTTCATGCCAAGGAATGGGGCTCTTTTTGATAGGCGCCAGCGGGTGATCACGATGGGTGCGGTGAGCATCACCCAGCCAGTCGAGGTGAATTGGCCGGACGGTTGGATGAAGCCGGTCATCCGCAGGTTCCAATGATGCGCTGCCAATGGGCTGAGCTGGGCGATGGTCCAATACCACAGAATCGGGAAGAGGCATCCGCCGCCGATGATCCATGCCCAGTCCGAGGCCTTGAGAAGGTCCCGATTTCGGGTGGAAAGAAATGCGAGAACGGGGCTGTGGCGGAAGCGGTAGAGAACGACGGCGACAAGAGCGAAACCAAGGAGCACCCAGACTGCGACTGCGGCGATGCGTCCAAGCAAGGCGTGGCTGGCTCGGCGTTCGGGTGTCAGGTCGGCGTTGGTGATCGGGATCGGCTTTTTGATCTGCCTCCCGACCAAGGGAAGGGTGAGGGAGGTGAGAACCCCACCCCGTTGTTCGATGAGTTTTCCGGTTTCGTCGGGCTTGCGAGCGCCAGCCCCACGCTTCTCTTCGGGTGGTTTGAGGGTGAGGTCGGCGACTTGGAATGCCTCGGATTCCTCTGCGAATCCGAGTTGCTCCGCCGCTGTCCGAAGGCTTCTGATTCCCTGAACCATGGTGGCTTTGGCGATCAAAGGATCGATCAAATAGCAGCCGTCTGAGGCTGATTTGACGTAGTATTGATGGCTGAGGTCGCGGATTTTTCGATAGCCTTCTTCATCTTGCTCAGTGCCGCAACGTTGGGCCTCGGCGGCGATGTTTTCAGCTAGCGGCCGAAGTTGGAACTGGGGTGCCAGGTTGCCCATGACATGAGCGATTGCAGGAAACTGGCTGACGAAATCGGTCCGGTCTGGAAACAAGGGGATGCGCTCGGTCAGCAGTTCCTCCGAGTAAGAAGTGAAGCGAGGCTTCTCCATCGCCTGCTGCAAAAGACCGAGGGCGGCTTGGTGTTTGGCCATGTCTTCAATCGTCAGAGGCACCGGCTTCCGCTCGTCCTGTTCCTTCCTTGAAAGGGATCCTTTCGCGATGCTGCCAACTCCCTCAAAGGCGGCTGCCGCGGCCAGATACCAGCCATTGTCAGGATCGATCGCCTCGGCGATTTTCAGGAAGTCAGGAGGGAGGGCATCGTGTTCCTCCATGGAGCGAGCCGCATACTCGACAAAGTACGGCGGATGGTCGGGTCGACTGTCCCAGAGGGCTTTCCATTGATTGGCTGGATCACTTTCACGGGTGTCGCCGTAAAGAAGAAGTCGCTGGTTTTCCGTGAGTGGCTTTGAGAATTTGAGCGGGCTGTCTGGGAATTGGAAATCGATGAAGCGTTCCTTGTCGGACATGGTCACGGTCTAGCAGCTAGATGAGCCGGAAGAAATGAAATGCTGATCGATCGTGAGGCGGACGCGTTTTGCTCTGTCGCCGGGGGCAGTGACAGGCTGCGGGCGATGGAAGACGATGCTGCTTTGGAAATGGTGACGGTCCGAAAATCACGAGGAATTTGTGGTTTGACAGCTATCGCGCGGTGCCTCAAGTAAGTTCGCATGAACACCATTTCGAAAGGCCCGATGGAAGTGCTGAAGGAGGTTTTTGGCTTCGATGGCTTTCGGAATCATCAGCAGACCTTGGTGGAGGGCTTGCTGGCGGGGAAGGATGTGTTCGGGGTGATGCCGACGGGTGGGGGAAAGTCGCTTTGTTACCAGCTGCCGGCGGTGATGGCGGAGGGCTGCGCAGTGGTGGTGAGCCCGTTGATCGCGCTGATGAAGGATCAGGTGGACGCGGCGTGCGCGAATGGCATCCGCGCTTGCTGCGTGAATAGCTCGATCAGCACGGACGAACGCCGGGAGGCGGCGCGGGCGTATCGGGCGGGGGAGCTGGATCTCCTCTACGTCGCGCCGGAGCGGCTTTCGGCGAGCGGGTTTTTGGAAAGGCTGCGGGATTGTCCGGGTGGGGCACCGGCATTTTTTGCGATCGATGAGGCGCACTGCCTTTCCGAATGGGGTCACGACTTTCGGCCGGACTATCTTTTTCTCTCCGAGCTGCGGCAGCATTTCCCTGACACGCCGATCGCGGCCTTCACGGCGACGGCGACGGAGAAGGTGGCGGCGGATATCGAAAAGCGGCTGAATCTGGAGCGGGCGGTGAAGGTGCGGGCGTCGTTTGATCGCCACAATCTCTACTACGAGGTGCGTGCAAAGCGGGACTGGGAGCGGCAGTTGTTAGAGTTTGTTAGGGCGCGGAAGGACGAGTGCGGGATCATTTATCGGACGAGTCGCAAGAGCGTGGAATCGACGGCGGATTTTCTGCGGAAAAATGGAGTGGATGCGAAGGCTTACCACGCCGGGATGGAGACGGGGGATCGGAAGCAGACGCAGGAGGATTTCATTCGCGACAACTGTCGTGTGATCGTGGCGACGATTGCCTTCGGCATGGGCATCGATAAGGCGGACGTGCGCTACGTGGTGCACGGCGACGTGCCGAAGAATATCGAGAGCTACTATCAGGAAACCGGTCGCGCGGGACGTGATGGCGAGCCCTCGCATTGTTTGCTGCTCTACTCACCGGGTGATGGGATGAAGATCCGCGGATTTTTCGAGGAAATTGGGGATGAGGAGGAACGCATGCGCCAGCTTGGGCTGCTCCAGGCGATGGAGAACTTTGCCGCCAACCCGAGCTGTCGGCGGAAGGCGCTGCTCGGGTATTTCGCGGAGAGATATGAGAAAGAAAACTGTGGCGGCTGTGATTTCTGCGATGGGAATTTCAAGCAAAGCGACGCCACTCGTGAGGCGCAAATCGTGATGTCGGCCATGCTTCGGAGCGGGCAGCGCTTTGGCGCGGTGCATGTGTGCGACATCGTCACGGGCGCGAATACGGCGCGGATCCGTGAGATGGGTCATGAGACCTTGAAGACCTATGGGGTGGGGTCGGATCGTCCGAAGACATACTGGCGTGGGGTGTTGGATGCTTTGGTGGGCGCGGGGGCGGTTGAGCTTTCGCAGGGTGGATTTCCGATTCCGAAGGTGACGGCGGCGGGGCGGGCGATTCTCAAGGGTGAGCAGAGTTTTGCCATGCACGAGGACCAGCGGGTGGAGCCTGAGAAAAGCGCGCGCAGCCGTCCGGCGGAGGAGAGCTTTTCTTATCATGCGGGACTTTTCGATCACCTGCGGCGGGTGAGAAAGGAAATCGCCGATGCGGCGGACGTGCCGCCGTATGTGGTTTTTGCGGATCGGACGCTGCGTCAAATGGCGGCGCTGATGCCGGAGGACCGGAGGTCTCTGGCGGGAGTGGCCGGCATTGGTGAGCACAAGATGGCCACCTATGGGGAGGGTTTTCTGAAGGCGATTTCTGAGTATCTTACCGCCAATCCGGATGCCATTTCCGAGCGGCTCGATCAGCTGCCCAAGCCAGCTGCTTTTGATCGCCGGGGGATCAAGAACGGACTCGCTGCGACTTATCTGGAAACCGACGCCTTGCTCACGGCGGGCCTTTCGCTGGATGAGATTGCGGAGAAGCGGGGTCTGAGTCTCAGCACCATTGAGAACCATGTGGGCAAACTGCTTGAGGACGGTCGTGAGCTTGATGTGCGGAAATACCTGAGTGAGGAAAAAGAGGAGCTCATCCGGAAGCTCTTCGCCGAGCACGGGACCGAGGCGCTGAAGCCGATCATCGAGGCGGCGGAAGGACAGGTTAGCTATGGCGAGGCGCGGATTGTGCTGAGTTTGATGAATTTGTGAGGGCTGGAGGCGCTGGTCTTGCCCTCGGCCGGATGGCCCGTCACAGTCGGCTTGCCCGATGTCCGACTCCTTTGTTCACCTCCACCTTCACACTGAATATTCGCTGCTCGACGGCATGGCCCGATGCAAGCAGGTGGCGGCGAAAGCGAAAGAACTGGGGATGCCGGCGGTGGCGATGACGGATCATGGTAACTTGTTTGGAGCCATTGAGTTCTACCAGGCGTGCAAGAAGGAGGGAGTGAAGCCGATCCTCGGTTGTGAGATCTATTTGGCACCGGGGAGCATGGAGGACAAAAAGGAGGTCCCGGGCCGCAAGCGCGCGTGCCACATGACGCTGCTGGCGGAGACGACCGAGGGCTGGGGGAACCTGCAGAAGCTGGTCTCGCTGGGGCACCTCGAAGGGCTTTACTACGGAAAACCTCGGGTCGACCGGGACGCGCTGCGCCGGTTTTCGAAAGGGATCATCTGCCTGAGTGGCTGCATCTCAGGGCCGGTGAACGAATGGCTGCGCGCCGACGATTTCGAAAAGGCCCGCGAGACGATGGCCGAGCTGATCGAGATTTATGGCCGGGAGAATCTCTACGTGGAAATCCACAACCACGATCTTGAGCCGCAGCGCAAGGTGACGCCGGGCTTGCTCAAGCTGGCGCAGGAGTTCGGCCTGAAACCGGTCGCGGCAAACGACGTCCACTTCCTCAACCCAGATGATCATGAAGCGCACGATGTGATGATTTGCATCGGCACCGGCAAGCTGCTGATTGACGAAAACCGGATGCGCTACACGCCGGAAGTTTACTTCAAGACGGCGGAGCAGATGCGCCAATTGTTCACCGACATTCCGGGTGCTTGCGATACCACTTTGGAAATCGCCGGGCGCTGCAATGTGGAGATCAAGCTGGATCCGACGAGTTCGGAGAAGTACCCGCAGTTCGAAGCGCCCGATGGATCGCCGCGCGAGGAGTACCTGATGCGCGTTTGCAAGGAAGGTCTGGTGGGGCGCTACGGCGAGGAAAAGGCGGTGCTTCCCGAGATCGTGGAGCGGCTCGAATATGAGGTGGGGATCATCAACCAACTCGGCTTCGCTTCCTACTTCCTCATCACCGCCGACTTCATCCAGTGGGCGCGCGATCACGACATCCCGGTCGGTCCGGGCCGTGGCTCGGCGGCGGGATCCTTGGTGGCCTACGCGATGGGCATCACCGACATCTGCCCGCTCAAGTTCGGTCTGCTCTTCGAACGTTTCCTCAATCCGGAACGCGTCAGCCCGCCCGACGTCGATATCGATTTTTGTCAAAGCCGTCGTCCCGAAGTCATCGACTACGTCCGCCGGAAGTACGGCGAACGTAGTGTTTCCCACATCATCACCTACGGAACGCTCGGCGCGAAAAGCGTGCTGCGCGATGTCTCGCGGGTGATGGGCGTGAGCTACGGGGAGGCGGACCGGATTGCCAAGATGATCGAGGCGAAACCCGGCATCACTCTGAAAAAAGAGTGGGAAGCCAAGCCGGAACTGGTCGAGTTGATCGAGTCGTCATCGACCTACAAGGAGCTTTGGGACTACGCGCTCAAGCTCGAAGGACTGACGCGAAACGTCGGCATCCACGCGGCCGGGGTGGTGATCGGCGATCGTTCGCTTGACGAGCACGTGCCTTTAACACGCGGAAACGAAGGGGAGGTCGTGACCCAGTACGACATGGGCGCGATCACCGAGGTCGGTCTGTTGAAGATGGACTTCCTCGGGCTGAAGAACCTTACCGTGATTCAGGATGCGGTGGAGCACATCCGGGTGCATCATCCGGATTTCAAGGTCGAGGATGTGCCGCTGGATGACGCGAAGACCTTCGAAATCCTCAACCGCGGGGAAACGATGGGCGTGTTCCAGTTGGAATCCGGCGGCATGGTCGAGACCTGCCGCAAGTACCAGATCGAGAAGATCGACGACATCATCGACCTTCTCGCGCTTTATCGTCCGGGTGCGATGCAGTTCATCGATCAGATGATCGAGGTGAAGAAGGGACGCAAAAAGCCATTCTACGAGCACCCGCTGTTAGAACAGGTCAGTGGCAACACCTACGGGGTGATGATCTACCAGGAGCAGGTGCAGAACGCGGCCAAATTACTGGCGGGCTACTCGCTTGGTGGTGCGGACCTTTTGCGCCGCGCCATGGGAAAAAAGGACCCGGCGAAAATGGCGCAGGAGCGCACGAAGTTCGTGGATGGCTGCAAGGAGACCAACGGCATCGATGCCAAGATGGCGAATGCGATCTTCGAAAAGATCGAGATGTTCGCCGGCTACGGATTCAACAAATCCCACTCGGCGTGCTATGGGCATATCTCGTATTGGACGGCCTATTTGAAGGCGAATTTTCCCGTCGAGTTCATGTCTGGTCTGCTTTCAAACGAAATCAACAACACCGACAAGATCGGTGTGTTCGTCTCCGAGTGCCACCGGATGAAGATCGAGATTTTGCCACCGGACCTGAACAAGTCGAAGCTGCGGTTCGCGCCGGAGCAAACGCCCAATGGGGCGATGGCGATCCGCTATGGACTGGCGGCGATCAAGAACGTTGGCGGCGGCGCGATGGCCCAGGCAATCGAGAATCGTGAGAAGAACGGCCCCTTCGAGTCGCTCGACGAATTCGCCAACCGGCTCGACTCGAAGACGGTCAACAAGCGCATCCTCGAGAACCTTGCGAAGGCGGGGGCCTTCGACTGGACGGGCGAGTCCCGCGCGGCGATGTGCGCCCGACTGGAGTCGGTCTGCGCGAGCGCCTCGTCGGCGCAAAAGGACCGCGCCTCGGGGCAGGTGGCGCTTTTCGATACGATGGACTTCGGCGGCGCGCCCACGCCTTCAAATACGACGAGTGTCGTAGCTGTGGAGGAGTGGAGCAAGGACGAACGCCTTGTCATGGAGAAGGAATTGCTGGGCTTTTATGTGACCGGGCACCCGCTCGACAAGTTCCGCGCGGTGCTGGATTCCGATCGCTACCAGAAGCTCGGCTTGATCGACGAAATCGAGATGCAGGGTCCGCGCGACCGCTACTCCTTTGCCGGAATGATCCGCAGCGTCGATTCGCGGGTGACGAAGACGGGCAAGCCGTTCGGCATTCTGGTCGTCGAGGATTTCACCGGCTCGCGTGAAGTGATGGTCTGGGGCGAAAGCTTCGTGCCGGCCCGCGATGCCGACATGATGGTTCCGGGAAAAGTGATCCGTTTCAAAGCGGCGATTCAGATCGATGACCGGACGGACTCGCGGAAGCTGACGGGCTCGGAATTCAACGAGCTCAAGACCCGGGGTGCCGGAGGAAATGGAAAGTTCGTCGAGCTGAACCTATGGACGGCGCGTCATTCGGAAATCGATCTCGAGGAAATCCGCAGGGCGATCCGTGAAAATCCCGGGAAAACGCCGGTCATTCTCCATTTCCAGAATTCCGCCGGAAAGCGCGCGTCGATGCAGTTGGGCGAGGAATTCCAGGTCCGCCGGGGAGAAAAGGTTGAAGCGGCTTTGGGTCGATGGATGGATACTTGAGTGCCCGATCCAAGGGGCGAGTGATTGAGCCATGCGGCGCTAACAGGAAGTTCCAAGTTGCGGCGAAGGAGTTTCGTGTTGTATCGAAAATTTACAAAGATTAACTTGATCGTACTACCCACGAATGGTCTCTCCATGTCGCATGATTAACTGCGGGTCTCCGCCGAACTCGTTCCGAACTCTGGATTGTTAGAAATTTGATCGCCATCAGCACTGCTTTTGGGACGGTGCTGGCGGTCGAAACTCCTGTTTTCACGCCATCAACATCCGATTCCGCGACGGCCACGGATGTTGCGATTAGCTGTGAGACCTCCGGGGCAACAATCCGATACACACTCAATGGTGAGGACCCTGAGCTTTCCGGCCCTCTGATACGCTCTGGGTCGGCGGTCAAAATATCCAAAAGCACGACCTTGAAGGCGCGGGCGTGGGATGGGGGAGTCGCTAGCCCCAAAATAAGCGAATCTGAAGGGCGAAGCCGAAAAGTGCGGGACCAGGCGTCCACAACACCGGTTGCGGGGCGGTGCGAGCGAAAGCGGAGCTGTTTTCCCGATCCCGAGGAGGTTTTCAACGGCGAATTCTCCGGCTTGACTGAGCCTGTTAGGCCGTGATCCGGATTCGTGGGCGTGGCCTTCCCGCGCGGGCCGCTCGCGCTCCCGGTCCGGGTGTTGATGGGTGGCGCCGGACTCCGACAGCTAGGTGAAGTGCATACACTTCAGCCGCTCCCAAGTCGCGAAGAGGTCCTTGACCCAGTCATTGTAGCCGATGACACGGAAGATGATACGCCGCCCGGCGCGCACGATCTGGGCGGGCACCAGGATGAGCGAATGCAGGAAGCGCCTGAACTCCATGGCCACCACTTCATCGCCCCGGCGGCGGTCGCGCATCAGCAGGCCGAACCATGACTTGAGGTTCCACGCCAGCGACGCCATGACCATGTAGGCCCAGTTGCTCGTGAGGTCGTCGACCGGCATGCGCATGGCGTTGACTCCGTTCTTGAGCTGTTCGATGACGTTCTCCTGGTCGCAACGGCCGTTGGCCAGCCCGACGATGCCGACCGCGTCGTCCTCCTTGCGGTTGGTGATGTAGAAGAAGTAGCGGATCTCGTCGAAAAGCACCTCGTCGCCCTTCTGCACGCTGATGTTCTTGCGCAGGATGACCAGCCGGTGGGCCTTGGAACATTTCAGCGGCTGGTAGTCGATCTCCGCAACGCTCTCCCCGACGAGCTTCTTGTTGGTGTAGCCTTTGAGCCGCACGACCTCCTCCTTGACACCGTCGCGCTTCTTCCTCGGCCGGGTGGCAATTTCGTAGCGTGGCAGCCGCTCCAGGGGCGTCCAGGCTTCCTCGGGCAGTTCTCCAGCCAGCCGGACGACCTTCGGGTGGGCGTCCATGCCGAGGACGAAACGCACGCCGGCCTCGTCCCAGCGGTCGAGTTCGCCGGTCAGCGTGAAGTCGGTGTCGCCGCGCAGCGTGATGGAACCGGCGTGCGGCGAGACCAGCCCGATGGCCCGGTCGATCCATTCCACGCAACCGTCGCTGCTGGTGAGGTTGCCGGGCCGGTTGACCGCGTAGAGCACCTCGCGGGTGTTGGCCAGCGACACGATCAGCGGCGCGTAGCCCCAGATGCCCTTGTAGGAAAGAGACATGCCTCCCTTCTTCTC
>CAZVMS010000049.1:0-4414 GCA_964628795.1 uncultured Haloferula sp. | reverse complement strand
AAGCCAGATCAGCGCTCCGGAAGAGCCTCGAAGCAATCTTGGATTAAAAAACGCTCCTCCGGAAAGCTCCCCCGCCCGAAAGCTCGGAATCCGAGAAGCTTCAAATCCCGCCTCGCACCAAAGTCCGACAGACTGCTAGGGCGTAACCGCTGAGTAGCTCCGCTTTCTGCCACCGGCGCAAAACGCCAAAGCGAAGCGCTTTCCCACAAAGTGGCTGGGTCGTCTCGCCGCAGGCCGTCCCCGGGGCGTCTCGCTCCGAGTCCGAATCTCTCCCGTCGGAAATTCACCCACCCTGACCTTCCCCAAAACCGAGCCATCACCCCCGATCTTGCCCCGCACTTAAAATGTTCTTATGAACACTATTTGTGCCCTCCATCTACCAACCCCGCCGCCCCCGCGCCTCCCCACTCTGGCAACTCGTCCACCACGGCTGGGACGACTTCCTCGCCAACTACGAAAGCAAATACCGCCAATCCCTCGGCCCGCTCCACCCCGCCGCCGTCGCCACCGTCGAATCCTTCCTCCGCTGTGGCGACTTCGCTTCCGGCTTCACCCGCCTCAAGTGCCCCGACTGCGGCCACGAACGCCTTCTTGCCTTCACCTGCAAGGGCCACCACTTCTGTCCATCCTGCCACCAGCGCCGCGTCCGCTCCACCAGCGACTGGATCGCCACCGCCGTTTGCCACGAAGTCCCGCACCGCCAATTTGTCTTCACCATCCCTCGCGTCCTCCGCGGCATTTTCCGCAAGCGCCGCCAACTCCTTACCCACCTCTTCCACACTGCCACCGAAAAACGCCGAGGGTCCGGAGGCGTTTTGGACGGAGGCGAAGCCGTAGCCCGAAGGGTGAGCCCGCCGGGTGGGGCGGGCGAATCAAACCATGGAGCCGATCGACCCACCCTGGCAGGCGATCAAGGAATGGATCCCCGACGACGAACCCGATCTCGACTGGTTCAACCGTCCCCGGAATCCATCCAATCCCGATTCAGATGGCTACGACCAAAGTCCCACATGGAAAGCACCCGAAATCCCAGTTGGACGACGGCCGCATCCTGGTCCTCGAATCCACCTGAAGATCCGGACAGACTCGCCGAAAAACCGCAGCCGAAAGAATTCTTGGCGAAGCGCCTTGGAGAGCTACGCTCGCGACATATGGAAATCGTCGTGAATTCTCCCGATTCCGCCAAATCCCGGCGCGGATTAGGAAATTTTCTTGCCGAAACACCGCCCACCGCTTCACCGAAACATCTCTTCCGCCCCCTTTTTTCCCGCCTCCGGTCCGGTCACCGGCTCTTTCAGGGGCCTCCCGCAGAAAGCAAAGTCCTAGCAGCCTGTCCTGTCATCCCCCTTTACATGGCCCATCCGACTTCCCGACGCAATGCCGGGAACAGGGCGGGACGATGCGTGCTTGAAACAGTGCGAGCTTTCACCCGGTAATCCCTGCATGCATCCTGCTGCGCTTCTGCCCGCGTCACTGCTGGGCGTCCTTGTCACGCTGTTGCCTGCCGGAGCCGCCACGGTTCCCGAGGAATACAACGTCCACTGGACGACCCAGAGCCAGAACTCGGCGGATTCGATGCCCTGCGTCGGCGGCGACATCGGCCTCAACGTGTGGGTCGAGAACAACGAACTCCTGTTCTACATCGGCCGTGCGGGCTGCCGCGACGAAAACGGCTCCCTGCTCAAGCTGGGACGGGTGCGGATGAGCATCTCCCCCTCGCCCTTCGGCGAGGATGGCGAGTTCCGCCAGAGCCTGATCCTGCAGCAGGGTCACGTTGAAATCGAGGCCAGGCGACCCACAGGCAACGCGGCCACCATCAAGGTCTGGGTGGATGTCGGACGCCCGGTGATCCATGTCGAGGTGGAAACGAGCCAGCCCTCCGAAGTCGAGGCCACCTACGAGAACTGGCGCCACCAGCGCATCGAACTTCCCAACACCGGCAAGAACCTGCATCGCGGCCAATGCCTCATCCACTGGGACAACCATCCAACACCCGTTTTTGTGGAAGCCGATGCCTTCCGCGCGGACAAAACCGCCATCCGCTTCTGGCATCGGATGAACGAGGAGCGCAACATCTTCCACCACCTGGTGAAGACCCAGGGTCTGGAGCCCATCAAGGACCTACTCATCGACCCCTGCCGCAACCTGACCTTCGGTGGCGAACTGCACGGACGCAGTGGGCAGAAGCCCATGACCTTTGTCGGCGAGACGGTGGGAAGCCATGCCCTGACTCCCTTCAAGGGTTGGCGCTACCGCTCGCAGGAGAAGGCGAAGCAACATCACATTCGCGTGGTCACCCTGATTGAGCAGAGCGAAACGCTGGACGACTGGCACCGAAGCCTGGATGCCGAATTGGACGAACTGCTTGCCGCCGACCGTCGATCCAACCAAGAATGGTGGGACGCATTCTGGAAGCGCAGCCACATCCACATCAACCTCGGCAAGGGAGAGGACGACACCGGCTGGCGGCTTGGCCGCAACTACGCCCTGTTCCGCTACATGCTGGCTTCAGGCCTCAACAGCCGTGAACCCATCCTGTTCAATGGTGGGGTATTGACCTTCGACCCCATCTACGCAGCCGACAAGTTCAAGGGTCCGGGCTACACCCCCGACCACCGCCAATGGGGCTCCGCCCTCACCGCCCAGAACCAGCGCTGCATGTACTGGCCCATGCTCAAGAGCGGTGACTTCGACCTGCTCAAGCCGGGCTTCGCCTTCTACCGCGACGGCCTCCAGAACACCCGGGCCCGCACCCGGCATTATTGGGGGCATGACGGCTGCAGCTTCACCGAACAGATTGCCATCCAATGGCTACCCGGTGCCATGGTCTACGGCTACGCCGGTGAGGAATTCAAGGGCAAGACCTGGCGCTACCGTCCTCCCGGCATCGAGCCCGGCATCGGGGTCAACAAGGCCGTCAACTACCTGTGGGAGAGCCAGCTGGAATGGGCTTGGATGATGTTGGAATCCCAGCGCTTCACCGGCGCGGACATTTCCGAGTATCTGCCCTTCATCGAGCAGTCGGTGATCTTTTACGACGAGCACTACCGGATGCGCGAACAAGCGCGCACCGGCAAGGAACTGACCGCAGACGGCAAGCTCCACATCACCCCGACCAACACCCTGGAGGGCCACCCCAAGGGCGCCAACCCGACCAGCGTGATCGCCGGACTCGAGAGCGTGCTGGGAGGTCTCATCCGCATCTCTCAGGACCCACAGAAGACCCGGCGCTGGCAGGCCATGCTTGCCACCCTTCCCGAGATGCCCAGCAAGCAGATCGAGGGGCGCAAGGTGCTGATCCCGACCACCGAACACGACAGCTTCAGCTGGCACATGCCCAGCATGTACCCGCTCTACCCCTACCAGCGCTTCCAACTCGGCAAGCCGGGCCTGGAGCTGATGCGCGACACCTTCCTGCTGAGTGTGACGGAAAAGCAGCGCATGGACCACCGCGCCTGGATCCAGGGGGTGGTCCACTTCGCCCATCTCGGCATGACCGACAAGGCCAAGGAGCTGATCACCCGCAAGCTCGACAACGGCCCCTACCGCTTTCCCGCCTTCTGGCCGCCCGACATCGATCACGCCCCCGACCACAACTGGGGCGGCATGGCGATGATTGGCCTGCAGGAAATGCTGATGCAGACCGGGGATGACCGCATCCTGCTGCTGCCCGCTTGGCCCGAAGACTGGGAGGTGGACTTCAAACTCCATGCCCCCCGCCAAACCCTGGTCGAGGCCCGGGTTCGCAAGCAGCAGATGGAACAACTCAAGCTCAGCCCGCAGTCGCGCGAGCAAGACCTCATCCACTGGTCTGAACTGTCACGCTGACCATGAACCTCCGACCACTTCTCATCCTCCTGCTCGCGGGTGCCGTTTCCGGCGAGTTGCAGCCCTTGCGCGTCACTGCGGCGGCCAAGGGCAAGTTCGTGGGCGCGGCCATCAGCAATCCCCAACTCATGAGCCCCGAGGGATTTGAAGCCGTCCTGCGCGAGCGCCTGGGCGAGGAGTTCAATGCCTACGTCGCGGAAAACGCCTTCACGATGGCGAGTCTGCTGCCCAAGCCACCAACAACCCCTTTTTCCCCGCCTCCGGTCCGGTCACCGGCTCTTTCAGCGGCCTCCCGCAGAAAGCAAAGTCCTAGCAGCAATTCCTAGCAGCCAAGCCCTTGCCCCGATAAAGCGATCAAGCCACCTGCGTAGATTTTCCAGTTGCTGCCAGTCATGAAATTCTCACAGTGGCAAAAAATAAAGTGTCCGTCCCTTTACAAGAGAATGGATCGGTGTGGAAAACTACGTTGTTTTTCCTGCCCAGACTTGTCGTAGCCTGGCGATGGAATCGGCCCAGGGAGCTTGCCTGTAAATCCAGACGCGCACCCACCGGATGAAGCGCTGGGTCCTCTGGGTGGCTCTCTGGA
>CAZVMS010000048.1:0-10569 GCA_964628795.1 uncultured Haloferula sp. | reverse complement strand
CAGGAACTCGCATCCGGCCAAGTCGACATGGGGAATAAATCGATACATGAGGATCCAGAGTATCAGGGTTCCGGGAAGAGAGGAGAAGAATCATGTCCTTGGCCGAATTGCTGCTGTCTTTTGGTTGGAAGGTGTCGATGTAAATTCGGTCGATTTCACCATGAAAACCCGACCAGAGGGTGGGAATTCACACATGAAGGAAGTCGGCGGGCAGAATACGGGAGAACTGCATTGCATAGGTGGCAATGGATGATTCCGTGAGACTGCGACGTTTGGCAGCGATAACATCTTGCAAGCGCCGACGCATGCTGCCACAAATCTGCGTCGGAAATCCGCTCAAGAACGGTTGGTTTTTGGTCACACAGGATCTCACCGGAACGGCGGATTTCCGGCGACTCTTTTATCCCGAGATCCGGCTTAAAACCGCGCCATTCGTGTCTGGGGACGATTCTTGATTTTTGCATTTGGAGTTACCGCTTTGGAAGCCGCGGCGATCATGCTTTCAAGCGAATCTGCAAATCCGCCAGCGCATTCATAAAATAGATATAGGCATCATAAGGCGAGCCATAGGGCGAAAAATACTGATGCACTCCGCCATCGGTTCCTTCCTTCGTCGACATCCAATAAAAATGATCCGAGGTCTGAAGCTTCGCCCACACATCCGTCAAATCATCATCCTTCGCGGCCAGCACCTCGCTCTCCAGTCTGTGAATCTTCCCGATCGCCTCTTGCTGCAGCACATTGCCTATCCATGCTGTTAGATCACGCTCGCCATCCGCCCACGAAGTTGGCCAATGGCAGTCATACTCCTTCGAAGCCCGGTAAAGATCGACCACTTCACCCGGTGTCACCCAGCGCAGATCTTCCTCGATCACCGCCTGCGGCAGACTTTTCCAGAACTCGAAAATCCCGGTGTCCTCCCACTGGTGTTCACCGATCGATTCATAGTCCATGAACAGATTGACAACATCGCCCTCGGACTCCGCGAGCCAGGTCGCGAACTTCTCCGGCGTCAGTGGCCACTCACTCCAGTTCTTATCGGAAAAGCGAAAGCCGATGTCGTCCGACAACCCCGGGTTCCTCAAAATCGTCTTCAATCTCGTGAGCTCCGGCGCGCGATACAAAAAGTTCGGCGACTTGCCATTGAGCGACCAATGCACCCCCTCCGCTAGAATTCCATCAAAGCCCATCGTCTCTGCCTGCGCCGCGATCGCATTGTTGTAGATCAGCTCGGTATTTCGGAAAACCCGCGGGCGCACATGAAAGACCTCTTCCATCAAATCGAGGTGCTTTTCGACCTGACGTTCGAACTCCTTTTTCGAATGAAGGTAAGCCAGCGAATGATAGTAAGTCTCTGCGAGTAATTCGACATGCCCCGTCGCGACCAAACTCTGAAACGACTTCAACACATCCGGTCGATGTGCCTTCATCTGCTCGATCACCGTGCCACTGATCGACATTGCGATGCGAAAGCTGCCTTTGTGCTTCTTCAGCAACTTCTCGAACATCGCGTTTGCCGGCAGGTAGCACTTTTCTGAAACCTTGGAGAGGATCTCCGCATTCAGCAGATCGTCCTCATAGAACGCATGTTCCCCGATCCGGAAGAAATCGTAGGGGACCAACCGATTCGGCTGATGCACCTGGAAGTAGAGTGAAACGTTCGGTGCCGATGCTGGTGCTTTGGATTTCAAGAAGCGAGCTCGTGATAAATTTCCACCACATTCGCCGCTGCGGCGTCCCAAGTCGACGATGCAATATCCTCAGCCGCCTGCCGCACGACCTTCTCGCGAAGCTGCTCATCATTAAGCAAGTCACTGATATGCTTCGCCATCAAATCCGTATCCCAGAAATCCGCGGCCAAGGCACCCTTCAGTACCTCCGCGCACCCGGACTGCTTCGAAATCACCGCCGGAATCCCGAATTGCGCCGCCTCCAGCGCCGAGAGCCCGAAAGGTTCTGAAACCGAAGGCATGCAGTAAACATCGGTCATTGAAAGCAACTCATGGACCTTCTCCTTATTAAGGAATCCCGTGAAATGAAAGTAGCCGCCAAGCCCCCGGAAAGCACCGCTCTCGATCAGTGGCCTCAGGCGCTCTCCCGTCCCGGCCATCACGAAGCGCACATGCTTGTTCTTCTCCAGCACCTTGGTGGCGATCTCGAGGAAAAACTCCGGCCCCTTCTGAGCTGTTAGACGCCCCAGAAAGAGCACCAGCTTTTCAGGGAACTTCTTCTTCGTCTGGAAGACATCCACCGGATCCGCACCGTTGTGGACCGGTCGAATCTTCGCCGGATCAATCCCGTAGTGCCCGGCACAAACCTCGCCGGTGTATTGACTCACCGGGATCACGCAGTCCGCCTCCTCCATCCCGTATTTTTCCACCTCGTAGATCCAGCCACGCGCATCCACCCCAGCCCGGTCATACTGCGAGGCATGCACATGCACAACCAGCGGCTTACCCGTCGCCTTTTTCACCTCCACTCCAGCGAGGAAAGTCATCCAGTCATGCGCATGGACGATGTCGAAGTCCTGCAACATCGCGAGCTTCGCCGCCACCTTGGAAAACTCGATCACCTTCATTGCCAGATCGCCCCCGTAGAGATCGTCCAATTTAAAGCGATCCAGCTGAACCTGCGTGGTTTTTGCAAATGCCACCTCGCCACCCGGCTGCATGCGGATCTGCTCGACGCTGGTTTCCTCAATCGAATACGGGTCCAAATGGATCGGCACCTGCTTGATCCGCGCAAAGCTCTCGTAGCGGTACTTTTCCTCGCTGGTCAAAAGCTCCGTCGCCTCAAGATTATTGAGCCCGATCAGCTTAAAGCCCTCAAATTGGACGTTGGGAGTGCTCTTCGGCACGATTACGCTCAGATCGACCAGCTTCGCTAGCGCTCGCGAAATCCCAAGGCAGGCAATTCCCAGACCACCATTGATCAACGGAGGAAACTCCCACCCAAGCTTCAAAACTCGCAGACGTTTCATTGCGAAAAGGGACGGAAACCGGGAAAATAATTTCGGCCAAATTCCCCGACCCCATAAGCGAACATCCATCGCGCCAAAGTCGAGGTAATTTGCGGGTAAGGATGTCTCGATCGCAGGATCAAGCTCCACCCTGCCATCCGCGTGCACGGGCTTGGCACGGTCCGCGCTGCGTATTACTGTCCAATTTCGCACATGGCTTCCGAAGATTTCTCAGGCAACTACATGGAGAAAGCCCGCACCTCAAGGGGTGCGGCTGATTTTCTCCCCGGCAGGATGACCGAATTCCGCCAACTCGGAGATCGCTCGTTCGAATTCCTCACCGACAACGGCGTGCTGCTGCGCGTCTCACTCGTCGGCGATGGCATCGTGCGATTCCGCTTCACCCCGGAAGGCCGCTTCGAAAAGGACTTCAGCTACGCCCTCGATCCCAAATACCAGCCCGAGGTTCCCGAGCACGAAGTCGTCGAATTCGGCGACGGCGTAGCGATCAAGACCGGCCACCTTTCCATCCGCATCAATCGCGGCGGTCTCAAGACGACCATTACCGACACCCTCACCGGCGTGATCCTCAGCCAGGATGAAAAGGGATACCACTGGGAGGACAACAAGGAATACGGCGGCGAGATCGTTAAAATGAGTAAGGTCTGCCAGAACGGCGAATACTACTACGGCCTCGGCGACAAATCCTGCGACCTCAACCTGCGCGGTCGCAAGTTCCAGATGTGGGGCAGCGACACCTACGCCTACACTCCGGACACCGACCCGCTTTACAAGAACATCCCCTTCTACATCAGCCTCTGCAAAGGCGCGGCCCATGGTATCTTCTTCGACAACACCTTCCGCACCCACTTTGACCTCGGCGCGGAACGCCCGGACGTGACCTCGTTCTTTGCCCAGGGCGGCGAGATGAACTACTACTTCATCCACGGCCCGGAACCGCTCGATGTGATCCGACGCTACACGCGCCTAACAGGCACGGTCAACATGCCGCCGCTGTGGACACTCGGCTACCATCAGTGCAAGTGGAGCTACTATCCGGAAGCCGTTGTTAGAAACATCGCCAACGGCTTCCGCTCACGCCGCATCCCCTGTGATGCCCTCTATCTCGACATCGATTATATGGATGGCTATCGCTGCTTCACATGGGATGCCGAACGTTTCCCCGATCCGAAAAAGCTGATCAAGGATCTCGAGAAAGACGGCTTCAAAACCGTCGCCATCATCGATCCCGGCCTGAAGATCGACCCCGATTACCCGATCTGGCAGGAAGCCTACGAGAGAGACTACTTCTGCCGTCGCCAGGACGGCACCCTCTTCAAAGGGTCTGTCTGGCCCGGCCTTTGCCACTTCCCTGATTTCACCAATCCCGAAGTCCGCGACTGGTGGGCCGGCCTGTTCCACAACCTGATCGCCGAGACCGGCATCCGTGGCATTTGGAACGACATGAACGAGCCCGCCGTCTTCGAAGAAGGCACCTTCCCGCGCGACGTCCGCCACGACTACGACGGCCATCCTTGCTCACACCGCAAAGCTCACAACATCTACGGCATGCAAATGGTCCGCGCCACCCAGGACGGCCTGCGACGCAATAGCAACGGACGCCGCACCTTCTCAATCACCCGCTCGGCCTACGCTGGCACCCAACGCTTCGCCTGCGCCTGGACCGGCGACAATGTCGCGTCATGGGAGCACCTCAACATGGCCAACCTCCAATGCCAGCGCCTCGCATCCTGCGGGATGTCATTTATCGGTTCAGACGTCGGTGGCTTCATCGAAACACCCACCGCAGAACTCTATCTTCGCTGGATCCAGCTCGCCGTTTTCCACCCCTTCTTCCGTACGCACTCATCGGGCGATCACGGAGACCAGGAGCCATGGTCCTTTGACAAGAAAACCACCGAACACGTCCGCGACGCGATCGAGCTGCGCTACCAACTCCTCCCCACGGTTTATACCACCTTCCGCCAATACGTCCGCGACGGCACTCCGATGCTCCGCTCCCTGCCTTTCGTCGATTTCAAAAATCCGGATGCCTACTGGCGCAGCGCCGAGTTTTTCTTTGGCGATCACCTCTACGTCGTGCCAATCATGGCCGAGGGCGAGGACGGGCGTTTCCTCTATCTGCCGAAGGGCGACTGGTTCGCCTACCACGACGACTCCCAGCCAAAAGCCGTCGCCAAGGACATCTGGATCGAGTGCCCGCTTGACCGCATTCCCGTCTTCGTCCGCAGCGGTGCCGTGATTCCGCATTGGCCGGTCCAGCAATACGTCGGCGAAATCCAACACCCCGAACCGGAACTCCGTATCTGGACAAAGAACGGCGCGGAAAACAGTGAGTGGTACGAGGATGAAGGTGATGGCCAAGCATGGCACGACGGCGGTTTTCGCGAATCAAAGATCCGCCTCGAAGGCAGCAAAGGAAAGCTCTCCCTCCATCGTGAGTGGCAAGGCCATTGGGAGCCTGGCTATGAAACCATCCACCTCACCTTCTGCGGCATCGACAGCGATGAAGCTGACATCCGGGTCATCATCGACGGCCAAGAACAACGCGCCGTGCGCGGCGATGACGGCCGCTACCGCGTGAATACCCACCGCAATTTTTACTCCGTCAATCTCGAGTGGAAACCCGCGAAGAAGGCCCAGCCAAAAATAAGCAGTCGTGAGACTCAGCCAGAAATGTAAGACCTACCCTTCCCAGCCCCGCACGTAGTCGCACTGCGCCCGGGTCTGCGGGGAATACGGATGTCTAACAACTTTCGGCATCCCCTCACCATAGAGCTTCTGCACCATCGTTAAAGCCTCCTCCCCATCCATCCCTTGCTCGCGGAAATAGCAACCGATCGCCGTACCCGTCCGCCCGATCCCGCCCCAGCAATGCACATAGCAAACCCGCCCGGCTTCGTTCTCTGACTCGATCGCGTCCAAAACCGACCTCATCACCGCATCCGACTCCGGCACATCCATGTCTGGAACCGGAAACGACAGATGCTTCAGGTCCCTTCCCGCGTCAGGAAGAAGGTCGGCATAGGGCTCTAGGCGATCATGCTTCGTGGTCAGGTTAATGAAGGTCGTCACCCCTTTCCCGATCACGAAATCCAGTCGCTTCACCGCGAGCTCCGGCTCCCACGAAGACGGATACTCACCCGCGAAAAGCTTCCCTGGAACGACTTCGTAAAGCTGCACTTCTTCCGGGCTCATTTCATCAATTCCTCAATCTTCGGCTCCATCGCCTCAGCCCACATACCATAACCGAGCTCCCTTGGATGCAGACTGTCGGGCATGATCGACTTTGGAAGGGTTCCATCGTCATCGAGGAACACGTCGCTCATATCAAGCCAGTGAATCATCTCACCATCCGCCATCGGCTTGATGAGTTCGTTGATCCCTTCATTAATCTTTCTCATCTTCGCTTCAGGCTTTTCTGCACGAGGAAATACGGAAAGCAGCAAAATCTTTGCATCGGGCTTCCGGTCGCGTAGCAAATCAAGAATCAGGCGGATGCCATCTGCGGTCTTCTCGGGCGAATCCTGACGGTGTCCCGTGTTGTTGGTTCCAATCATTAGCACGAACAACTTTGGATCCACGTTTTGCAACTCACCGCTCATCAAACGCCACAGTACGTGCTCCGTTCGGTCTCCAGAATAGCCAAGATTGAGAGTCTTACGGTCCTTGTAGTATTTATCCCAAGTCGCCTTACCAGGCCCTTCGAATCCCTGCGTGATCGAGTCGCCGATGAACACCAGATCATAGCCGCCCTTCCGCGCCTCCTTCAGCTTGGCCGCATGACGCTCCTTCCACCACTTCTCTCCATTCCTGTTGGCAGGCGTCGTGGCTTCACTCATTCGATACTCGGAGCGCAACTTCTGATAGAGTGCCTTCAACTTCGCCAGCACCGAAGCATACTCCGGATCATCGTGAACGGATTTCATCTCCTGCGGATCTTTCTCCAAATCAAACAGGTTCCACTCGTCCGTTCCCGGAAACCGCATCAACTTGTGGCGCTCGTCCCTCACTCCATCATGCGCCGCTACTCGATGAGTCTGCTCGCCACTGTAGAAATAGTAGATTCCCTCGCGCCAATTCGCTGGCTTTTCACCTGAAGCCTTCAAGACCGGCAACAAGCTCCGACCTTGAATCGTCTTGGGAACTTCTACGCCAGCAATCTCAAGAAATGTCGGTGCATAGTCGATATTCTGAATGATCGTCCCAGATCGCGAACCCGGCTTCACCACACCCGGCCAGCGCACGAGAAATGGCATCGACAGACTTTCCTCGAACATCCAGCGCTTGTCATACCAACCGTGTTCACCGAGGTAAAACCCCTGGTCAGAGGAGTAAATCACGATCGTGTTCTCACGCAGACCGTTCTTATCAAGATACTCCAGCACCCGGCCGACATTTTCATCCACCGCCCGGATGCAGCGCAGGTAGTCCTTAATGTAGCGCTGATATTTCCAACTCGTGATCGCATCCTCCTTCAACTCCCCGGATTTTATCTTGGCAATCATTTCCTGATTACGAGGTTCATACGAGGCGTCCCAGAGCTTTTTCTGCTCATCATTCATCCTCATGTATTCTCCGTTCTTGATGCCCGATGCGAAGCTCTCGGGAAACAGGTTCTCCCCATGGAGTTTCATGTCGTGCCCCCAGTACATGTCGTTGGCAATCGACATCGCCTGCTTCTGCAATGTCTCGCTCCGGCCCGAGTAATCATCAAACAAGGTCGCCGGCTCAGGAATCGTCTGGCCCTCGAAAAGATCGTAGTGACGCGGAGCCGGACTCCAGTTGCGATGCGGCGCCTTGTGCTGGCACATCAGCAGGAACGGTTTGTCCTTGTCCCGCTTGTCAAGCCACTCAATCGCACGGTCCGTGATCAGATCCGTGCAATAGCCGGTGTAATGCTTCTTCGTCCCGTCCTGCTGAAGGAAGTCCGGATTGTAGTAATTCCCCTGCCCGGGGAGGATTTCCCAGTAGTCAAACCCCTGCGGATCCGAAACCAGATGCCACTTGCCGACGATCGCCGTCTGGTAACCCGACTTCTGCAACAGCTTTGGAAACGTCGTCTGACTCCCGTCAAAGGCCGAATTATTGTTATCCAGATAGCCATTCACGTGGCTGTGCTTGCCCGTCAGAATCGCCGCCCGCGACGGACCACAGATCGAATTGCTGCAATATGACCGTGTGAAAATCGCTCCTTCATCCGAAATTCGGTCGAGATTCGGAGTCGGCGCGATCTCCTTCAACGGTCCGCCATACGCTGAAATCGCATTCAGTGCATGGTCATCCGAGAAAATGAAGAGGATGTTCGGACGCTCGGCCGCGATCATCGTCGAACAAAATAGCCCAAGTAGCAGGAATTGACGCATGGGCATGATTACGCCCACCACCCACCCGCCTTACAAGGGAATCTGTCAGCAACTCACAACTGGTCTGCCACCGACCCGATCCGCAAGGGCCTGCCGATCGGTTCCGGAGAAGTCGAAAGCCCCCATCGGCCCGTCCTCGGCACGTGGTGGCGGCTGGATGGAAATGGAATCCTCCTGGTAGTGCCTGGCATGCGCGCCATCTCTGGGAACACTTCGCCTTCACCCGGGCCACTGCCGCTACTTATTGAATCCCTTGTGGTTCATGAATTCCCAAATGCGCCCCATCCAGGTATAGCTGCCGGTGCCCGGGGCGGCGCTCCGCTGGAAGCAGTGATCGCGTCCGGCAAGCGTGTGGAGATCGGACTGGATTCCCATCCGGCGAAGCTGCTCCCAGCATTTCACCGAATTCATGGCCGCCCAGCCGTCCGCGTCACCGTGGATGAAGATCATCGGACAAGTCGCAAGGTCGAAGGAAAACTCAGGGACGAGCGTCGCGTCGTCCTCGTTGCCGCCCTGAGCATTCGGGGATGCAGTGCCGTCCGTGAGCGCGTAAGCCGGATAAATCGCCACCGCCCACTGCACGTTGCATGGAATCTTATCACGCTCGTCGATTGGCCAATAGGATCGGCGTTGTGAGCTGGTGGCACCCATGAGCGTCAGGTGTCCGCCCGCCGAAGAGCCCATGATGCCGATGCGAGCAGGGTCGAGTCCTTTCGCGGCAGCCTCGCTGCGGACGATTCGGATGGAGCGCTGTAGATCCTGCCAGGCCGTTGTGTGTTTGGCCAGCCCGCCCTTCGGTCGCGGTGTGCGGTATTTCATCGTCACGACGGTCATGCCTTTTTCGTTCAGGTAGCGCCGCGCCGGCGCGACTTCGAAGTCGTCCGGGTTGTTGCCATTATAGGCGCCGCCTGAGTAGATGATCTGGATCGCCTTGGTCTTGCGCTCTTTCGGCATGTGCCACTCGATGTAGGGCAGGCACTGGTTCGTCTGCACATCCGGCATTTTACCCTCCGGCCAGACAGGCTCCTTGAGATATTCGCCACGCGCATCGTCGTTCGGATAGCGGGTCATCAGATCGATTTCCTCACCGAGGCGCCCGTCAAAATTCATCTGGCGGATGAACTCGGTGACACGCTCGAACCAGTGGTCATACGCGGCACCGTCCTCGCCCTTGTTCGAGTCGCCCATGAACCCGTGGGGGCGGTCCGCGAAAAGGTGAATCTCTGCTGGGATCTTCATCCGGCGGAGCTGGCGGTAGATCTGCGTGGAACCGTTAGGCGAATAGATGTCCGCGCCGCCGTGGAAGAGCGCCATTGGGCAGGTCTTCGCGTCGAACTTGAACACGTCCGAGAGCTTCACATCGATCGCGTCGCCTTCGCGCGTGTTGGGACCGGTGAGTCCGTCTGTAAGCGCGTAGGCGGTATAGACCGGCACTGCCCAGTTGATGTGGCAGGGAAGTTGGTCGAGAGCGTCGACCGGCCCATAAGCCGGCGTGAGCGCACTTGTTGCGAGCGAGACTGTCAGGTGCGAGCCGGCGGAGAACCCAAGCGCGCCGATCTTCTCCGGGTCGAAGCCGCGCTTCTTCGCATCGTTGCGGATCAGGCGGACGGCGCGTTGCCCGTCCTGCCACGCGCTCTGGTAAATCGGTAGCCCTTGTGGACGTGGCGTCCGGTAGGTGAGGGTTACGCAGACGAACCCGAGTCCGGTGAGCTCCTTTGCGACCCGGTCGATCCACACTCCGTCGCAGCAATTCTGATAGCCGCCACCGGAAATGAGCACCATGCATCCGCCGTTTTTTTCCGCTGGTGGCTCATACCAGTCGAGATGTGGCATCGTATGTTCTGCCGCCTTGAATCCCGGTGCTCTCACTTCCTGGGTAGTCGCCGCGATCTGTTGCGTCTGGAAATCCGGAATCCTTCCTTCCGGCCACAACGCAACCCGCTCCCCGGCGATTGCCGCAGCGGCGACCCACAACCAAGAACAAAGCATCAAGTATTTTTTCATCATATCGCCCGCCCAGCTTAGTTCATCCACCAATTGCCTGTCATCTTTTAATTCTTTGTCATCTTTTAATGCTCATCTCAGAAGTGTTCGGCATGTCAGGTGCTTTGCGTTGTTGCTGTCCCGAAGATTCCCGAATTTCGTAGGGTCGCCACCAAATCGAGCGCCCGAGACGGGCGGCTTGTCTTCGTTGCCGCCCCGCGCTCTTGGTATCAGGGCACA
>CAZVMS010000047.1:0-1716 GCA_964628795.1 uncultured Haloferula sp. | reverse complement strand
GCATTGGAATCGCGTTTGAAGGCAGGGAAGTACCGAGCCCAACCCGTCAAGCGCCGGTGGATTATCCTCACTGCGTCGCGATCTGCGGGTCAGGCTTCGCGTCGAGTAGCGGCGCTATCGCGCTCGATGCAGTCTCGGCTTCGACTTCTACTGGGGACGGAGCCGCCGCAATCACAAGCACTGGCGGGTGCGTCGCAAGACCAACGCGAAGAAGTTCCGAGCCGGATTGGTGGCGCTCGCAGAGTGGCTGAAGAAATCGCGGAGCCTCCCGCTCCCCGAAATCATCGCCACCCTCCGGCGCAAGCTGCAAGGGCACTGGAACTACTACGGAGTCATTGGCAACTCGGATCGCATCTGGAAGTTCGCGCACTTTGCGAGGCGACTGGTGTTCAAGTGGCTCAACCGGCGCAGCCAGCGCAAAAGCTTCACGTGGGCGACCTTCGCGCCTGCGTGGGAGCGCTGGGAAGTGCCGGCCCCACGAATCATCGAGAAGCCCTGGCCCCGGACCGCTGGACAATACCGACCCGAAGGTCTATGACGGAGTCAGACAACAAGAAACCAATCATGATCGAAGTTCCACCTGCGCGCATTCTCGAGGAGCCCGGTGCGGTAGTTCCGCACGCCGGGATCTGCGAGGGGGGCGTCGGGCTTCCGACGTCCCTACCTTAATCGCCAGAAATAATAACCACTCACGATGGCAACAGCATACATCGAGACCACGATTCCAAGCCTCTACACCGGGCGGCCTGCGCAGAGACTCGTCGAAGCTGCTCGCCAGAATCTGACACGTATTTGGTGGGATCAGTATCGGCATGAATTCGATCTCTATTGCTCGCAAACCGTCTTGGATGAGTGCTCGGAAGGGGACGCCGAGATGGCGAGCAAGCGCGTTGAACTGTTGGCAGGCATTCCCCTTTTGGAGCTTACCAATGATGTGGTTTCAATCGCCCAGATGCTTCTTGCCAAACAGATCATTCCCGAGAAGGCCGCAGATGATGCCATCCATGTTGCGGTGGCCTCGGTTCATCGAATCGATTATTTGGTGACATGGAACTGCAAGCATCTCGCCAACCCACGGAATTGGAGACGGATCTCGGATTGCGTTGCAGGATTTGGCTTCCGCGCTACAGTGATTTGCACACCAGAAGACCTTATCGGAGATGATAACTGACACCCACATGACCATCGTTGAGGAAGTGCGATCATTTAAGGAGGCAGTCGCCGCCAAGCATGAATTCGATGTCGCCCGAATAGTAGATGCTGCCCGCCAGCGTCAAGAGACTTCTGGCCGTCGAATCATCCGACAAGGCGAACAAGAGGGTGGACAACCCGCTACCCGCCCCGAGTCGAAGTCTGAGAGTGGCGACAAACCTCAATCTGAATCGGAGGGGCGCTCCCGGTAGCGGGTGCCATTCCTTGAACGTTGTGCGCCGAGCCAAGCAAGGCGCTTCTTATCAGGTGAAAGACCTGATGCCCCGTAAGAGAGACATGTGGAAGGAGATTCACTAACGTTATGGAGAAACGAGCGGAGCGAGATAGCCAGCTCCGCAGGGCTGCCCCGCAGGGGTGAGCGCGGTGAGGCGGCGCGAAGCAATCCAGCACCAACAGACGCGTCAAGGCAAGTGTCCAAGGTTCCACCGGGGTCGTCACAAGACCGTGGCATGTGTGAAGAGAAGCGAACCGATGACCGCCCTGAGGAGGGCGGCACCTTGAACT
>CAZVMS010000046.1:0-7506 GCA_964628795.1 uncultured Haloferula sp. | reverse complement strand
TTGACCCCGAAGAAGCTGGTGCCGTCGGCCACGGGCTGAGCAACCTGAAGCGTCGCGCATCGAGGGTGTCCGGCAGCATTCGCATCGACAGCGCTCCCGGTAACCGGACCGAGGTCACTTTCGAAGCTCCATTTTCCAAGTAGCCCATTCATGAACAAGCCGATGAAAACAGAGACCGAGGTATGGTTGGTAGAAGACAACGAAATTTTCGCCACCGGGGTGCAGCGCACGATCGATCGTTTGGAAGGCATGAGGTGCGGTGGAAGTTACCGGTCCGTCGAGCAGGCGTTTGCTGCGCTGGAATCCGGCGGGAAACCGGATGTGATCCTGCTGGACGTGCAGTTGCCCGGGATGGATGGAATCACGGCATTGTCGCACCTCAAGGGCATGGCCCCTGAGGCGCAGATTGTGATCCTCACGGTGTTTGACGATGCGGACAAGATTTTCCGGGCCGTCTGTGCCGGGGCCTCCGGTTACGTCCTGAAGTCGTCGAGCAGGGCGGAGATCGGCGAAGCGATCCGCCAGGTGATCGAAGGAGGGGCCTCGATGGCCCCTGAGGTGGCGCGCAAGGTGCTAGATACCTTGGTGCAGCAAAAAGGTCAGGGGAATTCGCAACGTGCCGATGCCTACGATGTGACGCCCCGCCAGCGCGATATCCTGCGCCTGATGGCCGAGGGCTTGGTGAAGAAGGAGATTGCCGAAGAGTTGCATATCAGCGTGACCACCGTGTCGACACACATGCAGAGGGTGTATGAGAAGCTGCATGTGACTACCAACACCGGGGCAGTGGCCAAGGCCCTGCGCGAGAAACTGATCTGATCTCTTTTTCTCCCGAAGGGCTCCACCTGCCCTTCGGCGGATGAGGGAAGGGATGTCAAAGTCCTGCTGTCCGGCTTCTTCCTTTACGAAAAAGCCATCTGGTGCTTGATTCCCACCAAGATGAAACTTCCATGTAGAACGATCGGTTTTGCCTACGCCCTGACGCTATGTGCCGCTTTCGCAAACGATGAAGTTCCTGCATTCTACTCACAACGTCTTGATGCCAATGGCTATCCCGTCGTCGCATCAGCAACAGTCAACCCCTACGCGGTTAAAGAAGCGGTTTTCCTTATCGATCAAATGCTGGCCAAGCGGCCGGATGTGCGCGAAGCGATGATCAAAAGCGGCGCTAGACTTTGCATCATCGCCTATGACGAGTTCACCACCGACCTACCGGAATTCGCCAACATCGGGCTGGGTGAAAAACCACAATGCCCAGGCGTCAGCAGAAAAGATTTCTGGGATGCGCGGGCACGTGGCACAGGCGGAAGCGACACAGATCCGTTTTGCTCATGCGGTGAGGAGAACCTTCTCGGTTACCCTGGAGACCCTTATGAGGCGGAAAATATTCTCATCCACGAGTTCGCCCATAACATGCATCTGCGTGGCATTAATAATGTCGATCCAAGCTTCGACAAACGGCTGCAGGAAACCTTCGAAAACGCCATGGCAAAAGGTCTTTGGAAGGATAAGTATGCCGCCACAAATCGCTTCGAATACTTCGCCGAAGGTGTGCAGTCATGGTTCGGTGACAATCGTGAAAACGACCACGATCATAATCACGTAAACACACGCGCCGAACTCATCGAATACGATCCAAGACTTGCTGCCATCTGTGAAGAAATCTTCGGCGATACCGAGCTCGCCTACACCAAGCCAGCCACCCGTCTTACCGCCCATATGGAAGGCTATGACCCCTCAAAGGCACCGACATTTGTCTGGCCTGAGAGACTGCAAGCCGCAAGAAGAGCGATCAAGGAGCAGGCTCTGGCTGCGGATCGCCATGACGAAAAGTAGCACCTAACAAAGCAAGTTGATGATGACTTTTGGGAAAAGCCTCACTCAAGGTTGAAAATCGAATGGTGGATCTCGCGCTCGACCGTTTCCCTTCCGGAGCCGCGGACCTTCAGTTGAGTGGACATTCCCCAGCTTGGCGCAAGTTCGGGAATCTTCAACTCCACCGTCATCCCGTCTTCGGATAGGAAGGCCGCAGATACGGCAAGTGACCTTTCGTTGAAATGCTTGGAACCATAGTTGGAACTCCGCTTGAGGTCCCACGCCTTGATTTTCCAGGCCGACACATCCTCCACCGAGGCTCTGTCGAGAGGATCGGAAAATCCAATGATCACTTTGCCAGGATCCGTTCGGAGCTGTACTGGCTGGTGAGCGGGGCCTCCGCTGTAGCGGACGCGGTAAAAGCCACCCGGTTCATGGCAGTTGCCAGCCCATGCAAACATTCCGCAGGCATAGAGCTGTCCATCGGCCGGGCTGAAGCGTCCGCGCATCACACCGGTGGGAAAGAGATCGATCGGAAAGGCACACATTCCGCCCTGAACCTCCTCTCCCACCTTCTCAAATGGCACCGTGTAAATACGACCCGCGCCGTAGGAAAAGTTGAGCAGCGATCCACGCAAGGGCGTCCACGCTGAGTCCTCGGGCACCCAGAGCAACTCCGCGGGCGACCTGTCGAATGCATTGGTAATCCAGCAAATTGGCTGCTTCATCGCCGAGTCCGCCTCGTCTGTCACCGAGTGGTAGCCCCACATGTTACCGTAGAATCCCACCTCGCCCCGCCCCTTCACCCAGTTGATCCGATTCTTAGGGGTCCAGTGCCCCTCCTGGTCGGTGACCATGAAACTACCATCGGGATTCAGGCATACCCCGTTGGCAGCCCGGAATCCGCTGGCAAGGATTTCCGTGTGGCTCCCATCCTTGGAGACCTTCAGCAAGGTGCCGTGGTGCGGAACCACCGCCTGCTTGGCGTGGCGTGCGGACTTCGCATAGTAAAGGTTGCCCTCGTCATCCGCCTGCAGCCCCATCGCGAACTCATGGAAGTGCTCGGTGACCTGGTGATCACTGTTGAAGCACTCGACGTAGTCGGTCTCCCGGTCGCCATTGAAGTCACGCAGAATGGCAATCATGTCCCGACAGCCCACATGAATCTCCCCCCCGACAATCTTCAGTCCGAGCGGCTGGAACAGTCCGGCGCAGATGCGCTGCCATTGGAGTTCCCCCTGCAATTGATCGATGCCATCAACGATCCACACGTCACCATTCCACGTGCACACCGCAGCACTCTTGCCTCCTTCGAAGAAGTCGAACCCAGTGGTCCTCATCCACGACTGCCATGGATTGCGATCCGGCATCGGGGTTTCGAAGGTATCAACGGTCCACGCGCCCTGCGCTTCCCCCGCTTGGATCTGGGTGCTGATGCTGCCGTGAAATCGACTGGAAGCCGGCTTCGCGGCTAAGCGGACACCGTCTTTGATCACCGTGGCAACGCCCCCCGAATAGCGAATGGCGAACTGGAAACCCTCGCGGCTCGCCGGGAGCGCGTGCACACGGTCCCCCTCCAGCCGGATCTTGAGCTCCTTGCTGCTCGGACCACATTCAAACTGGCGTTCAAAAACGCCGTCCGCCACCAAGCGCGGCATCTCACGGACACGGCAATCACCGACCTTGTAGCAAATCACCGGGACATTGCCGTGCATCTCGACCCCTTCAAATCGAAGCCACTCGCGCGGAAGCGGTCCATAGGGCAAGCCGTCCCGCCCGAGGATGCGCAGGTCCTCGAAATCACCGGTTTCCGGATTTGCCCAAGACGGTTCATTCGGAGAAACAAAATGCTTTTCTCCAACGATGCTCGTGTGGGTGCCATGGGAACCATCGAAAGCAATGCCTCGCCAATCCACGAACTGATCCCCGGTCCAGCATGCGGCGAGACGCATCGTGTCGTGCTCGTAGAGCATCCACGCCCGGCCTTTTGAGATACCACCCGGGCCATCGTCGACACGGATCGCAATTCCTTTTTGTGCGATATTCCCGGGCTCCACCTGCAAGGTCCAAAAGAGGACGTTGCCAAAGTCCTGCAACAGATACTGCGGCACCTTCTCTGCGACTTCCTTCTCCTGATGGAGGGTCATCCCCCGAGGCAGCATCGCAAGATAACCGTCATCCACACCCACATCGTGCTTCGGGTTGCGGTCCTTGAAGAAATGCTCCCTCACATAGTGGATCACCGCGTATTTGTCGGCGGTCGTGTACTGGGGTTGCGCTACCATCTGACCATAGCCCTTCTCGAGCGTCTGGAACATCCGGTAAGGATCATCACCGTTCCTGAGCTCACCCAAATGGAAGCGTGGCGCGGTCGGCAGGGAACCCGGAGCCTCGATGGTGCCGTGGCAGGTGACGCAGAGCTGGTGGTAGATGACCTCGCCACGCTTCAGGCTCTCATCGTTCCAGCCCGCCACCAATCCTCCGTGATCCGCCACAGCGAGCGGCTGGACGAAGGCACTTCGGAGTACAAACCCCTTCCCTGGTTCGAGGGTTGGCCGGATGGCATAGCCCGGGATGGCTCCGAACTCATTGAGCGCTCCCGCTTCGGCACCGGATTGATGCCAATCAAAGTCCGGGGTATTCACTGATTTCTCGTCGCCTTTACCTAACTTGCCGATCTCCGCCGGGCTCAAGGCACGCCGCCAAAAACGCACCCCCGACACGGTGCCATCCAAGTCGCCGCCGAAATTGGTCGCCGCCGAAGCCAACTTGAACACGGCTTCCGTGGGATCCGGGGCCGCGAAACCTTTTTTCGCGCCCTCCACCTTGCCATCGAGGAACAAGCGGACCTTTCCACCCTCCGACACCAACAACGCCACATGCTCCTTGTCCGGAGTAACCATGGACTTCCCGGTCAGTGCACCAACAAAGCCGATGTCATAAATCAGCCGACCATCACGAAGATATAGGGCCTTCGCATTGGGAACCCACTTTCCGGCGGGCATCGACTTTGAGATCAAGGTCCCTCCCTGCATGCCGGGACGAAACGTGACCATCGCCGTGAAGTCCTGATCAAAGCGGAGCACTTCCCGTGATGTCTCCAGATCGGTGACTACCGCTTCATTCCCGCCAACCGCCGCCCGCAGGCCTCTCCCCTTCTCCTCCAGTTTGCCATCAATCCACAGCCGTAGACGCGGCGGCTTGCCCGCGACATGTTCATACGCGACCTCGACCCGCCGCGCACTGCCCTTGGGAAGCTCCACGGCCGCATCTTCCTTGAGAGTCAGGCGAGCGGAAGCGGCGGCGTCATAATCGAGCAGCAACCGGAAATTCGAGAAACCCTTCTCGGTAGTCAGCGGCTCGGCAACGGGTCCGACCTTGAACACCGGCCTCAGGGTATCGGAAACCGCCACCGAAGTCGGCGCTGGCACCTCTTCGGCTCTGCCGAGCAAGCAGCAAAGAAACAACAGTGAACCGGCAAGCGAAAGAGAGACAAAATTCATTGGTGAATGGGGAAACGGACCACATCAGCCGTGTCTTTCCGATTCCCACAACTCCCACAGGCCTTTTTCGCGAGCACCCCAGCAAGGCGCTTCGAAGTTGGCGTCACCGAAAGCCCGCCCAAAGCCGTGCAGCAGTGCTCCCGCGGCATCGCCTCCGCCACGCTGTTCATGGCAACGATCACCTCATCGAGCGATACCAGATGATCATACCCCCCGAGCGCCATGTTGGCGCAGGCCAAGGCATTCGTCGCCGCCATCACATTGCGACCGAGACAGGGAGCCTCAACCCGGTTCGCCACGGGATCACAGATCATCCCCAGATTGTTCTGGAGCGCCATTGACGCGGCCGCCAATTGCTGATCGTTGGTTCCTCCCGCGAGATGCACCATGGCTGCTGCGGCCATCGAGGAACCAGAGCCGCACTCAGCCATGCAGCCGCCTTCCTCCGCGGCAAAGGTCGCATCCCGAGCAATGAACACGCCGATCAGGCCTGCAATGAGCAAGGCCTGCGCGATCTCGTCTTCGCTGGCACCGATGCAATCCCCCACCGCCAGCACCGCCCCGGGCATCGCGCCGCAGGAGCCCGCCGTAGGTGCCGCCACGATCACGCCCATCGACGACTTCACTTCCATGATCGCCGTCACATAGCGAATGATCCGGTTGTTGACGTCCGCTGCGATCAGTTGCCCCGCCTCTTCCGCGCGCGTGAAACCCGGCGATTGGGAGGGCAGCAGGCGATCTTCATAAGAGGTTCCCGCCAAACCGGTTTTCACCGCCGCACGCATGATCACCGCGAGATCCTTCATGCGGGCCATGACCTCACCAGCGGTCTCACCGGCCCGGGCTGATTCATAGGAAAGTGCCAGATCAGCGAGGGTGCCAGTGAGATAGAGGTCAGAAGCACGCATTTGCGCACAGGTCTCGAACGGGACGGATAAACCCTTTCGCGACAGCACCGGCAATACCGCGCCAAGCATCCTGACGCGCGTGGCACCGAGACGCTCGGCCAATCCATGAACATCGGGCAAGGAGTGGCGACTGGAGAAGACCAGCAAGCCCTTGCCGTCCCCGGGATGCCACGCCACGGACTCGGCCGCGGCGGCAGCGGGATGATCCGCCCACTCTTCCCGGCTCGGCTCCGAATCGAGCCAGAAAATCGTCAAATCCAGATCACCCGCCGCCGGAAGCGCAACATGATCCACCGCGATCAGCTCAATCATCCCCCCACCCGTGGAAATGGCGTCGAGGTACTCCCTCTGACCGCTTTCCCCGACCAACTCAAGCCGATAGAAGTTCGGATGGGGCGCATCGTAGGACTCGTAGCGCACGTCGACCACGATCCCCTTCTCCGCCAGCACTGCCTCGTAGGTTGGCAATCGTTCATCCTCCGGCGGCCATCCCAGCAAACCGCTGTAGAGGCCCAGATCCGTTCCCTGATCACGGTGAGTGGTCACTAGCGCGCCATTGGGATCGTAGCGGGCGATGATCTCCCTGAGCGGCTCGGCGAGCAACTGACGAGCCAGCCGACCGATACGGTTGGCTGCCGCGCTGTGGGAACTACTCGGACCCCGCATCACGGGGCCGATCACATCATTGAAAATACTTGGAGGCTGGGACATATTGCTGGGTGGCGTCTTACCTGCGCCTTGGTTGACATTTTCATCCATGGAAGGGCCCATGCCAAACAAAAACCCGAAAAGGAAAACGTCGCGCAGGATCCAAGATGCGGAAATCTCCCCTCGTCCACTTCCTCATCAGCTTCCGTCCTCGGCCCTCTCGACCGGCACCGTGACAACATGGACAGGGAAAACATTCCTCCCGCGAGTGGCGAAAGAAGGACCAAAATCGAAGCGGTTCCGATGAGTAAAAAAGAGACCATCGCCTCTGGGCGGAAGCCCGACTGCCGTGGCTCCATCAGGTGCCTCCTGAAAGAGCGAGTTCTTGGCAGTAGTAGTCGGATGATCCTATGGTTTCCTACTTGCATGTTTTTCACTCCCCATTTCCCCGACCACCAGCTCGTTCAACGGTCTTCGCTCCAAGAGCAAATTTCTAGCAGTCTGTCGGACTTAGATCTCGATCTTATAAGCAGATCCTTTCAAGCTCCCGCATGGCAGCGAAGTTCGTTCATATTGATCACGACACCCCATTGTTGCTCCCGCCCGATCTGCGGGACTGGATTGCCAAAGAC
>CAZVMS010000045.1:0-11958 GCA_964628795.1 uncultured Haloferula sp. | reverse complement strand
CAAGCCGGAGAATTCGCCGCTGAAAACCTCCTCGGGATCGGGAAAACAGCTCCGCTTTCGCTCGCACCGCCCCGCAACCGGTGTCGTGGACGCCTGGTCCCGCACTTTTCGGCTTCGCGCTTCAGATTCGCTTATTTTGGGGCTAGTCGGCCTATCCGAAGACGACCCGAGTGCGGCATGGTCTCGTTTCAATGATGACAGGCTCCCAGCAATTTCGCGGACCAATAGCGACTTTATCCTACCTGTCACCACGCCAACAAAAACGAGACCCCTCGCCGCCGAAGCCATTTTCCGCTCGTGGGCAAAAGTGGACGCCGCCGCTGCGTGGGAAGAACTCTCATCATCTGACGACCGAGACACCACCAAACTCGCCCCCGCCATTCGCGGTCTCCTCGCAGAAACCAAGAGCGCAGAACTTCGAAAGGACATCAAACACTGGGTCAATCAGACCTTTCTTGAGAATATCTTCCAAGGTATTCCGCAAACCACAAACGCCGAGATCATCAACATCATCACAGACTCCCCACGCAAAGGAGACAGCGTGATCACCCGCAACAGCATCGACTCGATCCTGAACAACCCTAACAGAACCGCCTTAAATCCCTATGCCATGAAAGGAGCCCTCGCCCTTGGCCTCTCCGAGCAAGATCCTTCATTGCTAGGAAAATTGACTGAACCAACGGCAGTGGATTCTCAACAATTCATCCCCATGCACCGCTACCTGACCGAATGGGTAGACCGCCACCCCACCGAAGCCATCGCCTTCCAATCCGAAAACCTCCTAACGGATCGTGACCGGACCAGTATCGCCACCGGCCTATTCAACCACGATCCTCGCGCCGCACTCGACACCTTCACCGGCATCAAGGACCCACAAACTCGGCTCGAGTCCTTCAATCGGTGGGTCGATTCCACACCTTGGCTCGGACGCTCCGAACCCTGGCCACTCATTGACGGCATGCAGACCTACCTTCCCGTCGGCGAAGCACTGCAGTCGCTCGAACAAAACATCGCCCGCCTTGGCTTGTCACCCCTAGCAGAACAGAAGGCCCTCGAAGCAATAAGGAACCTCGAATCGAATTCCAATACCTTCTCACCGGGAGGCTTTGAGTTTCCAACCGATGACTACTAAATCGAAGTTCAATCAAGCGAAGGGAGGAGTCGAAATGAATCCGCCGATGAACGCAGGTTGAAAAGAGAAGTTTTCTCGAACCTCACCCGCAATTTAAAAAGAAGCCATCGGATCCCGGACTGAACCCCCTGCATCCAGAATCTGCGTCCATCCGCGTTCATCTGCGGTTGAAAGCGGAACTCCCAAGGATCGGCAATTCCGTTGCCCACGTTCGCCCAGCTCCAAAAATTTCGCGTCATGTCGCGCGCTTGCGTTGTTCCCCCATCTCAACCAAACCCAGACCCTGCAAAAAGCCGTCCGCCCCCCGCTCATCTCCGCCACTCCCAATCCCCCGGCTTGCCCTCCCACCCATCCACCCCCAAACTCTCCGCAATCTCATGAAGCCCCAGCACACCATCGCTTTCGTCGTGGTCGCCGTTCTCGCCACGGTCGTGATCGAGGAAACCCGGATCTCCAAGATGCGCGCGGAAATCATCCGCCTCCAGGCCATCCCACCCGACACCCCTTCCGATATCGAAGCCATCGTCAACCGCTCACCCGAAATCACCGAGATGGCCCCAGAGACCCCCAAGCCAACTCCAGAACCAGAGCCCGCTCCCGAAGCAGAAACTCCAGAACTGGCCCCAGCCGGTCGGAAGATCCCCATCGATTTCCCCGAACCCGACAAGGAAACTGTCGCCAAGCTCGCCCTCAGCTCCTACTCCGATTTCGCCCTCGATGCTGGACTCACCAACCGCGAACTCGCCTACCTCACCAGCCTGTTAGAACATCGCACCAACACCCTCCAGGACACCGCCGCGAAGTGGATGACATCAACCCCATCCGAACGAGCCGGACTCGAGGACACCATGACGCTGATCGTCGCCAAGAGTGACGACGAGATCGCCAGCTTCCTCGGCAATGATGCCGATGCCAAAGCCTTCTCCCGCTACCACAGCATGCAGCCCGAGCGGGAAATGGTCGCCACCATGGCCAGCGCCCTCGACGACCTCGGTGCCACCCTTGAAATGGCCAAGGAAAAGCAACTCGTCGAAACCCTCCACCAAGCCCGCGTCGGCACCGGCTCCATCGATTGGAATTCCCCCGCCGCGCTGAAAGCCATCGGCCAAGGTGGTGCGCTCGAACGATTCGAAAAAGAATGGAAGGCTCAGAGCGATGCCCTCGTCGGCCTCCTGCCAAAGTTCCTTGCCGAAACCGAAACCGCCGCCGTCATCCAGAGCCGAGAAGCCATGAAAGAAAACATCGCCGCCGCCATCGCATCCGCCGTCGAGGCCATCAACCGCGGCAGCGAGTGAACCACTCCGAGTTCCAGATCCAGCAACAGCCCACCCTGCGCGACCATCTGCGGGTCCCCCGAAACGCCGTCGGTCTGGCGCTGATGCTTAGCGGGCTCATGACTTTTCTCACCTTTCATTTCACCAAACACCAAGGCGACTACAGCTGGGACCTATGGCGCGAGTTAATCCGCTTCATCCGCCTCCGCGAGTTTCTTCGAAACACCGAAGCGCTCCTCGGATTCAGCGGCTTCATCACCCTGACCATCGGAACCCTCATCAGCCCCTTACTCATCAAATCGATGATCCACAACCCATCAATCAAATGGTGCCTCGCCACCTTCTCCGCCATGGCCGCCGGCATCATGTGGTACTTCACCGCCAAAGACGGGAGCATCCCCATCTTCCTCCTCGCCCTCACCCCCTCCTTCACCCTAGTCGGCCTGCTTTGCATCAGGACCGTCCCTCGCCAGCTACCTCCAGCAGCCTCAGCAAAGCATGAGTGATGGACTCAGAAGCTACCAAGACCGCCTCGGGTATTTGCTTCTGATCGCCTCCGCCATTGGAATAATCCTGTTCCATCTTCTTCCCTCGTTCGCCATTAGAGTTCACTCGGAAGCCAACCTTGAGACTGCATACGGGTGGGAAATCAGCCTATTGGCCACCTACAGAATGGCCGAAGGTGCTAGGGTCGAAGGGGATAGTTTTCAGATTCTCGGATACTGGCTCCTCCCAATCGCCCTCGCCTTATTTGGCCCGCTGCTTATCAAGCCACCCCGTCCGACGCCCTCTCTGGAATCTTGATTCTTGCCTCTGGGCTCTCAGAGCAGACTTCCGCCTTGTCCCCGGGCCTCTCCTCCCCTAACTCCAAGCGCACATGGATCCGTCCCAAGCTCTGCACGCCTACGAAAAACTCCCACTTTTCGGCACCGGTGTCGTCCTCGGCCTATGGCTCGTCGGTCTCCACGTCCTGATGATCGTGAAAGCGGACGCGGTGCAGGCTTTCCTGAAAAAGTTCCCGCGCAACAACCAACTCGGCCAAATCCTCCTCGGCGTCGGCCTCGTCTGGTTCTGGCTGCTGGTCCAACCCACCGGCAAAGGAGCACTCAACTTCCTCGCCATGGAGCTCGGTGACTTCGACAAACTCAAGCCCTTCCTGCGCATCGCCGTCCCCGTTTCCATCGTCCTCGTCGGTATTTCCGTGAAGGAATTCCTCGCCGTCCGTGCGCTCGGCCTGCTCGGCCTGATGGTCGCCGCCCCCCTGCTCGGCGCCGCCTACCTTGAGGATCCCGTCACCCGACTGCTGATCCCGATCTTCACTTACGTGGTGATCATCAAGTCCCTCTACTGGGTCGGCATGCCCTACATTTTCCGCGACACCGTCAACTGGGCCACCGCCAACCAAGCCCGCTGGCGCATGCTCAGCTTCGGCGGCCTCGCCTACGGCATCGCCGTCCTCGCCTGCGCCTTCCTATTCTGGAGAGGCCTCTGATCCCCGTGGCTGGAGCGTCTCGCTCCAGTCCGTGGCTCTGGGCGTCTCGCCCAGACCAAGCTTCCCCGCTCCAAAAAAATCTGCGTAATCCCTTCAATCTGCGTATTCTGCGGTGAAACGACGTTCTTTCGAATAGCGGACCGAATCCTCAAACGCCTCTGCGGCTCGTGAAACCCATCGTCATCCTCTTCGGTTCCCTAGGCCTTCCTCTCGTAACCTCCGCCGTGGAAACCGAATCCCTCCCGGAAACCATCATCCTCGCCGAACGTCGCGAGCCCAGCGACCAACACCTCACCCTCTGGGATAGCGAGAAAATCACCAACTTCTCCCCACGCTCGATCGACGAACTCCTCGCCAGCGACCCCTCGTTTTCCCTCTACCGCCGCCAACCCGCCACCCTCTCCAACCCTACCTCCACCGGCGTCAGCCTGCGCAACACCGGTGCCACCGCCGCCGCCCGCACCCTCGTCCTCCGCGACGGCATCCCGCAGAACGACCCCTTCGGCGGTTGGATCAACTGGACCCGCTACGAACCCGGTGCCCTCGAAAGCGCCGCCCTCGTCCCCGCCGCCCAGTCAGCCGTCTTGGGAAATCTCAGCCCGGCCGGCAGCATCCGCCTCACCAGCCGCGAAATCACCGGAAACCGCCACTTGCTACGCCTCACCGGCGGCAGCCAAGGCACCATCGGCAGCTCCACCAGCCACGAAATGCTCTCCGACGACGGCGTCCTCGGCGTCGGCCTGAACCTCTTCGCCTTCCACACCGATGGCTACCACGCGATCCCCACCTGGCAACGCGGGCCGATCGATCAAAAGCTCGAACTCGACCACGCCGGTGCCGACCTCCGCTTCATCTGGCAAGCCGCCGAAAACCTTACCGTCGAACCCGCCTTCTCCTACTACGATGAACGTCGTAGCAACGGCACACCCGTCACCGGCAACACCACCGAAGCCCTCGACTTCTCCCTCCGCCTCACCGCCGAACATCGCGGTGCTTCCACCCAACTCCTGACCTACTACCAACGTCGTCGATTCGCCTCCGTCTTCAGCTCGGTCGACGCCACCCGCAGCAGCGAACGCGTCGCGCTCAATCAGTTCCACGTCCCCGGCGAAGGCCTTGGCGGTGCCCTCGTGCATCGTCGCGACCTCTCCGAAACCCTCAACTTCACCACCGGTGCCGACTTCCGCCTGCTCTCCGGCGAGACCAATGAAGACGCCGGAATTTTCCGCCGTCGCCGTGCCGGAGGCGACCAGGATTTCATCGGCCTCTTCGCCAACGTCAGCTGGGCAATCACCCCCGAAACCCAGCTCGACTCCAGCATCCGCTTCGACCGCTGGTCCTTCACCGATGGCTCCCGCATCGAGAAATCCCTGATCAGCGGAGCCCTCCTGCGACAGGATATTTTCCCCGACCGCCATGGCTGGGAACCCTCCACCTCGCTCACCATCGAGCACCAGTTCCGCGACAACATTGGCGCCCACCTTTCCGGCGGCACCAGCTTCCGCGCCCCAAACATCAACGAACTCTACCGCCCCTTCCGCGTCCGCAACGACATCACCGAAGCCAACGCCGCCCTCGACCCCGAACGCTTCTACAGCCTCGAAGCCGGCCTTAACTGGCAAGCGAACGACACCCTCACCCTTGGCCTCGATTTTTCCCACCACTGGATCCACAACGCCATCGCCAACGTCCCCATCACCGACCCCGCGCAGATCGCCGCGATCTTCGGCACCCTCCCTCCCGGCGGCACCGGCAGCCAGCGCCAGAACATCGACGAAGCCCGCGTGCTTGGCATTCAAGGCAGCGCCGAATGGCAAGCTAACCGCCTCTGGACCCTCCGCCTCGACGGTCTCTGGAGCGAAACCGAATTCACCTCCTCGCCCGCTCAGCCCCTCCTAACAGGTCAGCCCTTTCCCCAAGCGCCCGACCTCCGCCTGATCGGCAGCGCCCGCTTCCAGGCGACGGATGAGCTCAGCTTCTTCGCCGGCCTCGAATACGCCAGCCACCTCTACGACGACGCCCTCTCCACCCGCCGCATCCCCAGCTACTGGACCTGCCGGATCGGCGGCACCTGGCAAGCCACCGACTCGGTCGCCATCCACGCCCGCATCGAAAACCTCTTCAACACCGAAATCCCCACCGGCCTCAGCAGCGATGGCATCCAATCCATCGGCCAACCCCGCGCCTTCTGGCTGACCACCGAGTGGCAATTCTGAAGAGCCCGTGGACTGCGTGCAGCCCGCTGCCGCTGTCCGTGTGAGACAGCCCTGCCCTCGGGCGAAAAACCGTTGCCTTATCCCAAACGTTCGCAAGAACACTTTTATTTCTCCCCTGCGCCATCGCCACCATCGGAGCTGCCCGCCGCAAGGCGTCTATCAGCCTGCGACGAAACGGTTGTCGGGGAACGGTTTGACGGCTCACCCAGCAAACCTAGATGGGCACTAAAGAGCCGCCAAGAGCCTGTCGTTTCAGAGCGAAAACCCGCATTTTGCGGCATCGAGTCCGGCATCCAACACAGCGACACCCTCTCCGAGGACGGCGCGGCCCTGCCCAAGACCACCCACATGCTCACCAAGTCTCCAGCCCCAACGGGGCGAAACATACCAGCCCAGGGCAAAGCCCTGGGTCACGATCCCATAGAATATTGAGCCCTGAAGGGGCGGCACATCTTCCTTCGGCCAAGCCACCCGTTAGATCGCCCCTTCAGGGCTCGGAATCATGGCGGCTACAGGTATTCAATGCTCACAAAAAAATGGCCGTGCGTCAGGGGGCCATCGCCACATGACGACAAACACCGCAAGCCGCGCAAAAAACCAGATTGAACAGAACCGGCCAACCATCGAGGTGCTCAAGCCGATCCTCCGCGCAAGTTCCGGAATCATGGCCAGCAAGGTGAAAGCCGCGACGCAAGCGAAGGGATTCGCGAACCAGGCCATCCGCTGGAAGGACTTGGGATCCGACCGGGGTCTCGCGGCAGACAACGGAGTTCCCGGCTGAGACGGCGGCGGAACCTCCACCGGCCAATCGACACGAGTCCGCACCAATCGCCACAAGACGGCGATCTGCAACAAGTGAATCACTGGTGGCAGCCAGAAGATGCTGGAGCTTCCCAGCCATTCGAAAAGGCCGCCGCCAAAAAATACGACAGCGCCGAGCACGTCGCCCAAACCACGCTGTAAACCCCCACGATGTTCGCCCGGGCGGGTCCGCTCACGCCTTCGGTCACAAGCGCCTCAAGTGCCAGCCACACCATGCACTGCGAGGCCGACAACGGCATCAGCCCCAGAGCAGAAGTGATCGGCATGCTCGTGGCTACTTCTGGCTTGGCAAGCAATTCATCAGGATCACCCCGGTGCCTGGCCGATGGTGCCGCCCTCGACAAACCCCGCTTTGAAAAAGCTCTGGTGGTGATCTGCTTTCCCGCGGCCCACATTGTGCGCCCAGCGCACGATGCGCCTTACCAACTGGCGACTGTCCCAAGTAATGTGGGAGACCGACTGCCGATACCAAATAAAGTCAGGGCTCGGGTCCATGCAGATCAACGAGATATCCCGAGGGGCCAGTAGGCCGAACTCAGCCAGTTGACGCTCGACGCCGATGAAGAGCGGCACTTCGTCGATGATCATGGCGGTGGGCGGCGTGTGCCGGAAGAGCGATTCGAGGCATTGATTGAGTCCCTCGGGAGTCTCAATCCAATCGGGCAAGTTGAATGCGCCGGTCTTGATCCCCTCTTTCTCGAGCTCTGTGAAAAAAGTGCGCTCCAACTGCCCTGGGCTGGGTTTCCGCCGTTCCTTGCGGGACAGCATCACGATGCGCCGATGGCCGAGCGCGACAAGTCGTTGAACCGCCTCCTGCAATGCCGGAGCTTTGTCCGGGCCGGCACCCCCAATCATGATGCCGCGGCGACGACCAGCCAGCGCCATGGTGGGTATTTGCTGTTCCGCGAACCATGTCAGTAACTCTCTTGAGCCAGCCTTCACGATCCAAGCGTCAGTCTTTGTCTGCTTGACGATTCGCTGCACTCGGTTCAAATCCATGTTGAGATCTTGCAGCGTCTTTGGAGCAAGGGTCACCAAGTGCCCGGCCTCAAGGAGGCGGTGCTGCAGGTCCACGATGTAGTCGACGTTAACCTCAGCTCGCTCGTAAAGGAGGATCGCGATTCGGAGCGACGGAGTAGCCATATCCTTCGGCAATACAATCTTCCTCTTCCGGCCCGCTCCCTGAGATATCAGTAGGCCCTCACTTTCCAGTTGTTGGATGGCGGCGCCCACAGTGGTGTGGTTAACGCCCAGGTCGGCACCAAGTCGGTCGGCACCAGGAAGCTCGTCAACCCAGCGACCTCTAGAGATTTCCGAGCGAAGGTGGTCAGCCGTTTGCTCCACGTAGGTGAGTAATCGTAGGGCCATGGAAGAAGCAACAAAATTTCAGCCTACTTGTCCATGGGTTCCATCTTGATTCCACCCCCCGAAGCGATTCTTGTTGGGAGCGCAAAAGAGTGAGTTCTTTGCCCCCCCCCGACGGGTTCCCTGGAATGTTCTATGTGGCCGGTAAGGGCGGGGGCACTTTCATCAAAGGTCGCCGAATCCGTCGTACTATTGGAATTCTCTAATCTTAGAAATGCCGATTTCCAACACAGACATGCGATCATTCGTCCATCATGAAAAAGATCATTATCTGGGACTTCCCCATCCGGCTGTTCCACTTGGCCTTCGCGGGTTCGCTATCTGTCTCTCTAGTCATCGGATTCCTAGTGGATGACGACAGCCCGATTTTTCAATATCACATGCTTTTCGGGCTCATTGCCGCGTCCACTCTGGTCATTCGGCTGATTCTTGGCTTCGTGGGCTCCCGCCACAATCGCTTCACCTCATTTCCCCTCGGGCCGGCTGAGGCAGTTCGCTATGCGACTGGGCTCCTCACTGGCAAGGCCCACCGCTACATTGCCCACAATCCCGGAGGAGCGATTGCGGCGATTCTGATGTTCGCCCTCGTGCCACTACTCGTTGCCAGTGGCACTGGGTGGCTCGACGACGATCTCCATGAAGGTCTGGCCATCGCCCTACTGGTAGTGGTCGGCGCGCACATCGCCGGCATCATCTGGCACACGGTTCGCCATCGGGAAAACATCGCCATGTCCATGGTCCATGGGCACAAGGAAGGGTCGGCGGAGGACGGCCTGCCATCGCATCATCCAGCCACTGCCATTGCCGTCTTGATTGCCGGTGCGGCATGGATCACCGCCTTATTCGCGAGCTACGATAACCGGGCGGACACCGTGAAAATCCCTCTCCTTGGCTCAACCGTCAATCTGGGCGAAAACGAGCACGGGGGCAGCAAGGAACACCGCGGACGGGACGACGACGACGACGATGACTGAGTCCATCTCGATCAAGCCCAGCTCTGCTTCTTCCTGATCCATGGCCTTTCGGGAGGCTCAAACCTTCGCATCCAGCCATTTCCCGCCGAAATGCAAGCGGCTGAAAATGAAGGCCTGCGTCACGATATCAAGCGACAGGATGATCCAGACCCACACCAAGGTGATCTCACCGAAGTGGGAGAAGGCCGCCAGCAACCCGATCCGGAAGAAGATCATGCTGCCAAAGGCATAGCGGATCACCAGCGGCGTGGCACCCGCACCTCGCATCGAGGTCTTGAGCACGATGCAAGTCGCGAAAAACGGCTGACTCAGCGCGCAGACCACCAGCAAAGGCGCAGCGAGCTCCACATGCATCGCGCTATCCGGTGCGATCACGCTCACCAACTGCTTCCCGCCAAAGGCAAACAGCAACCCCATCGACCCCATGATCATCACCGCCACCTTCCAACAGAGCCGCACCGCCCGCACCGCCGTCTCGCGAGAACCCGCCCCAAGATACTGACCGGCCAGCGCCGCCGCCGCCGTGGCAATCGCAAACCCCGGCAAAAACGACATCGATTCCACCCGGATCGCCAAAATGTGCGCCCCGAGAGCCCCTTCCACCGGCAGACGCGAAATCACCCGAATCCCGTAAGCATGAATCCCCCACATGCCGGCAATCTCAAGCGACTGAGGCGCGCCCACTCGCAGGATTCGGACCATCGTCTCCCGGCAAAACCTTAAACTCGCCCGCGTCCAAGCGAGACCATCACCCCCTTTCCCCAGCATCGCCACGACCACCGCCAGCCCGGCAATCCAGCCGAGCACCGTGCCAAGCGCGATGCCCTCCACCCCACGACCACCCCATGGAGCCGAAGCGAAAACCAGCACCCAACTCATCCCCATGTTCACTCCATTCACCACCACCATCCCGACAAACGGCGTCCGCGTGTCGCCCGAGCCACGCAGCGCCGCATTGATCGCGAAAAGCACCCCACTGAAGGGCCCAGAAAGAGCGAACACCCGCAGATAGCGAGCCGCCTCCGCCGAAGCCGCTTCACTCAGCCCGATCCACCCGATCAGCAAATGGGCACCAGCCTGCAGGACCAGGAACGAAATCAAACCCGCCACCATTCCAAGCCACACTCCCTGCCCAAGTCCGCGCCTTGCCAGCGTCTGATCACCCGCACCGGTAGCCCGCGACACCAGTGCCATCACCCCGGTCGCCACGGCCGCCTGCAGGATGTTGAAAAACCATGCCACATAGCCCCCCAGACCCATCGCATCCAGAACCGCCACCCGCGCGGTCCCTTCCGCCATCCGCCCTGCGATCAGCAGATCGGTCATGCCCACACAAAAAGCAAGCACCTGCTCAAGCAGCGGCCACACCGCCAGCACCGCAACCTGCCGCGGTAGCGAAAGCCCCGCAAGCCGCCCGCCGAGCAAGACCTTTTCTGGCTCCGCCCGCTGGCTCGCTTCGACAGTCGCTCCCGGTTTCGGCATAAAACAAGTCATGCCTAGCCGCAGATCCCCCTCATGACAACCGCAACCCCGCGCCTTCCCCCCAAGAAAAAAACGGGCAGGATTCAAAAGTCAGAAAGACATCGGAGCAAGCGCGTTCCCGCCCTGTCGAACGCCCAAGCATGCCGAAGTCAAACCCGGCATCTGATCCAGCGGACTCACCACCCCCAGACCACTGACTCCCATCGCCACATGTAAGTCTTTCCGCCGCGCGTTGCATGGTTCTCCCCAGCGCCCCCCGGATGTGCACCCCGGCCAGCCCCGCCGCCCGATCGCTCTCCCAGACCTTCCGCGCCTTCTCCACTTGCGCCTTGATCGCCCCAAGCAGGCTCTTGGGAAGCATCGTCATCCACCGCCCTGGCGCGATCGCGCCTACCATTCAAGGAATGCGGAGGAGCATTCCTCCTGACTGCGGATCGTCTTCGGAGAAGAGGATCATCCTTATCACCCTTGCCTTGGTGGATCGTCAGCGTCCCTCGTTCCAGATCCACGTCCTTGATCCGCAACCGCACCAGCTCCGAACGCCGCAGTCCCGCCCCATATTGGAGCCGCGCCGGCAAGCCATAGCGCCCGCCCGATGGCCCCGGCTCCTCAAGCTTCTCGAAAATCCGCTGCGTCTCTCCCTTCGCCAGCACCACCGGAACCCGCGTCCCCGTCTTGCGCAGTTTCACGTTGAACACCGGGTCCTCCACCTCACAGACATACTTAAAAAAGAACGCCAAGGCATTGAGTGCCTGCTTCTGTGTCGAAAAAGGCCGAAGGCTTGTAGGCCTTTTGGACAGGAACGAAGTGACGTGCCCCGCAGGGGTGAGCAGGCGGGCGGAGCCTGCGAATCAAAAAGCGCAGTCCCCATCCTTCACCACCGATTCAAGAAAAAGGCTCGCCGTTGCCTCTCTCATCAGCGCCCGCTCATCGTCCCCGAACTTCGCATAACGCGCCGCCCATGCCCCGTAGCAGCGCTTCGTCGTCAGCGCCAGCCCCCGCCGGGCTGCAGCCGATTGCACCGCCGCGCGCACCCGCTCCGGCCACGTAAAACCTTCGGTCACGTGGCTGCGCGCCGTGGACTGCTCGCAAAATGGTTTCTCACCTACCTTTTAAAAAACAATCGCGTGAGGCGCAGCCTTTTACGCGACCAGTCTTCCCGTGGGCGACCCTCGCATTTCACCTCTGTCCGCCAAAAAAC
>CAZVMS010000044.1:0-4873 GCA_964628795.1 uncultured Haloferula sp. | reverse complement strand
TCAGGGTGCTGGGCCATTTTTCCCAGTGAAAGGCGCTGCGCACCTCCCGCAAGCCCTCGGCACCCTCTGCAGACCGCCCGCTTCAACTAAAAATTCGAAAATCACCCTGCCCGAATGGCTTTTCGAATAGGGTCTAGCTTGCGACGGAATCCACTTTACCAAAAATCTCTAACTGTCTGACTTCACCACAGCATGGCGCTTCTGAATTTACCCCAATCCACCCTCGCTCCCGGCACCCGCGTTGCCATTCGTGACGAAGAGTGGCTGATCCGTCAGATCGACAGGACGTCTTCCGGCGCCTCCGTCCTGGGCGTCGTGGGTGTTTCTCCTCTCGTAGAGGGAAAAGAAGCCCGCTTTATCGACTCCATCGAGCGCGAAAACGGCGAAATCACCGTCATCGATCCTCGCGAAACCAAGGCCGTCGCCGACGAAAGCCAGTTCTACTCACTCTCCCGCCTCGTTCTGGAATCCCAGATCCGCGCCTCCACCCCGGAATCCCGTGCCCTCCATCTCGGCCATCGGGGAGCCATGGACGTCCTCCCGTTCCAGCTCGAGCCCACCACCCTGGCTCTCCGCCAGCCACGACAGCGCATCCTCATCGCCGATACCGTTGGCCTCGGCAAAACCATCGAGTGCGGCATCCTCCTCTCCGAGCTCATCAAACGCGGCCGCGGCCGACGCATCCTCGTCGTCACCGTCAAGGCCATGCTCACTCAGTTTCAAAAGGAACTCTGGTCCCGCTTCTCCCTCCCCCTCACCCGCCTCGACTCCACCGGCCTCCAGCGCGTGCGACGACACATCCCGACGAACCACAACCCCTTCCACTACTACGACAAAACGATCATCTCGATCGATACCCTCAAACAGGACGGCGAATACCGCACCCACCTCGAGAGCGCCTGGTGGGACATCATCGTCATCGATGAAGCGCACAACGTCGCCGAGCGCGGATCCAGCCAGGGCGAGAACTCGCTCCGATCCCGCACCGCCAAGCTCCTCGCCTCCCGCTCCGACTCCCTCGTCCTCCTTTCGGCCACACCCCATGACGGCAAACGCGAATCCTTCGCCAGCCTCATGAACATGCTCAACCCCACGGCCATCAAGAACCCCAAGAACTACGGCCCCGAGGACATCGACGGCCTCTTCATCCGCCGCTTCAAAAAGGATGTCAAAGACCAGATCGCCGGGAACTTCCCCGAGCGCATCGTCCTCACTCCCAAGGCCCCCGCCTCCGCCCCGGAAGAAGCCGCCTATCAGCACCTTTCCGAAATGCGCTTCGCCTCCATGGATGCCACCCGCTCCGGCGGGAAAATCCTCTTCCGCACCCTGCTTGAGAAAGCCCTCTTCTCCAGCCCCGCCGCCTGCATTTCCACCGTTCAGGAAAGGATCAAGCGCCTCACCAAGAAGGAATCCCCGGAGGCCGAGGCCGACATCCGCGAGCTGACCGCCCTGCTCGACACCCTCGCCGACATCACCCCGGATCAGTTCTCGAATTACCAGAACCTCCTCTCACTGCTCTCCCCACGTTCCCCCCAGTCGATCGGCTGGAGCCCCGGCGAAGAAAACGACCGCATCGTCATCTTCACCGAACGCATCGACACCCTCAAGTTCCTCCAGGATCACCTGCCTGCAGCCCTCAAGCTCAAGCCCAATCAAGTGGAAATCCTCCATGGCGGACTCGGCGACATCGAGCAGCAGCGCGTCGTCGAAGCCTTCGGCTCGGCAGACAGCCCACTGCGACTTCTCATCGCCTCGGACGTCGCCTCGGAAGGCATCAACCTCCACCACCAGTCGCACCGCCTCATCCACTTCGACATCCCCTGGTCGCTGCTCACCTTCCAGCAGCGCAATGGCCGGGTCGACCGCTACGGCCAGAACCTCCAGCCGGAGATCTACTACCTCCTCACCGAGAGCACCCACGAGAAGATCCGTGGGGACCAGCGCATCCTCGAGCTCCTCATCGAGAAAGACACCGAGGTGCAGAAGAACATTGGCGACCCCTCCGAATTCACCGGTCTCCATACCGTCGAGGATGAGGAAATCGCGGTCGCCGCCGCGATTGAATCCGAGGCCCCTCCCGAAGAAGCTCTGGAGAAAACCTTCGCCGCCAGCTCTGCCAGCGATGACTGGTTCAATGCCTTCCTCAACGCCCTGCCCAACCCGGCACCGGAACAAGCGACCACTCCCGCCGAGCCCACCACCTCCAAGCCTCCCTCTCTCTACAAATCCGACTTCCACTGGGCCAAGGAAGGCTTCGAAGCCTTGCGCTCGGAGAAATTCCCTCTTCAGATCAGCGCCGACGAAGCCTCCCAGCAGATCGACATCTCCCAACCCGACGACCTCCGCCGCCGCCTGAAGAAACACCCTCAGGAAATCCTCGCCAACGAATCCGGCCACCTCTCCCTCACCACCGATCGCAAGGCACTCAACCGCGAAATCATCCGCTGCCGCTCCGAGGAAGGACTCTGGCCCCGCCTCCACCTCCTCTGGGAACTCCACCCCGCCCTCCGCTGGATGCAGGACAAGCTCCTCAGCAAGTTCGGCCGCAATCAAGCCACCTGCATCCACCTCCGCCACCTCGCCCCCGGCGAACGCATCGTCCTCGGCACCGGCATCATCCCGAACCGCAAAGGTCACCCGCTCATCCAACGCTGGTATGGCATTCGCTTCGTCGGCGGCACCCTTTCCGAGACCCTCGACCTCGAACAGACCATCCAGCTTACCCGCTTCGCGGAAAACCATCCCAACCCCACTCCGGAGATCGACTTCGCCGCCGTCGAGGCCCTCTTCCCCGAGGCCGTCGAATGCCTCAGCATCCATCTCTCAGAAGCCCGCGACAAGTTCCGCTCGGACACCCAGCCCGAGCTCCAGCGCCAGCTCGATTTGCTCAGCGCCTTCCTCGACACCCGCACCACTCAGCTCGAAATGGATTTCTCCGAATCCATCGAAAAGGGCCTCGCCTCCACCCGCGAACACCGCCTCAGAAAAAAAGAGGAAGAACGCCGAGTGATTCAGAAAAAACACGACGACTACAAATCCTGGATCCTCGAAACCATGGAGACTGAAGACCGCCCCTCCATCCGCCTCTTCGCCGTCTTCGGAAACTTCGACCAATAATCACCCTCACCGAAATCCCGAGCTGTTCATCCTTCGAGCCCTGATCCACTCAATCTCGCCATCTTCTTGCCATCTCGCTGTTTTCTCGCCACTTTCTCGCCATGAAACGCCCCGTCAACAATGACTGGCTCCTCCCCTTCGGCCAAAAGCCGGAACTGGTCGCGGCGGAATACGAAACAGCGTTCCAGCCCGCGATCCCCCGCCGAACCGCGCTCAATCGCCTCAACCGACTCCTCGAAGCCGGTTGGATCGAACGCCTCGGTGAAACCCGCTCCACGATCTACCTCCTTACCCCCGCAGGCCGGGCACGCCTTGGCATCGGAACGGACAAGCCCTCCTCCACTCCCACCCCCAAGCCCGAGCGACCACAGCCCCTCACCGCTGAAGCCGAAGCCATCCGCCTCCAGCTCCGTCGCCCCGCATCCCAGCGCCCCCCCGTCGGCTACCAGCGCGAGTTTCTCGACGCCTACCACCCCAATCAAACCCACTACCTCACCGACACCGTCCGTCGCCAACTCATGGAAATCGGCAGCCAGACCGGCATGGCCGACGAACCCGCAGGAACCTACGCCCGCCACATCTGCCAACGCCTCCTCATCGATCTCTCTTGGAACTCCAGTCGTCTCGAAGGCAACACCTACTCCCTGCTGGAAACCGAACAGCTCTTCCAAGCTGGCCGCGACAACGACTCACAGCTTTCCAACGAAGCGGTGATGATCCTCAATCACAAAGCCGCCATCGAGTTCTTGTTAGAATCCTCGTCCCAAGCCGCCTTCGATCGCCGCACCATTCTCAATCTCCACGCCCTGCTCACCGCCGATCTCCTCCGCGATCCCTCGGCGGAAGGCGCACTGCGCACCGACCCGGTCGGCATTGGTAAATCCTCCTACCTTCCACCCGCCATCCCGGCGCTGATCGAAGCCCTCTTCGACCTCATCCTCGCCAAAGCAGCGGATATCCAAAACCCCTTCGAGCAGGCCTTCTTCGCAATGGTTCACCTGCCCTATCTCCAACCCTTCATCGATGGCAACAAGCGAGTCTCCCGCCTGTCCGCCAACCTCCCGCTCTTCCAGCGCAATCTCGCGCCACTCTCCTTCGTCGATGTCTCCGAGTCCGACTACACCGACGGCATGCTCGCCATCTGCGAACTCAATGACACCCGCATCATGAGCGAGGTTTTCGTCCAGGCCTACGAGCGTTCCGCCCAGCGCTACACCGTCATCCGCGGCGCGGTTGGAGAGCCCGATTCCTTCCGCATCCAGTACCGCCAGGCCCTCACCGAACAAGTCGCCGAAATCATCCGCTCACGCTGTGACCGCCGCACCGCCGTCGCCCGCCTGCGCCAGTGGGCAGAGGAATCCGTCATCGCCGCCGACCGCAAACGCTTTGTCGCGGCCGCCGAGGAATCCCTCTCCAGCATCCATGAAGGCAACTTCGCCCGCTACCGGGTGCGCCCCTCCGAATACGAATCCTGGAAAGCCATCTGGGATTCGAAATCCTCTTCCTAAAAAAAAGCCGCCCCCCACCGCTGTCCCACCCCATACTCCAAAGTTTCAGCATTTCAGATTTTCCCCATGCACGGCCTCACCAATCACCGCGAATACTACTCCGCGCACAGAAGTGTTCGGCATGATGGCTGCTGAAAATGCGGTGAAGTCGTGAAAAAGCCCGCGATTATATGGAGGGAGGACACGACACGCGGTTTTGACACAGTGGCTCCGGGCGGCGGCGTGGCATCAGGACACGCGTCGCCATG
>CAZVMS010000043.1:0-10532 GCA_964628795.1 uncultured Haloferula sp. | reverse complement strand
CAGGGGTTTGACTTTAAGATTGGCGACAGGCGCGAGCCTCTCGCACTCGTATACACCTAGAGCCAAGGAGGATTGGTCTCTATGCAATTGCATTGAAGGGCCACGCATATTTTGCTTTTCCTTGAATAACCCGCTTCGGTGGCTTTTCTCAAACGACGACGTTCACCCTTACCAATTTAGGCCCTGTTACCGTGGAATTTGAGTGGCGGAGAATGAAAAGACAGCCCATCCACCCCCCCATGCTCCCGACAAACCCGCCCCTCGGGGACTGCAAGACCCCGCTCGAGGGCCAAAATCCCTCTTTCGCGACCTCGGGTGCCCAAAAGTCTCCCCTCGCTCCGACTTGGGCCGCATACCTTTAGAAATCAAGCGCTTTGGTCTTGCCATCCCGTCCCCTGCCCCTAGTTTCGCCGCCCGTTTCTCTTTCCTAAAGCTGATGCGCGTGTCGGAGCCCCGTAGCGCAGCAGTCGAAAAATCGGGGCACATCGGAAGGACGAGCGATCAACCAAACCAACCTAACCATTAACCAGTATGAGCACCGCAGTGCTTGAGAATACCAATCAGGAACTCAACGATCTCATTGATTCAAAGTTCCGCGAGTTCAAAGAGGGCAGCATCGTCCAGGGCACGATCATTGAGATTCGTCCCCAAGTGATCCTTGTCGACATTGGCTACAAGTCCGAGGGCACGATCCCTTCCTCTGAATTCGAAGACGAGGAAATCGAAGTGGGCGACGAAGTCGAAGTCCTCCTCGAAAAACTCGAAAACGATGAAGGCATGGTCGTCCTTTCCAAGGAAAAGGCCGCCTACAAGCAGAACTGGGACAAGATCGTCAAAGTCTACGAAGACGGCGGGCTCGTTCGCGGCAAGGTCAAGGCAGTCGTCAAGGGCGGACTCACCGTCAACGTCGGCGTCGAAGCTTTCCTTCCCGGATCCCAGGTCGACATCATCCCACCAAAGGATCTCACCGAATACGTCGGCAACGTCTACGAATTCAAAATCGTCAAGGTCAACGACGAGCGCAAGAACATCGTTCTTTCCCGCCGCGAAGTCATCGAAGCCGAGCGCGCCGAACAGCGCCAGCGCTTCCTTCAGACCGTCAAGGTCGGCGACCGCGTCACCGGAGCGATCAAGAACATCACCGACTTCGGTGCCTTCGTCGATCTCCAGGGCATGGACGGACTCCTTCACGTCACCGACATGTCGTGGGGCCGCATCAACCACCCATCGGAAATGCTCATCATCGGTCAGTCCGTGGATGTCATCATCCTCGACGTCGATCGCGAGAAAGAGCGTGTTTCGCTCGGCCTCAAGCAGATGACCGAGAACCCATGGGAAGACATCGAACGCAAGTTCGCCATCGGCACCAACGTCAAAGGCAAGATCACCAAACTCCTTCCCTACGGCGCATTCGTCGAAATCGAGAAGGGTGTCGAAGGTCTCGTCCACGTCTCCGAGCTTTCCTGGGTCAAGCGCATCACGCGCCCGAGCGACGTGCTCGAGCTCGACCAGGAAATCGTCGCGGTCGTGCTCGGCATCAGCATCGAGGAGCAGAAGATCTCCCTCGGCGTTCGCCAGCTCGAACCGAATCCATGGGACGAAATCGAATCCCGCTACCCGATCGGTGCGACCATCAAGGGTCCTGTCCGCAACCTCACCGCCTACGGTGCCTTCGTCGAACTCGAAGAAGGCATCGACGGCATGGTGCACGTTTCCGACATGTCCTGGACGCGCAAGATCAACCACCCGTCCGAAGTCCTCAAGAAGGGCGACGAAGTGGAAGCGATCGTTATCTCCATCGACAAGGCCAACCAGCGTGTCTCCCTCGGCTGCAAGCAGCTTGAAGACGATCCATGGAGCCTCATCGACGAGCGCTTCAAGGTCGGCGACCTGGTCAAGGGCACCGTGGCGAAGATTGCTTCGTTCGGCGCATTCGTCAGCCTCGACGGCGACATCGATGGCCTCATCCACATCTCGCAACTCAGCGAAGAGCACGTGGAGAAGGTCAAGGACGTCATCAAGGTGAACGACGAAATCGAAGCCCGTGTGATCAAGGTCGACAAGGTCGAGCGTCGCATCGGACTTTCGATCAAGGCCGTCAACTACAGCGAGGCGGATCTCAAGAAGGAGAGCGCCAGCTTCGAAAGCCTCAAGCCGTCGTCCGAAATGGTCGGCCTCGAGCAGGCCTTCAACCTCGCCACCGCAGCGGCCGAGGAGTGGAGCCCATCCGCCGACGAAGACGAGGACAAATAAGATTGTCTCAAGCCATTCCCAAGCCGGACCCGCGAAAGCGGGCCCGGCTTTTTTTTAGGGTCTTCTCCTCAAGTTTCAAGCCCCAAGGAGACTGCGGCGACACCACGGAATAAGCGTCGGCTCCCGCTGATTTTTTCCGGACCAAGATCCTTCTCTGGCCAGATCTCCCTGATCCAGCGCAGCGCAAAGATGTGAAAATCAAGATCGACAAGCCCAAGAAGCCCAAGAAGAAATCCTCAAACCCGAAACGCTGAAACCTCTCTATGTTTTTACAACACGTATCCAAGCTCGCTCCTTTTGCCGCGGTGATTTCCATGGCGGGTAGCGTCTTCTCTGCTGATCGCCCGAATATCCTGTTCCTTTTCTCCGATGACCATGCGCTGAAAGCGATTTCTGCCTACGGCGGCCCTCTGTCCGAGATTGCTCCCACACCGAACATCGACCGGCTGGCCAAAGAAGGGGCGGTGTTTCCGAATTCCTTCTGCGCGAACTCCATCTGTGGGCCGTCACGCGCGTGCATTCAGACGGGGAAGCATAGCCACAAAAACGGCTTCCTTCGCAATGGGTTGAAGGGTGGTTTTGATTCGAGCCAGTGGACCATTTCCAAGGCTCTTCAAAAAGCGGGCTACGCGACGGCAGTGATCGGCAAGTGGCACCTGGAAAGCGATCCGGTCGGATTTGACTACTGGGAGATCCTGCCGGGGCAGGGTTCATACTATAATCCGGATTTCATTCAGATGGATGGCTCCCTCAAGCGCTTTCCGGGGTATGCCACTGATATCACGACCGACAAGGCGATTGCCTGGCTGGATGGTCGGGAGAAGGACAAACCCTTCTTCCTGATGTGTCAGCACAAGGCACCGCACCGGACCTTCGCTCCGGCGTTGCGTCATCTCGATGCGTTTGACGGCGTGGAGATCCCTGAGCCGGAGACCTTGTTCGACGACTACGCTAACCGTAGTAAAACACTGTCGAAAAATGAGATGGGGATCGATCGACACTTCGACTGGGCCTATGACGCCAAGGTGCGGAAGGACGAGAGGATGGGAGTGGTGCTCGAGCCTGACCGCTACGGCACTCCGGAGTAAGATCGGATGACACCAGCCCAGAAAAAAGGGTGGGATGCGCACTTTGCTCCGCTGAATCGCGCATTCATCGAGGCCTACAAGGCTGGAGGGATGAGTGAGAATGATGTCGTGCGTTGGAAATACCAGCGCTACATGAAGAACTATCTCGCGACGGTGAAAGCGGTGGATGAGAGCGTGGGCCGAATGCTCCAGTATCTCGAAGATCACGATCTGGTCGAGAACACGATCGTTATCTATTCATCGGATCAGGGATTCTTCCTCGGCGAGCATGGGTGGTATGACAAGCGATGGATGTTTGAAGAGTCATTCAAGATGCCTTTCCTGATCCGCTGGCCGGGTAAGGTGAAACCCGGTTCCCGTCCGATGGAAATGATCCAGAACATCGACTATGCTCCGACCTTCATGGAGGCGGCGGGACTCAAGGCTCCGGCTGAAGTGCAGGGAAGATCGATCGTGCCGGTGCTGGAGGGGAAGGCTGAGAATTGGCGGAAGTCGATTTACTACGCCTACTACGAAAAGGGTGAGCACAACGTGCCACAGCATTTCGGCGTGCGAACGCGGAATCACAAGCTGTTCTATCTCCCCGGAACCGACGAATGGCAGATGTTTGATTTGGAGAAGGATCCCAACGAGATGACCAGCATCCATGATCATCCGGAGTATGCCGAAATCCGGCGGGCTCTAACCGCAGAATACGAGCGCTTGCGGACCGTCTATGATGCACCTTCCTACGAAGCAAACTGAGCGAGCTTGGCTCGTGCGGTGCGTCGATGCTTTGGCCACTCCAGCGTCGATTGCAGTCTTTTTTGCCGATGATCCCGCCATTATTAGTTGCCCGTCTCGATGCCTATCTGCGGGAGCAGTTGATTGGCGGTGAGGGCGCGCCGGTGGTCGACTTCAGTCAACCCGTGGGAGAGCCCGCGCTCGCAGCGGCGGATTCCGTTTCGTGGCGAGCTTTCCGGAATCCGTTATCGCTCTACATTGGCGGGATCACCGCGGTGCTCATGGAGTTGGCCGAGCCCCGGGTTCGCTCGGGAGTTTGGGAACACACGACCTTTCGTGATGATCCCTTGCGGCGCATGCGGCGGACCGGGATGGCGGCGATGGTCACGGTCTACGGTGCTCGTAGTATTTCTGAGAAAATGATTTTCGGAATTGGGAGAATGCACGCCCGGATCGCGGGAAAGACGCCCGATGGCGTGGCCTATCGCGCGGACGATCCGGAGTTGCTCCGCTGGGTCCATGCCACAGCCTTGTTCGGCTTCATGGAAGCGTATCATCAATTCGTTTGTCCACTGGTGCCCGAGGAACGGGATCGCTTTGTCGCGGAGGGAGTGCCGGCCGCGCTGCTTTATGGAGCAATGGATCCGCCGTCATCGGAAAGGGACATGACCGCCCTTTTCGAAGGCATGCTGCCACATTTGGAGCGTTCTGAGATTATCTTCGAGTTCCTGAGCATCATGCGGAGGCTTCCGCTTTTCCCGCTACCCTTGAGGCCGGCGAATGAGCTCATGATTCGCGCTTCAGTAAGCCTCCTGCCACCTCTTGTTAGAAAGCAGCTTGGCCTCGACGCGGGCTTTCGTCTGCCCCCGGGAGGCAGGAAAATCCTTCATCTACTGGGTTCTTGTGTCGACCGGCTGCATCTGGCATCCTCTCCATCCACGCAGGCCAGCACTCGTCTAGGGCTGGATCCAGATTACTTGCTTGGCCGGTAGACTCGAAGCCGAAGATCGTCCAGAGCGGCATTATCACGAGCTAATTGTTGCTTGACCTATTTTTCGAGCATCATAGCGTAGGCATCACTTGCAAGACGTTTATCTGTGCTTGGGACGACTTCGTCGATCCGTGGCAGCATTCTTTCGACCATGAAAATCCTCATCACAGGCGGTTCAGGCTTCATCGGCTCCCACATCGTCGAACACTACCAGGGCAAGGCCGATGACATCCGCGTCCTCGACAACCTCCGGACCGGCTACCGTCACAATCTCGCCGGGCTGAACTGCAGCTTCATCGAAGGCTCCGTCACGGATCGCGATGCGGTTCGTCGCGCGGTCGAAGGCGTTGATCTGATTTTCCATCTCGCGGCGCTGGTCAGCGTTCCCGAATCGATGGAGAAGCCTGCCGAATGCGTCGACATTAACGTCCATGGCCTCCTTAACGTTCTTGAGGAGGCATCTGCGGCAAATGCGCGCAAGCTCGTCTTTGCCTCCTCCGCCGCGATCTACGGCGACAATCCCGAGGTTCCGAAGCGCGAATCGATGCTTCCTGAACCGAAGAGTCCTTACGCGATCACCAAGCTCGATGGAGAATACTATCTCGATCTCTTTCAGCGCGAGGGACGGATTGATACGGCTGCGATCCGTTTCTTCAACGTCTTCGGACCACGCCAAGACCCCAAGGGCGCCTACGCTGCCGCCGTCCCCATTTTCATTGAAAAAGCGATCAAAGGCGAAACCATCACCATTCACGGAGATGGCGGGCAGACTCGCGACTTTATCTATGTCAAGGACATCGTTGGCGCACTCACTTTCGCTGCGGAGACGAGCGGTGTATCAGGCACCTTCAATGCAGGATACGGCGGCCAAATCACCATCAACGAGCTCGCCGCCGAAGTCATCACTCAGACCCGCTCGTCTTCCAAGATCGAGCACACCCCGCCACGTGCCGGCGACGTCCGTCACTCGCGCGCCGAGGTCAAGCGACTCACCGATGCCGGTTGGCAGCCACGCCATTCTCTCGCCGAAGGACTCGCCGCGACCATTGGGTTCTTCCAGTCGAAATCATCCTGAGCATCTTTGCTTCCTCGAGCAAAATGGGTTTCGTATTTCATCCCCCTACCCCAAGGGCAGCATCGCTTCCTAAACCCCCAAACGTTGATCCATCTCAAGCGGGGATCTATCGCTGAGTTATAACACGCATATGCTTTCCTGGTTGAGCCTCTATCCCTTGAGGGAGAGCGCCGATGAAGGTGAACCTTGCACAGAGATTGATAGGATAGGAGACGGGAAGCGACTTCTCCATCATCGCTCCTCCCTGTAGACTGATCCCATGTCTGATATCGAAATTGCCCAACGGACGGTGATGGAGCGAATCATCCCCTTGGCGAAGCGCGCTTTAGGGATTCCCGAGGAGCATCTGGAGCCCTATGGTCACTACAAGGCCAAGATCCACTTGGACTACCTGAACTCCCTCGCTGAGCGCCCCAACGGTAAGTTGGTGCTTGTGACGGCGATTTCTCCAACGCCTGCGGGAGAAGGAAAAACGACCACCTCAGTCGGTCTCACCGATGCGCTGAACCGGCTTGGGAAGAAGGCCATCGTTTGCCTGCGTGAACCGTCGCTTGGGCCATGCTTTGGCTTGAAGGGTGGCGCAGCCGGTGGGGGGTATGCTCAGGTCGTGCCGATGGAAGACATCAACCTCCACTTCACCGGCGACTTCCACGCGATCGGACTGGCGCATAACTTGCTGGCTGCTCTCATCGACAACCATATCCACCACGGCAACTCGCTGGAGCTTGACCAGCGACGCATCACTTGGAAACGGGTCGTCGATATGAACGACCGCGCCCTGCGCCAGACCATGGTGGGCCTTGGTGGCGTCGCCAATGGATTTCCAAGAACGGACGGCTTCGAAATCACGGTCGCCAGCGAGGTCATGGCGATCTTCTGCCTGGCGACTTCGCTGCATGAACTGAAAGAAAGGCTCGGCAACATCGTCGTCGGCTACGCCCGTGATGGACGTTCGGTCACCGCGAGAGATCTCAAAGCGGACGGGGCCATGACGGTTCTTCTAAAGGACGCCTTTCAGCCCAATCTCGTCCAAACACTGGAGGGGAATCCTGCCATCATTCATGGCGGTCCTTTCGCCAACATTGCTCACGGCTGCAACTCGGTCATCGCGACTCAAGCAGCCCTCAAGCTCAGCGACATCGTTGTCACTGAAGCCGGTTTCGGTGCTGACCTGGGCGCGGAAAAGTTCATCGATATCAAGTGCCGAAAGTCCGGCTTGCGCCCGGATGCGTCCGTGATCGTCGCCACGCTACGGGCACTGAAATTCCACGGGGGAGCCCGCATGGATGAGCTCTCCTGTGAAAACCCTGAAGCGCTGACCAAGGGTTTAGCCAATCTGGAGCGACACATCTGCAACGTCCGTGAGCAGTTTGGTCTCCCTTGCGTCGTTGCCATCAATCGTTTCCCGCAAGACAGCGACGAGGAGCTCCAGCTACTGGTGGAACAACTCAGTCACCACCAGATCGACGTCTGCATCGCCGATCACTGGGCGCGTGGTGGGGCGGGGGCGGAAGACCTTGCACGGGCGCTGCTTCAGGTGCTTGAGACGCGTCGACCGAATCTCCAATTTTGCTACCCCGAGGAGTTATCACTTTGGAAGAAGATCGAAGCGGTTGCCACCAAGATCTACCATGCCCGCGAAGTGGTCGCAGACACCGCCATCCGGGCTGAGATTCGAAAGTTCCAGGACAGTGGTTATGGGCACTATCCCGTCTGCATCGCCAAGACCCCGTTCTCCTTCTCGACTGATCCCAAGCTTCTCGGAGCCCCCAGCGGTCATGTTCTGAAAGTGCGCGAGGTCCGACTCGCCGCCGGAGCTGAGTTTCTTATCGTCATCTCCGGCAATGTCATGACCATGCCCGGGCTGCCTAGGGAACCTGCAGCAAACCGGATCGACCTCGATGACAGAGGACGGATCAGAGGACTCTTCTAAGAGGCGATTTGATGGTCTCCATCAGTCCACAGCCTCAGCGCTTCGTTGGGCAAACCACACCAAACCGCCAGACAAGCAGTCGCATCCTTTCAGCGCAAAAGTTAGGCGGCGCTGGGCTTCCGTTTGATGAGTAGAATGATAGCCACGATGCTTGCCGCGAGCATCGCTGAAATCAGTGAGGCGGCGAAGAGCTTTTCGCTACTGCCACCAGCCACCGCCATCCAGCTGACGATTGAGCGCCAGGTGAAAGTGAGTGCGAGGAAGCCGCAGACGCCGATCCCGATCTTGCGAGCCGGTTTCCATCCCTTGACGGCGATGGTGCCGACGACGATTTGGATCAGTCCGAAGGTTCCGCCTGACATCAGGGCAGTTTTCGCTTTTTCCGGATTAGAAAGAAAACCCGCCAAGCCAGCGAGGATCAGGAACAGGCCGTAGGAAATTAGAATGGTGCCGCTCTTCATGAGACTTCAGGATTTTTGGCTGAATTTAGTCGCTGTTCTCTATGCCGTAGATTGGAAAAGGCGCAATCGTTTTCTGCTTCAAAGCCTCCAGGGCCTAGAGCGCTTGTGAGAACTTCTCTGATAGGCCACTTCTTTTTTGAACGAGAGGGTGTCGTGGGTGGTCAACGGCCTGTCCGCCGCTGGCCCCAATCCGATGGTGGCGAAGTCTAGGAATGAGGCGAGAGCGGCTGGGGTCAATCGGGCTTGTCTCATCCTCACCGTCAGGAAAATGCAGGCCCGGACGAAACCGAAAGTGGACGGCCTTCCCTCCGCATGAACCCCGGGAACGGGTTCGACGTCACGCCGCACCGGGGGCTTCCGGAGGGGTGGCGATGGAACGAAGAGCAACCTTTTGTCTCATTGAAGCGCTCCTGCGCGAGAAAACTTTGTTTCCTGTGAAGGGGAAGGGAATTCCCGGAGCTTTGCACTTGTCAGCCTCCCGGAACGCTTGGTGGACTAAAGGGGTGATTTCCGAAATGGATCATGAGAGCTGGGGATGCCTCCATCTCGCCCAAGGAATCGGTTTTTTTCACAGTTTTGCGGAAGCGTTCTGGAAATCGACTCGGATGGATCTCGATTTGGTTCATCAGGACGGCGACACATGGAGAACGATTGCCGGAAGGATCCGGAGCGCAGAGTGTCGCGATCTCGCCCTGAGTCGCGAGCTGAGCATGGCGTGCGAAACATGCTTCCGCGATGCGTGCAATCAGGTGGCCAAACGTAGAGGATTCCAGACATACACCTGCCATGCCGACAGGCGTTTTTCCATTAACACGCTTGGCGAATGTGGCGATCGAAAGCTTCTGATACTCGTCGGGCGAGTGAGGGTCGCAGCCTGCGATGAGCACGAGTCGCCCAGCGATGGACCGCCGGATGCGCCCGCCAAGACGATTGCCGAGTATGACGCGACCATCCACCTGATCGAGCTGTTGCTGCCGTATTTGGCCAGCCGCCTCAGGATTGAGTCGATCCTGGAGAACCGGACGCTGTCACCTCTGGTGCGGCGGGCCTGCAGCTACATCGACCAGCACTATCGCGACAAGCTCAGCCTCAGCGTGGTCGCCAGTGCCTGTGGGATCAGTAATGACCACCTCAGCCACGTCTTTTCAGAGCAAACCGGCCACCAACTCACTCGTTATATCGGTGCCGTTCGCGTTGGCCATACGATGTTCCTGCTGGAGCGGACTGAGATGGACGTGACGGAGATTTGCTTCGAAGTGGGCTTTCAGTCCGTGTCGCAGTTTAACCGCGTGTTCCGCGCGATGAAGGGCACGTCGCCGACACAGTATCGCAGGAAGCAGCAGTCTGAGAAATAAGCGGCAAGTCGCTGAATCTGCATGTGATTCGCGCGGAATCCGCGCAGCACGACTCGGTACATTGGGTATGATGTCTACGATTCCGTAGCTTGGACCACTGGATGGCCCGAACAAGACGGCGGGATCACCCATAACGAAACCGCTCCCGTCATGAAGCTCCTGAAGTTCCGTCCTGCCCTCGCCTCTCGCCTCAGCCTGGTTGCTTTCACCGCTCTACTGGCCGCTCCAGGTGCCCTGTTAGCCGGAGAGACCCACCGCGAGATCGCTGAGTATGTCAATTCGACAACCTGCATGGATTGTCATTCTAATCGCCACCGCACCGACTTGATGAATACCAGCCACTGGACTTGGAATCATCTCGACCCGGCGAGCGGCCAAGAGCTGGGGAAGAAAAACGTGATCAATAACTTCTGCGTGGCCGTGCCGTCCAACGAGGCGCGCTGTACGAGTTGCCACATCGGCGTCGGCTGGCGTGACATGAAAGTGAAATTCGACAACCCGGACGACATCGACTGTCTAGACCCTATTCGAAAAGCCATTCGGGCAGGGTGATTTTCGAATTTTTAGTTGAAGCGGGCGGTCTGCAGAGGGTGCCGAGGGCTTGCGGGAGGTGCGCAGCGCCTTTCACTGGGAAAAATGGCCCAGCACCCTGA
>CAZVMS010000042.1:0-3160 GCA_964628795.1 uncultured Haloferula sp. | reverse complement strand
ACATGAAGGGGCGGAAAATCACTGCTGAAGAATTCGGCGAAATAACCATCAAGCGCAACAAGTTCCATGGTGAGTGGAATTATGAAATTCATCCAAATGAATAGGTGAGTCCGGTAGTTTATTGTTTAGCGCTGCCTTAGTGCTCATGGAGCAGGCGGATTGGGCGGTGGGGGAAATAGTAGCAACCCCGGAATTAATGGGCTAGGTGGTGGCGGCGGTGGCGGAGCGCGTGGGGGATCTGGACTCCTAATAATTAGAGTAAAATTAATGGAATGAACTTCTTTGAAAAGCTGTTGTGGGTGCAAATTACTTCGCGACTCATCAATGTTCTTTTAATAGTTTGGAAATCTTCGACAAAACCAGATATGAAATCATTCGCCTCCCCTAACTTAATCTCTACACTTGCCGCGATTCTAATCAGTGCAAGCACCCTGTCGGCCCAATCCATATCCTCGCCCGTAGTCACCATCCTCCCCAACGATGGTGTCGAAGCGGACCCTGCCAAGGCGAAGCGTGTCGTCTAGAACAACATGCCAGGCAAACAGTATATTGACGGCGCTGGCGGAATTTGATAGAGACTTAGCAAGTCAATGAAGGTCAATACGGAAGCGTTGTTTGAAGAGGCGGAGAAGGCGGGTTTGCCGACGAGGCAGTATCCGGGCGGATTTCGGCGGGGAGCTGGGTCGGGACGGAAGCGGATTCTCGGGCCGGAGGGGCGGGCGAACCGATACCATGTGATGAGCCGCACGGCTGGTGGGGAAATGCTCTTCGGCGATGTGGAGAAGGAGGCGTTCTGCCGGATCATGCGGCGACTCGAACGGTTCGCCGGGGTCGAAATCCTCACCTATGCGGTGATGGGCAATCATTTTCACCTTCTATTTTCCGACTTTACTACCAACGCTGATCGCGGCATAAGTAGTTCATGCCCAGTGCCTACTCCTACCTACGGTTCTCCACGGCGGACCAGATTCACGGGGACAGCTACCGGCGGCAGACGGACCTTGCGCGGGAATGGTGCGCGAAGACCGGCATCCCCTTGGTCGAGAACTACCGCGACCTCGGGGTATCGGCGTTCCGTGGCAAGAACGCGGACCGGGGGGCGCTGAAGGCGTTCTTGGATCGTGTGGAGTCCGGAGTCATCGAGCCGGGTTCCTACCTGATCGTCGAGAGCCTGGACCGGCTGTCGCGGACGGACATCACGTTCGCCCTCCAGATGTTCCTCGGCCTCATCAATGCCGGCATCGTGATCGTGACGCTGGCCGATCAGCGGGTCTATGATCGCGAGAAGATCAACGACGGAAATTTCACCGACATCATCATCAGCCTGACGATCCTGAGCCGGGCGAACGAGGAGAGCCGGATGAAGTCGAGCCGGGTCAGCGCGGCATGGTCGGCCAAACGCGAGCGGGCTTCGGAGGAAAAGCTCACGAGTCTCTGCCCGAGCTGGCTTGAACTCACTGCGGACCGAAAATCCTTCAAGGTCATCAAGGAGAAGGCGGCGGTTGTCCGCCGGATCTACGAGATGGCGGCCGAAGGTCGCGGGCAGAACCTGATCGCCCGCACGTTCAATGGTGAAAAGGTGCCGACCTTGCGCGGTGCGAAACGCTGGCACATCTCCACGATCAAGAAGATCCTGGACGGGCGGGAGGTGATCGGTGAGTTCCGGCCCGGCCGGATGGTGGATGGCAAGCGCGTGCTGCTCGATCCGGTGCCCGACTACTTCCCGGCCATCGTGCCGATGGATTTGTTCGCCACCGTCCAGCGGATGCGCCGCGAGCGGCCGAGCTTTCGGGGACGCGGCCAGTCCAATCCGCTCGCCGGGATCGTGTTCAACGACATGACGGGCAACAAGATGATCCGGCTGACGAAGGGTAGAACCCAGAACTACGTCTATCTCGTGGACGCCGCCGCCCCGACCGGAGCCGCCCCCTACATCAGTTGGCGCTTCGACGAGTTCCTGAACGCCTTCCTGACCTGCTGCCGGGCCGCGACCGAAGTGCCCCAGCTACCCAAGCGCGAGAACCCGGAGCTATTGGAAGCGCTCAAGCGCATGGACGAGATCGAGGCGCAGATTCCCCGGCTGGTTGAATACATCGCGACGGGATTCAGCGAGTCGGTGGACCGGAAGCTGCGCGAACTGGAAGCCGAGAAGTCGGAGGTCGAGAGGCGGATCGTGATGCTGCGCTCCGAGGAGATGGCCGGCGCGGCGAAGACCGACGGGATTGAATGGGAGGATACCGAACGCCTCAAGGAGAACATCCGGGCGGTCGTGCGCCGGGTGACGGTGCATCCGGAAGACCGCTGGTTCCGGGTCGAGTTGTTCGACGGGAGGTTCGTCCGGTATGCGGAAGAAGGCGAGGACGTGGTGATCGAATCGAACGAAGCGCCTCCCGCCGGACTGGGTGCCGGCAGGTAGGCGCTTTTGAGTGGATTGGCCCGTTCAGCCCTTGAAGCTCTGGTTCACCTTGCCGTCGTCGGCCAGGTCGCCGATGCGGTTCACGGTGTCCTTGAGGATCGAGGCTGCGGCGAAGATGACCGCCCCGACGGCCGGTTCGACGAACGGGATGGCGTCCAGTGCGGCGACGAAGCCGGCAAGTTTGCCGACGTAGCTCAGAATCTTGAGTGCTTTCATGGCACCCTCTGACCGATGTCAACGGGAGGGCTATGGGTTTCGTGGCCGGGTGCTGACCCCCTGTGGTAGAATGCAGCCATGCGCTACTCCGACAAGACGATCAAACGCCTCTTCGCCCGCTCGCAGAACCAGTGCGCCATGCCGAAATGCACCGCACCGATCATCGTCGGAGAAACCGTAGTCGGCGAGATCTGCCACATCCGGGCGCGACGAAAGAACGGCCCCAGGTTCGATTCCAAGCTGACGGCGGCGCAGCGCAACGAGTATGGAAACCTGCTGCTCCTCTGCCGGACGTGTCACAAGCTGGTGGACGGCGACGAGGCCACGTTCAGTGTCGATCTGCTGACGGACATCAAGGACATGCAGGAGAACCAGGGCGGGCTGGAACTGAGCGCGTCGGACCGGAAGGCGGCCATGCTCCTCATCGAGTCGTTGAAGCCGAAGCGCCGGGTGAGTGCGTCAGCGAAGGACAGCGGCATCGCGATTGCCGTTGGTGGTGACAACCACGGCCCCATCACGATCAATCAA
>CAZVMS010000041.1:0-2521 GCA_964628795.1 uncultured Haloferula sp. | reverse complement strand
TGGCGACGCGTGTCCTGATGCCACGCCGCCGCCCGGAGCCACTGTGTCAAAACCGCGTGTCGTGTCCTCCCTCCATATAATCGCGGGCTTTTTCACGACTTCACCGCATTTTCAGCAGCCATCATGCCGAACACTTCTGATGCTGGGGATCTTCTTAGAAGTTGGAGACCTGTGACGGTGATCCCAATCCCGCACTCGCGGGTGGGTCGCCGGAAGGTCTCCGGGGTATTCCAAACCGGAGGCCAACATGAAGTCCTCCGCCTGGGAAATAGGTGGAGAAGGACATGATCATTTCGGCCAGGTCTCTTCAGTGAATCCAAAGGAGCGACGGGACATCCCCTGCCCCACCAAAGTACGATGTTTCCGGTAGTCGTTTGCCTCACGCCGCAAGCACCCGGCGATCACGGCAGCGCCGACCCGATGAGTGGAAGCCGCAGCCCGAATGTCCTTGGCGTCGTTCAGCCCACGGACCTTCTCCCATCTCTCTGGCGGAATCAGCGTATCGAGGGCGAAGCGGTCTGCCTCACGCTCGATCTGCTCCGCCCGCTGGCTGTCGATTTCCGAGTCGAAGATGGAAAGCTGCTCAGGCTTCAAGTGACGCAGGACATGACCGATTTCGTGGAAGAGGGTAAACCAGAAGTTATCAAGGCGGTTCATCCGGAGCGTCAGCCCGATCACAGGACGACCGCCCTCCGTGAGGAAGGCGGCACCGTCGAGCTGGGTTTGATCCAGCCGGGCTTCGATAATCACCGGGATACCCTTTTCTGCGAGGGCCTCGCAGGCAAGGCGCGGCCCGTCTTCGAGATAACTCAAACCGGCGAGCCAGCGCAGGAACTCGTCGTCCACCGCCAGCGGGTCCCAAGGCCCCGGGGAGCATTCGCGAGATGCCCGGATGAGCACGCGGTGGCGCCAGGCATCCAGCGCATGAGGATTGATCTTCGCCCCCCCGCCCCGACGGTTCAAAACCGGCACCAGCGATGGACCCGCCGCACCAAAGAAGCGGGCGAGCAATCCCGGCTTGTCCTTGCTGTGGTTTCTCCAATCGCCGCTGTAGCCATCGATGTAGTCGCGGTCGTACATCTGCTTGAGCGGAAACTTGGCCGGGTCCCGCCTGGGCGAGGGAGGTTCCGGCTCAGGCTCCTCCGGCGGACCGAGGAGCGCATCGGCGGGGATATGCCATTCGTCGCGGAGACGACGCATCATTTCCTGGCTGAGCTGGCGCTTGCCGGAGAGGATTTCCGAGGCCCGGCTGGCAGACCCGACGATGCGGGCGAGGTCTTTCTGCTTGTAGCCCATCTGCTCCATCCGGAAGCGGATGGCTTCAATCGGGGTCGGAGGGATGACCGGGTGGTGGTCCCGCTCGTAAGTCTCTACGAGTACGGTCAGGACCTCCAGTTCGTCCCTCTCATCATTGCTGAGAGAGCCGAACCTCGAAGCGAGGTCGCGAATACGCGTGAGCGCATCGGCCTGTTGCTCCGAAGTCTTTATGGTTTTCATAGTGCAGGGATTACGTTCTTTTTCTGGTTTCTGATTGTGTTCTGCTGGGAAATTGGTGAGGGGGCGATGGCATGGGCGACGACCAGCCCCGGACCGCAATAGACATCAGCTAAGATTCCGGTGCCCTCGGCTCCGAGCGGGACGTGAAAGCGGAAGTTGTCAACCGACTCACAGCGGGGAAAACTCTGTTTCAGACTTTCGTGATCCAACCAGGAAGCGTTCGTCACCTCACAGATCCAGGCACGGAATCCTTGGTGGCACTCGCGTTCCGCTTCCGCCACAAGCCCGTCGGTCAAACCAATCAACTTCATGCGTCCGCACTATCGACAAATCCCGAAGTTTGTCCATGCAGTTTTCCCATTCCGGGAATTTTATTGCGATTTAGTTCTTTTCAACCCGCAATTCCCTCCATGTTTGGTGTGTCCAATACCCCGTTACCGCCTGCATGCACAAGCCTCTGGGGCCGCAACACAAGCCTCTAAGACCCCTGCACAGCCCCCGTGTCCATCTCGACCTCTTATCTTCTTGGGAACTGAGAAATGTAACGCTCCGCAATAATCACGGGAAATCGGGTAGGTTCGAATTCGCGCTAATCTCGGGGGTATCGCAGCGAGACTCGTTGGGAATGTGATGAGAGCCCGCATGGCAGGCTGACGGAGCGCAGGGCTTTGAGCCGGAGGCAAAAGGACCGGAGCGGAGGCAGCCTCAGACATCCTGACCTGCCCCCCGATCATGCGTAGTTCCGTGCAAAAGCGAGTAAACGGAATGATCCAGTGCTGGCACTTTCGCCAACCACGCTCACACTGGCGGCATCCCGCAGATCCAACTCCCTATCTTTCCGGCCAGCAGCACCGCCATCACTTCTGACCTAGCCTTCGAGCTGGCGTGACGGGCAGGTCTATTATTTCAACGGCCACCTTCCCGTCTTCACCCATCCCGCCGATGACATCGCATCGTTCCGGTTTTTCACCAGTCAACTCATCGCCAACGGCAGTGCCTCGCAAAGCCAGATTTCCAAGGCTTT
>CAZVMS010000040.1:0-3809 GCA_964628795.1 uncultured Haloferula sp. | reverse complement strand
CCGTTCATCAAGCTCGGATTTGATAATCATATACTTGGCACGGAGCCGCGATACCTCTTGTGAATTCGGCATGCCAAAACCATACTAAAACTATTTAACTTTCCCAAACTAAATCGGTAGTTTATTGTTTAGCGGGTCCTTACAACGAGAACATCTCGATCACGAAGGGGATCGACATCCGGGGAACGGGCGGGGCGGTGCTGGTGACCGGCACGCTGGCGGTGACCAATGCGGCGCTGCCGGTCTATGTGGCGGACATCACGTTTGGAAAGAGCAGGGCCTCAAGCATCACTTTCACGGGAACTGGCACTCAGAATGTCCGGATGGACCGATGCAAGCTCGTGGGCGGCGGCAACCTGACCAGCACAGGAACGATTGCCTATTTCTACAAACACCAGTTTGATGCCTCGGTGGTTTTCACCACATCAACTTGGACATTCCAACGTTGCACGGTGGCGGGCGACCTTCAGTCCACAGGCAGCACCGCAAAGTGCATCGCCTCGACTGTCACGGGGAATTTCGATCACGGCGGCACTGATGCTGGTGAGATTACGATATTTCAATCTAATTTGCGAGAAAGAGTAAATATCGTGCTGTCGCCAACCCAAAAGGGATGGGTTGCTTACTCGACGCTCCGTTACCTTCAGCTATCGGGTGGAACGGTCGAGGTTGTGGGGAATCACTTTGATGGGAGAGATCGAGTAGACTATTTCATTAGCACGGGCAGCAGCTGCGACGCCACGATTCGGAATAATCACCTCTGGAATGATAATCGCTTCAAAAGCGAGTCTTATGGCTGGCAGGATGGCGCATCAGCTATTCGCGTGCGTGGTGACGCGGGGGTCACTCGATTGTTCAACAACACGATTCGAGACATCTTTCGGGGTATTGAAGTTCAAGGCTCCCCAGCCGGAGTCGAAATCCGCGGGAACATCCATTGGGAGTCAGGTAATGGGGTTTACTCAGTCAATACAGGTTATGCCGGGACCGTGATCGCGAACAATAACTTCCAATTTGCGGTTAACGGTGGCGTCCAAAGTGACAACATCAATGTGGACCCGCTCTTCATTACCGGTCCGAATGGTGAAATCAACTGGTTGAATACTACCTCACCATCCCGCAATGTTGGACCTGCCGACGCGCTATTTAACGACATTGACGGATCCCGAAATGACCAAGGTGCTTACGGTGGTCACTCATACGACCCGACGGGGCGGACTACTCTCAAGCCGGTGGTGTTGAGTGGGGATGTGAACCCGCTTTACGTCAAGCGCGGCGGAGCCGTGACGATCAAGGCGCGTGCGGCGGTATCCGCTGCACCGTAAAACCCGAGGTAATCATTCTTAACCAGGTTCATCATGCCTTTGAGGGCGCAATACCTGGCGGACATCGGACTTCACTCGAATCCCTACCCCGCCGCTCCAGAATCACGAATCGCCGCCATCTACGGCACGGCGAGGCGTGGACGCATCTCAAAAGCGTTTGCCTCTCAACTCTGGCAAAACCATTTCAACGGCATTCACTCCATGATTGTCGGCGGTAAACTGCCAGCAGCTCAACCGGCGTTCGACAATTGGTGGACTGACGAGGCCTTGAAGTTGACCGCCTCTCTCCGTGCGCAAGGCAAAGGAGATTTCGGCATCGCCCAAAAGATGGTGAACCTTTTTTTGAAGGATCTATGGTCATTCGGGCTCATTCAAATGCCTATTGAGGCGCACCTTCATGCGCCCATCGACCGCCGGGTCCTGGTCAAGTTCGCTGCCGTGCCAACGACATGGAATCCTTGGACCAAGGCGGCGGCCTCCACCAGCGCTTGTCCCACCGTTGGTGACTATTTCCTGCTTCAGCAGGCGCTGCGCGATTACTGGCGCAGTTCACCCATCGTCTTTCCCTCCGTCATCCAGATGGAACAATTTTTTTGGCACTCAATCCCATGAGATTTCAACCCTTCGACCCTCCACCCCTGCGCAGCAGATTGATTCAACGGCTGCTGTTTTTCGCATGGGGCATCCTTGCGTGCATCTTGCCGGAAACGGCAATGGCACAGGCGATTCCCGCATTGCCCGCTCAGGTCAAGAGCGCCAAGTGTTGGACTTCCGGTGATCCAGCCGTCGGAACGGCAGAGATTATGAGTCCTTCAGATGCCATCGCCGACAGCGATGTAGAGGATTTTGTTCAAGGGAATCTCGATGTGAGCCATTTGGAACCCGGGACCCACCGTATCCCTGTCCGGATCACGGATGCGAATGGAGTCGATGGAGCGGTGTTCTGGCTCGACGTGGTCATTTTCGAACCTTCGTGGGAACCCAGCCAGCAGAGTGTGGACACGGACTTTGATGGCTTGCCCGACCGGTGGGAGCAGGAATATTTTGCGGGTTTGGATGAACTGGCTGAAACCGACTCGGACGATGACGGGCTCAGCAATTTGGATGAATTGCGCTTGGGAAGTGACCCGACGGATTCACTCAGCCCCGCGAACCGGGTGGTGCGTGCCGAGGTTTTCGTGAATGAGGATCCCGGCGAAGGACGGGCCTTTCCGATGGCGGCGGTGGATGGATTGCTGGAAGGAGCCATCGAGGACATGATTCTTCCGGATTACCTAACCCGCTACCTGACACCCGGCCGTCACATCGCCGGAATCCGGGTGCAGCGTGAGACCGGCGAATGGTCCGAGGTGAGGCAGGCGGACCTGATTGTGTTTGAAGACACCGCACCGGCTGCGCCTGAGGATTTCGGCATCGTGGAAGCGGAAGGGTTTTGGGAAGACCTGATCACTCCTGGTGCCGGGACGGAGCTTGCCCTTGCGGCGACGACCGGCGGCAACGACGTGCGCGATACCGCATTGAGCGCCAGCATGGGAACGTCCGGCCAAAAGCCGGGACTCAACCGGGCGTTTTACCGGTTCAAATCCAAGCAGACCGGCTATGGTGCGGTGTTAGAAAGTTTGGTCCAGATCCAAGATCCGAATCCAGCCGTCGCCGAAGTGCCATTTTTTGTGGATAGCCTATTCGGAGTGGAAAACAATTTCGGACTTGGCACCGAGCTTTTCGGGAATTCGTTCAGTTTGAAAAGCCCATGGTGGTATGGCGAGGGAGATCTACCGAATCCGATGCTGGGCTGGATTGGAACCGGGGATGTTTCGGCCTACGGCACGGGGAATTCTCTGAACGTCAATCTGCAGACCGGTGGGACGCTTACCTGGCTGTGGGGTGATGCCACCTTCGCGGTGGCATTCCAAGATGATCAGGGACTTGGTTCCGGCAAGGGCATGCTGCCTCGCTACGGCATGGTGACATCCTCGGTGCCGAAAATCGTGCACGTCACCCCGGATACTCGTTTGGTATCCATTGGCTGGCTGGCCACTGGATCGGCCCCCGCCAATGGCACGGCCAGCTCGGTAACCTATCGCCTCACCGGGGACACGAGTATCCGCTGGTTGTGGAAAACTCAGCACCGTGTGCGGATTGAGACCCGCCATGGAGACGTTGACGGTTGGGAGGAGTGGTATGACGCTGGAAGTCAGACCGCCCTGGTGCCGCGCGCTGATGAAGGTTATGAGTTCGAGTCGTGGAGTTCGGGCATCACAGGCAATAGCATTCCTGGAGTGGTTTCCGTGAACGCTCCCCTTGTGGTGGGTGCCGCGTTCCGGCCGACGCAAGCGGTTGAGCTTCAGACTTCCTGATCCCGTCTTTGAATTAACGGGGAATTGACGGTTATTCCCGGAAAATGACTTGGCACATTTTAAAGCGGTCCAAGCCGGGTCAAAAACGCCGCGGTCGGGCATGTTGCCGGGCGTGACAAGCAAGGCG
>CAZVMS010000039.1:0-3950 GCA_964628795.1 uncultured Haloferula sp. | reverse complement strand
CGATGACCGACGCGTGGCTTCACAGCCAAGGGGTTCCCGATCTTGAGAAGATATGGGTCGCCATTCGCTATCCCGACGGGCCGCAAGGTTCGACGGGAATGGCATGACGAATTGGAACCGCCGTGCTACGGATCCGTACGGCCGGTGGTGTGGGGGGCGGGGGTTAAAATCCCCCGCCTACCCGATTGTGCTCTTCTATTTCTTCCGGCGGCGTTGGAATAGAAGAGAAGCAACCCCAAAGCCTACAAGAAGCGATGCAGACGGCTCCGGGACGATACGGACGTTGTCAATGGTCAATGAAAAATCGTCCGATATAGCGTAGAAGCGGAAGTTCATTTGGCTCAATGATCCAATCGATTGACTTGTATCCAATCCCGCGAAGGGGGATACAATGGTGCCCGAACCGTTGATTGCGAATCGAATGTCCGCGCTAGGAGCGCCATCCACAAACGCCACAAACTCTCCGGACCCAATGACATTGGACACATCTACAGCGAAAGCATCGTACCCGAGCAAACTAAACGATCCGCTAGCCAGCGAGTAATTGATGTTTAGGTAGTTTCGTCGAGGACTTGGGTCTAATTGATTGACGCTGTAGGCAAGATCGCCTGAAGCTAGAGTTGCTGTCCAGTTGGGGAAGCCAACGCCTGCTACGGTGCGTTGGTCTGTTAGCGGAGTGACAAATGGTCCTGAGTTTGATGTAGTTCCGCCAAAGGCTAGGGAAAAGCTGCCTGACGAGAAATCGTCCAAAAGCAACGTGGCCGCATTGGACGGGGACAGGCTAAGAATACCTGAGAGCGCGATCAGTAAATGCAGTGGGTTCATAAATGCTTCATGGTTGAGGGTTGATTGTTCTGACGCTGGACTCTCCAATGAAGAGGCCGGAATCGAGCTGGTCGTCGTTCACGTCTGCAATAACAAGCTTGACGTGATGGGTGGTGTTGGGAGTTACAAATACGTGAGCCTTCAGGCGAATCGTCATCCCATCGTACTCGACCTGAACAGGCTGATTGGGCTGGGTGACGTTGGGATCAATGTCGAGATCATCATCTAGGTATAAGTGCTCGTTGATTGGCTCGACGGGGTTGACTGAGTTCACTGCAACAATATCTGAGCAGTCTGGAACCAATGTCACAAGTACGCCGTCGACCGTTGCCATGAAGCCGTCATTAAAACTTCCGACAAACTCTTCGTATTCCTCTGATCCAAATTGGTAAACCAGCTCAAGCTGCCCGTTAGAGCAGAAGACGTCAAACTCTAGAACTGAGGCATCAAGGGTTGCGTCGCCCGAAACTCTATCCTCAAGCTCAGGGTCGCCGGGCTCCTGATTGTTGAGGCCAAAGTTTACGTCGTTGCTCTCGTCCATCCCTTCCTCGTTGAAAGAATCATCCCCGGCATTCCAGATGGCGAAACTACCAGAGGTTAACAGCGCACCGCTATCGATCTCCAAACCTGAGTCGAATCCTGAGTTGAAAACGCCGCTGGATGCTTCTACACCTGTAAAAACCTCACTTGAAGGTGCCGCCGTCGCCTCGTCCACGATACTCGCTACAAGGGTTTCGGCAAAGGTGGGTCCTGAACCTGTTCGGACGAAGACCGTGAGGTAGAGCGGGTAGCTCTCATCAAAGGACGTGTCCCGAGCAACCACGCGGATGGTGTGGGTTCCAGGCTCCCATCCAGTCGTGTCGATGGTCAGGTCGTCGAAGGGTGATGCGGTATCAATGTCGCCGTCGTTGGTTACGATGTCGTAGGCCTCGACCTCGTCGATGTCGGATGCTCCTTCAGGGTCTCCCTCGGTGTAGACAACCGTGAAGCTCTGGCCCTGCGTGACGATCAGGCCGTTGGCCGGAGTCGTCACTGCAATCGTTGGGCGGGAGTTGCCCCCGGTGATCACGTATTGGGAGGCTGAGGCGGTCTCGCCGACGGCACCCCGTGAATCAAAGACCTTGGCTGTAATGTCATGGGTGCCCTTCAAAAGATCGTAGAAGTTACCCTCGATGTCCTGAACGTCGTCTCCAAACTCGAACACACCCGGACTTGTCTCGTCCGGGGTGGTGTCCGTCCCGATCAAGATGCCATTGTCGTAGAACTCGACCCGGCGAACGGCGTCGCCATCGGCATCGGTCGCAACCGCAGTGAATACGGCGGGCTGCGCCGACGCCGAAGGCGTCGGCGGCCCGCTGGTGATCGTGATGGACGGAGCTTGATTCGAGCTGACGATAACGCGCCGGACGGCGCTCGCAATCACGGTGCCCGTGCCATCGACGGCGGCGGCCTGAACCTCATACTCTCCCTCGGCGTCCGGGAGCCAGACGGCGCTGCCACGAACGAACTTGATCCCGTCGATCTCGTCGAAGTCGGTGATCTGCCCGATCTGCTCCCAAGGGTCGCCGCTGTCGTAGTCGCGCTGGTAAATGCGGATCTTGGCCGGAAGGTTCGAGAAAACATCGAGATTGAAGGAGAAGCAGACTCCGTCGATCAAGTCCACCTCATCATTGTTGCCGGGTAGAACAAGAAAACCGCCGTTGTAAGGGTCCGCAGTCTCATGAATACGGTAGAACAGCTTGTCGGCCGTGCTCATGAGGCGATAGGTGATCGTCGCGCCGCTACCCTGTTCGGCGATTCCCGTATCGATCCAAGCCTCCAAGTCCGGGCTCATGAAAACTTGGTAGTTGTAGTTGACGGTAGTCGTCCAACTCAACTGGTGGTTCGCGGCGGTGCCGACAATCTCCACCTCGATGGGTGCTTGGGCCGAAACGGTGATCGTGAGGGATAAAAGCAGCAGGAAACGAAGGACGCTCTTCACTGGGCACCTCCCTTCGTGTTGCCGAGACGGCGCTTCGGCTGGACCTTCCAATAGTGCAGGACAATATCCTCCTGCACCGGAGGATTGGCGCGAAGCGCAGCTTCGCGCTCCTTCCTCCGCTGTTCTCGGAGGTCGTAGGCCTGCTTCAAGCGGGCGTAGTCGCTGCGATAGAGTTCGTGCAGCGCAGTGATGCCCCCGTAGGCTTCGGCATTGGTCAAGTCGCCCTGTGTGATCCGATAGGTTCCCGGCTCTGCCGGGAGGTCGGCGGGAATCCGATATGGGGAGTCAGCGGGCAGATTCGCGGAACCCATCCGTCCGGCCATGAGAAGCGACACAAAGTGCCTGTCGCCCTTCTGGCACTCGGCAAAACCGGTCAGAATCATCCAATCGGAATTCGACCATGCCTGATACTCGGCACCGTCATGCCACCAGCGAAGGAAAGTCGCCCGGTCGTCAACGACCGTGGCGGAAATGAAAAGGTGGGTGGTCTTCGCAGCTTGCTCCAGCCACTGCTGCACCTGTGGGGAATTGCGAAATGCGTCAATCTCTTCTGCGGTCATCACCTGCCGCTCGGGAATCTTGGGGCGCGGATCTGGCAATCCGGGATCGGCGATGCGGTGAATCGTCACCTGGCGGTCGGGAAGCTGGACAACCTTGGTCTCCCGAATCTCGACTGGCGGAAGTTCCGGTTCGGGTGCTGGTGGTGGCGGGGTGCCATCGGAAAGCTCACCAACGATGGTGACGGGCGCATCCTGTGCGGTGGCTATCAGAGGCAGCCCGATGGCTGCAATGATTCCGAGGGTGATGTGGCGTGGATTCATCAGCGCATGCTGATATACCAAAGCGGCCTCGCCTACAAGGTGGAAGGTGTGTGGTGGTCTTCATTTTTTGCAGAACGTCGAGGTGTGGCACCGGCTACCGGGAGCGCCACTCCGCAACAAGGTTAAAGGTTGTAGCCAAGAGTGTCATTTCGACTCTGGGCGGGTAGCCGGTTGTCCACCACCGCCTTGTGTGTGCGTAGCATGCACTGGAACCAAAAGGGGTTCAAGTCCCCTGTGAATAGAACGAACATCGAAGAACAAAAGGAACTGCTAGCGATGAGAAGCACTACCAGAGGCCAACTGCGGGAGGGCGACCGACCGTG
>CAZVMS010000038.1:0-2896 GCA_964628795.1 uncultured Haloferula sp. | reverse complement strand
CACCCACCGCACCGACCGCCAGTTGCGCGTCGAGTTCGAGTGCGGGCTGCGCGTCGTCGTCGCAGACGACAGCCAAATCCCACTCGCCACCCGCCTCATCGAAACCCTGCGCCGTGGAAAGGAGGGACTGCGATGATCGGATTCCCTGCCGGGGTGAGGGTCTATCTCTCTGTCGAGCCCCACGACATGCGCAAGTCCTTCAACGGACTCTCCTCCATCGCCCGCCAACTCGTCGCGCGCGGACTCGAGGATGGAGCGATGTTTGCCTTCACCAACAAGCGTCGCAACCGCCTGAAGATCCTTTACTACGACCGCACGGGCGTGTGCGTTCTAGCCAAGCGGCTCGAGTCCGGGACGTTCTCGTGGCCGTCTCAGGGGTCGCGGAGCCTGTCGCTGGCCCCCGAGGCACTACAACTCCTGCTCGACGGTATCGACCTTCGCGGCGCGCAAATGCGACCCTGGTATGAGCGTGACGAAGCGGGTGGAAAGAAGTCGATTTAAACTACGACGAGTCCAGTAATTGGCCCGCCGCGTGCTTCCCTTTACCCATCGAAACCCCGGAACAAACCATTGCGAGACTGACTCGCGAGAACGAGCTTCTCAAGCAGAGGATCGACTTCCTGACTCGCCAGCTTTTCGGCTCGAAGAGTGAAAAGGTCGACGACGCACAGCTCAGGCTGCTCTTCGGCGATGAAGGGCCCGATGCACAGGGAAAAGACGAAGCCTCCTCCGGCGCGGACGAACTGGAGGGGGCCGCAAAAAACGGCGGTAGGAAAAAGCGCAAGCGCGGCGGCCACCGCTCACGTCTCACCGGGCTCGACAAGCTGCCGGTGGAAACCACCGAAATCATCCCCGACATCGTCCGGGAAAACCCCGACGATTTCGATCGCATCGGCGAGAAAGTCACCGATCAGCTCGACGTCGTGCCAGCGAAGTATTTTCTCAATCGCACCGTGCGCCCGATCTTCCGCCGCAAGAATGCCCGCGAGCTTCCGCCGGTGGTCGCCCCGGCACCGGCCACTCCGTTGGTCGGCGGTCTTCCCTCCGCAGCACTGCTCGCCCTGTTGCTGGTCGCCAAATACATCGACCACCTCCCGCTCTACCGCCAGCAGGGTATTTTCCTGCGGGCCGGACTGGGCATCCCGCGCGACCTGATCATTCATTGGATCCACAAAGCCATCGGTTTGCTGCTCCCAGTCGTCGAGGCCATCCACGCGGAAGTCCGCGCCAACGACTACCTCCAGGTTGATGAAACCACCGTGCGCTACCTGCGCCCCGGCACCGGCAAATCATGGACCGGCTACCTCTGGCAGGTTCGCCGTCCGGGCGGCGGCGTCTTTTACCACTGGGGTGTGGGCCGGAGCCGCGCCGAGCTCACCGAATGCCTCGGCAAGTATTTCAACGGATACGTGCAGTGCGACGGCTACACGGTTTACGAATCGTACGCACGGTCGCATCCCGAGGTGAAGCTCATCGCCTGCCTGGCTCACATCCGTCGTGGCTTCACCGACTCGCTCAAGTTGGGACCCTGTCGTGATGCAGCGCTCATCATCCGCCTGTTCAAACAACTCTACCGGATCGAGGCGGAGCTGCGCGAAAAGAAAGCTGGCCCCGCGCTGCGCGAGAGCGTGCGCGCCTGGCAAAGCGCCCCACTGGTGCGTCGCATCGGTCGAATGATGCGCATCATGCTACCCAAGCACCGGCCATCGACGCCGACCGGAAAGGCGCTGGCCTACGCCCTGAGGCACTGGTCGAAGTTTGAGCGCTACCTTGAGGACGGTCGCTTTGAGATCGACAACAACCAGGTCGAAAACGGCATGCGACCGGTGAAGCTGGGCATGAAGAACTGGCTGTTTTTCGGTAGTGAAGAAGCCGGCCACCACGCGGCGGCGATCTACACACTGGTGGAGAACTGCAAACTCCACGACCTACCGGTCGAGGCCTACCTTAAGGAGCTGCTGACCGTCCTTCCCGGCGTCACCGACCCGGAGGTCATCGCCACGCTCACGCCCGCGCGCATCGCTGCCGCCCGCAGGAAATCAACCGGCCGCGACCGCGCCGCCTGAACGCTGTCAAGGTGGCCGCGTTTACCCCGCTTACACTCTAGAGGCTGTTCGTCGATTACTACAGGTGCGTAATTAGCCCGCAATTCTTCAAGATTTGTCGCTTGCCCAGTTCCCGGTTCCATCAACTGATGAAAGCAAACAACGACTTTGGCACGCCCTCAATATCGAGGAGAACTCCAAACGAACCTCTACTACCAGCCAGATACTGGTGAACTAAAAACGATTGCTCGCCTCCGCTAGATGCATTCTCGATGCTGAAATCGCCGAAGATTATACTGCATGAACCCAACTCCGTTGCTGCCCCGAATTCACGAACTCGGTCTAACACTTCATCTTCGTGCGGGAAAAGCTCAACCCCCACAATCTTCGCAACTCCTTCCTTATCGGAAGGGTCGTAAAGCCAGTCGTGAAATCCTCCAAACCCATTGCCTATGAGCTGGAAACGCTCATCACCGAGCAAGATTTCAGATTCATCCCCCGAGTAGTCCAGAAAGCCGACTGTTGGAATGCTTCCTGGCTTGAACCGTATCACTAAAACAGAATTCATGGCATTCTTCGTAGGAGAGAATCAATTGCCTTCAGCCGTGCAGCCTGTGTTCCAAGCTTGTCGATCCCGCTAGAAATCGCGCTCTTGGCGATTTCACGATAGATTTCGAGAGTTTCTCTAGTGAGTCCCTTCGGACAAGATTTTCCTAGCAGTCTGTCGGACTTTGGTGCGAGGCGGGATTTGAAGCTTCTCGGATTCCGAGCTTTCGGGCGGGGGAGCTTTCCGGAGGAGCGTTTTTTAATCCAAGATTGCTTCGAGGCTCTTCCGGAGCGCTGATCTGGCT
>CAZVMS010000037.1:0-7770 GCA_964628795.1 uncultured Haloferula sp. | reverse complement strand
GAGTGATATTAAGTTGTTGAATTACAACATGTTGCGTCACGCCTTTTCAAGGTATTTATTTTATTTTCAATGAATGATTCATACGCAGGCTGGGACGTGTTTTCGGCCGGTCAGCGGCTTTTCGAATAGGGTCTGGCTAGGGTTTCAAAATGCCGGATTGCCGGAAAGGGGGTGAAGGTCTAGGTTTATCGCATGACAACTCTCTCGAAGATCGAGAATGCGGCCATGCTGCTGCCTGAAGACGAGCGCGCCCAATTGGCGTCGAAGCTTTTGTGTTCGCTGCCCTCGGTGTTTCATGACGAAGACGAGGGAATCGCTGAGGCAAAGCGTCGTGATGCGGAGCTTGATCGTGATCCGGCCACGGGAATGAGCATGGCGGAGTTTAAGGCGGCATTCGAGAGGTGATGAACCCCGAGGTTGTTTTTCACCGTTTGGTCCAGCGGGACATGAACGGGATTCGGCGGTATTACACGGAAGAGGTGAGTGAGGAAGTCGCGGATCGCTTTTATGAGTGCTTTATCGTCCTTGTTGAAAAAGCTTTGGCACAACCAATCCGCTACCATCCGGTCCATGGGTCACTTCGAGGATTGAACATCTCTGGTTTTTCCTACCACTGAAGTTCAATGAGAAAATTAATGATACCTTGTTGCCTGTGGCTGAGTGCGGCGCTAATCCACGCGGGCGAAGGCTCCGGCAATTGGCGGAGCGAAACGATCAGTGAGTATTCTCTGGAGGCGATCGCGAAAATTCGGAAGAATCTCGGGGAGCGTGCGGCACACCTGGAAGCAGAGTGGCGATGAGGAACACCAGGCAAGAAATGCAAAGTGAAAATACTGGTATCAGATATGAAACTGGAACGTTTCTATTCGTGACGGACCGCGCGACGCTGTCGCGCTTTTCATCCCAAGCCAAGCGCGACAGCGTCGCGCGGTCCTTTCCGCTTCAGCGGCCTTTCTCCAGCAAGTTCACCTTCAGGTTCTCCGCCCGGACGATGCAGTCCTCGATGGTCGTTCCGGTGACATTCACATGGCCCATTTTCCTCCTGCCTCGGGCGTGGTGTTTGCCGTAGAGGTGGAGGAAGCTTTCCTGGTCGGCGAAGATCGGGAGCCAGTCGGGGGCGACTTCTTCTTCGGGCCACATGTCGCCTAACAGGTTGAGCATGACGACGGGCGAAAGCAGGCGGGTGGAGCCGAGCGGGAGGCCGCAGACGGCGCGGACCTGTTGCTCGAACTGCGAGGTGGCGCAGGCGTCGAGGGTGTGGTGGCCGCTGTTGTGCGGGCGCGGGGCCATTTCGTTGACGAGCAGGCTGCCGTCGGGGAGCTGGAAAAATTCGACGCCCATGATGCCCCGGTAGTCGATGGCTTCGGCGACGTCCCTCGCGATGCGCTGGGCTTCTTCGGCGATCTCATCGGCGACGCGGGCGGGGACGATGGAGACGTCGAGGATGTGGTGGCGGTGACGGTTTTCGGCGGGGTCGTAGGTGGCGATGTTGCCGGAGGCATCGCGGGCGACCATGACGGAGAGTTCGCGCTCAAAGGGGATGAAGGCTTCGAGCACGGCGCGGCCGCCTTCGAAGGCGGTCCAGACTTCGGCGGGGTCTTCGCCGCCTTCGAGTTTGCGTTGGCCTTTGCCATCGTAGCCGAAGTCGGCGGTTTTCAGCACGGCGGGGGTGCCGATGCGTTTGATGGCGCTGGCGAGTTCGGCAGCATTTTTGACGACTTCAAAGTCGGCGCAAGGGATGCCGTGGGCGCGGAGGAAGTTCTTTTCACGCTCGCGGTTCTGGCTGATGGCGACGGCGTCGGCGGAGGGGTGAATGGGGATTTCCGAGGCGACGGCTTCGAGGGTGGCGCGGGGGATGTTCTCAAACTCGATCGTGGCGATGTCGGCTCGGGAGACGAATTCGGCGAGTGCCTGTTTCGAGTCGAAGGGCAGGTCGATGGCTTCATCGGCCACGACCATGGCGGGGGCTTCGAGGCCACCGGTCCAGACGAGGGTACGGTAGCCCATGCGGCGGGCGGCCATGCAGAACATGCGGCCGAGCTGGCCGCCGCCGATGATGCCGATGACGGCTCCGGGAAGGATCGCGGACATGTATTTTAGGAAAGGGGAGGGAGCACGGCGGCTTTGACGGTGTCGCTCTGTTTTTGGCGGAAAGCCTGGAGTTTTTCGAGCAGGGCGGGGTCGTTTCCGGCGAGGATCGCCACGGCGAAGAGGGCGGCGTTGATGGCGCCGGCTTTGCCGATGGCGAAGGTGGCGGTGGGGATGCCGCCGGGCATTTGGACGATGGACAGGAGCGAGTCCATGCCTTTGAGGGCGTGGGACTCCACGGGGACGCCGAGCACGGGGAGGTCGGTGATGGCGGCGGTCATGCCCGGGAGGTGGGCGGCACCGCCGGCACCGCCGATGATGACTTTCAGGCCGCGGCTGCGGGCGGACTGGGCGTAGCTGACGAGTTTGTCGGGGGTGCGGTGGGCGCTGACGACCTCGGCTTCCCAGGCCACGCCGAAGTCTTCGAGGGTGCGGGCTGCGTGTTCCATGGTGGGCCAATCCGAGGTGCTGCCCATGATGATTCCGACGGTTGCGTCTGCCATGCGCGGAGGGTGTCGCGAGCTTGGCCCGTGGTCAAGCTGGGGAACTTGGAGTGCGGGGTAGAGCAGCTGCTCGACGGTGGGCGAAGAGGGCCGAACCCCGGGTTTCACCGATTTCACGGATCAAGAATTCCGACGCTCGCCCGAAAATCTCAGCAAACCTCGGTCTGCGGCTTGCCGTCCTGGATTTTCCCGGCGTTCTCCTTGGAAACGCGGTTCGACAGAGTGTCGAACTCAGTCCGTCCGCGTTTCCGGCGTCGGCCTTGGGATAATCAAGGATTGCCGCGCCTCGCCCACGAGCATGGCGAGAAATCCGGGCTAGGCAGGAATTTTTTCCTGTTTTTCCGCTCCGTGTAAGGGGTCCGTGATTCATCTTATATGACGGGCTGAGTAAAAGTGGACAGCGAAGTCCTGCCAAGTCTGGCCGATGCCAAAAAAGTTTGGGAATTCTGTCCAGTTTTCGAGCCGGAGCACATTGGTCTGATGTCATGCGCGAATCTCCGTGGGTTCGCGCAGGGTCGATTTGAATCCCACGCCTAAAAAAAACACGCCTCCGTTCAGAAACACTATGAAGACTTCTAGTTCCATTCCTCGCTCCCTCTCGTTGCTTGCAGGCAGCGCCCTCGCCCTTTCGCTAGTAACCAGCACGGCCACTGCCGCCGTTTTGTTCCAAGACGATTTTAGCGGCTTGGGCACCGACCATCTCGATGGCACCACGCCGGTCTCACCCTTGCCAAGGTCGAGGAACTCGGCATCCGCGATCATACTTATGTCTTTTTTATGGGTGATAACGGGACTGAGGCGAACTACTTCAATCCCCGCCACACCGGCCCCGGGAATGTTAGTGGAGGAAAGCGCGACCTGATCGACTCCGGCACCCATGTCCCGCTGCTAGTTTGGGGGCCACCTGGGCTAACGCCTGGCCGTGTGGTTTCCGATCTCATTGACATGACCGACATCTTTCCCACGGTCTGCCAACTCAGTGAAACGGAGATCCCGAAGACGATTCCCTACCGCGGCACCAGCTTTGTCCCTCAGATGCAGGGTCGACGAGGGGTTCAGCGCCCATGGGTCCATCAAGGGTTTCAGAACGGCGTCGCCGTCAGTGATGGCAAGTGGCGGCTCGATAATTCCGGGGTCCTGCGGGACAGCCGCAAGCTACCCGCCGAACCCGTTGCTGCGCCCGGTCCCGAGGCCGACGCCGCCCGTGCCCAGCTCCAGGAACTGCTCGACGCCGAAGCCGATGCCTCAAGCTCCGCGCTCGACGGTCGGCACACCCTTCATTTTGGAGACGACTTTTTGGATCCGCTGTTGGGAGCCACTCTGTGTGGGAATCTTGCCAACCCAGAACCCGCCAACCTAAGCAGTGAGTTCGAGGATCTTCTCGGGTTCGACCCATTGCGAGCAGACCAGTGGCCCGTGGGAAGCCCGGTGCCCGACCGGTTGATGCTTCGGTTTAAATCCGGCGAGGCTCAGTGACTCGCTCTCGACGAGCTTGCCTCATGGTATGGGTTGGGCATGGTGCCGCCGTTCTTCTCTCTCTCTTATGACGATTCCGTTCTCTCGAAAATCCACCTGCCGCCAGCGTTTGCGGCAAGCCGCAAGATTCCTTCTACCGATCGTGATGCTACCGCTCACCGCCATACCGACCCCGGGAGCAGATCATCTGGAAGGGCTTTTCTACTATCGCCAGCCGGAACCACGCGAAGCAAGAATGCTGGTCTCCGAAGTCGTGGTCTATGGTGGTACCCCAGCCGGCGTCACCGCCGCGATCCAGTCCGCGCGAATGGGGCGCAAGGCAACTTTGATTTCCTTCAACGGCTACGTCGGTGGGATGACTTCAGGCGGGCTGACGGCGACGGACATTGGAACCAAGGAAACGATCGGCGGACTTGCTCAGGAGTTTTACACTCGTATTGGCTCGATCAAGGATTTCAGCCCCTCGGCGGCGGAGTCGCTGTTCCGCAAGATGCTCGATGAGGAAGGAGTTACGGTTATTCTGAACGCGCCGCTTGAATCGGTCAAAGTGACGGACCAGCGGATCGTCTCCGCCACCATGGAGAGCGGCGAGACGATTCGAGCGTCGATGTTCGTGGACGCCACCTATGAGGGTGACCTGCTGGCAGCAGCCGGGATTTCCTATCACGTCGGCCGCGAACCGCGCAGCACCTATGGCGAGTCGTTGGCAGGTCAGTGGCAACAGGTTTCATGGAAGGGCGTCTATCAGTTCTGCGACCTCCCCATTAGCCCTTATGTGGTGGAGGACGACCCCCAGTCCGGCCTGCTCCTAGGAATTGCGTCCGACCCCGCCGGAAAACCGGGCCAAGGTGACTACCGGATCCAAGCTTATAATTTTCGCATGTATCTCTCGAATAAAGAAGGGAAGGTCCCCTTTCCGAAGCCGCAGGGATATGACGCGGAGCGTTACGCCTTGCTCGCCCGCTTTCTCAACTTTGACGCAGGCGTCCAATGGAAACTCAATTACACGACCCGCCCGATGACCGACGGGCCGGTGCAGATGCGCAATGGTGATTCCAACAATGCCGGCAGTTTCTCAACGGACTACGTCGATGGCTGTCACCACTGGCCCGACGGCATCTATAAGCCGGTCAATTTTTCCAAACTCCCTGACCCGCGGCGAGGTCTGCCGATGCCCATGCGCGAACTCTACCAACTCCGCGAGAGCATCTTCCAGGACCACGTAAGCTATCAACTGGGGCTGCTCTATTTTCTCGCCCATGATCCGCAGGTGCCAGAGGGACTGCAGCAGCGAGTTCGGAAGTTCGGGCTTGATCCGGATGAGTTCAAGGCAAGCGGGCATTGGCCGCACCAGCTTTACATTCGCGAGGGAAGGCGGATGGTTTCGGACTATGTCATGACTCAGGCAGACTGTGAGTCGAAGCAAGTCGCGAAGGACTCCGTCGGACTCGCCTCGTATGCCATGGACTCGCACTTTTGCCAGCGGGTGGTGGTCCAGGTGGATGGAAAGACGACGGTTCGCAACGAGGGCGGTTTCGGGCACGAGTGCCCGAAGCCCTATCCCATCTCCTACCGGTCGATCGTCCCAACAAAGAACGAATGCACCAACCTTCTGGTGCCGGTCGGTCTATCTGCGTCGCATGTTGCCTTTGGTTCCATTCGCATGGAGCCGGTCTTCATGATCCTCGGGCAGAGCGCCGGGACCGCAGCGTCCATCGCTATCGGCGATGGGATCGCGGTGCAGGAGGTCGACTATGCAAAACTGAGAGAACGATTGCTCGCGGATCGGCAGCAGCTGTAGGAGCTCGGCTGCTCATAAACTACCGCTCATAAACTGCCGGGCAAACAGCTGTCCGGCCTCGACTGCCTGTTTCTTGATCTTGGCTTCAAAGATTCATGAGACTTCGTTTGGTTTGCCCTTCGCTCAAGCTTCACGATGGCAGCCCCCTTTCACCCGCCCTCCGGTGCGACCAAGGGCTGGCTCAGGGGCCTCACCGAAAATCAAACTCCTAGCAGCCCCCCTCAAGGCCTCGGCCTCGGAAAGACATCAAAGAAGCGGGGCGCCGAATACCAGTTTCATAAGAGCCGGAGATTGTCGCGAACCGCAATTTTGGGATTGGCGGTGGGGGCAGACGATGACTTTTTATCCATCGTGCCTGTCAGAAAAACGCGCCACTGCTGGAGAAGTGATCTTTCGGGGTTCCGTGGGCTCACGGAGGCTGAGCGGTCGGTGTTTCTGCTGGTTCTGGAGTGGTTCGAAAACTTCAGGTTGCGCTGTGACCTTGAAGCGGGTCGTGATGCGACCGAGGCATTCTGGCGGAACGAAGTGGTGCCGGCAAGTAGACCGAGGAAGCCCGGGCAACTAGAGCAGTGGGAGGATGCCATCGAGTGGTATCTGAACTGGTTGGACGCCTGTGCAATCGAAAATGCCGACCACCTGAGCCTTCCGGAGAGGGTCGGCGCGGCGGTGCGGTCGGCGGGAGCGAGGCACGGCTCGGCTCCGCGCACGATACGATGTTACATGGAATGGGCGGCGCGCTTTGCCATCTTCGCAGGCCGCGACCGTGAAATGAGGCGAATGGAGAACGCCAATCGTTTTCTGGCCTCCGTGGTGGATGATAAGGGGTTCTCGTAATCGACGTATAAGCAATCAGTTACGACACCCTTCAGGCCGCCACCCGCTCTGAGAGTAGCCTGAGCAACAGAAGCGACTGGACGAAGTGGCGGTAGCCGAAGAAGGCGCGGCGCCCCCCCACGCCCCCCGGCACCAGCACTGCTCCAAGGCCACTCCACTGCCATTCTCCGTTCGTCCACCCTCCGCCGCGACTGCTCTCCAATCCTACTGGGACCGAGTCAGCGAATGGCCCGGGAAAAAGCGGACAGTGAAGAGCCGATGAGAAAACCGACACGGGTGTCGGTTTTCTCCCGCCCAGCGTAAATTGGGAGGGGAGTGGCTACTTTTTGGCTCCTGCTGGGTGAACCGGCACGCGCACGACACTCGGGCACTTGCTGCTTCCTGAGCTCCTTCCCGTCAGGCGGCCGGAGGCGTCGCGGTGGGTGGCGGTAGAGCCCCCGGACGAAGCGCGAGTGGCCTGACTACCCGTGAGTCTCCCTGCGGCATCGCGGTATTGGGTGCGGCTGCTGGTTCCGGCGGCTGTGCTCGTCTGGGCGCTGCCGGTCAGTCGGCCAGTCGCATCCCGGTAGGTGGTGCGGGACGAGTTGGAAGTGCTGCTCTGGGTTGAGGCGGAGCCCGTCAAGCGACCGCTGGCGTCGCGGTATGTCGTGCGGGCGCTACCGCCAGAGTTTGATCGTGTGGTGGCCGTCCCGATGATCCGGCCCGAGGCATCCCGGGTGACCGAGCGAACGGTGCCGCCCGCTTGCTGGTGCCGCTCGATGGTCTGAACGATCCGCCCGGACGAGTCGCGGACGACTTCACGGCAAGTCTGAGCGGGGGAAATGGCGGCCAAAGCAAACAGAATCAGGGCAGGAAGGAAGAAGGTCTTCATGGGAGGTGAAACGGCCGTGAGCGGGAATCTCAGACTTCCTGATCTCGGTGGAAAATGATTTGGCACTTTTTGGGCGTTTCAGGCGAGTTGGTAAATCAGGCGCGCATGGGTTTCTGGGTGGAGGAAATTGAGTTGGGTTAATTCAGCGAGCAGGGTGCCGATGGCCTTGTCGTGAGCTGGACAGGCCATGCGATGGA
>CAZVMS010000036.1:0-45920 GCA_964628795.1 uncultured Haloferula sp. | reverse complement strand
TTGCTGAACTCGACGCCGAGCAGCGCGCCCTTGTTGGTCAGGTTCTGCACGAAGCGGAACTTGGTGATGTCGGGATCGACCGCCGGGTGCTCCACCTTGTCATCCGCAGGGAAGAAGGTGTAACCGCTCGGTTGCTCGGTGGCTTCAAACCAACGGGTCGCCTCGGTGTTGCCGATCGAAACCGCATTGGCGGTGCCCCAGCCGCTCCACTGGTAGGAGGTCGGGTAGTAGCGCACGCTGAAGGTGTCCGGCGCGCTCGGGTCTTCGACGTAGGCGTCGAGCAACTGGTTCTTCTGGCCCGAGGTCAGGGCCGCGAGGTCCGGCTGCGGCAGGTTCAGCGTGGCGTAGTCGCTGTTGGCGAGGGCCATGCCGTAGACCTTGCCGTAGAGCAGACCGTTGCGGGCCAGGAACTTGTCGCGCTCGGGAGTGCCCGGGTCGTTTTGATCGACCGGGTTGCCTGCGGCGTCGAGGCCTTTCTTACCGACATAGATGCGCAGCGGCGCGGTGTCGTTGGGCTGGTCGAAGTTGTATCCGGCGCAAACGATCACCACATAATCCGGCGAGCCGGGGTTGACCGGGAGCAGCTTTTCATAACCCGACTGGCCGAGAGCCGGCACGGTGTAGGCGACGCCGCTGGCGATATCGACGACCACCGAGGCGAGGCCCATGGTGTCGATGGCGGCGGTGCTGGCGAACATGCCGTTGCCGAGGTTCCATTCCTCGGCGCAGAGCCAGACATCATCTTCGAAGCCGAGGCCGGCACCGTATTTGTGGGTCTTCTCGTAGTGAGCACCGCAGAACGAGTGGAAGAAGAAATCCGCCTCGGAAAGCTCTTTGCCCGGGGCGAAGGGCACCACGGTACCATTCGGCAGCGTCTGGTTGCCCCATTTGCCACCCTGGAACTTCGACACCACCACGTCGCCGAAGACATTGTAAACGGTATCGAAAAGATGATCCGAGTCCTTGAACATGTCGCTGGCCGGGTTGCCATGATCTAGGAACGAAGCGAACTTTGCGCGATCATAGTCGATCGTGTGGATGTGCGAGCCGGTGAACTTCACGCCATTGGCCATGACCCACGGGTAGGTCTCGTTCGAGTTGGTCGCGTAGGACTCCGACTGGTAGGCGACGCGGATTGTGTCCTCGCCGGCGAGCCAGGCTGCCTGGCCGTCGGGGTAACCGGTCAGCGGCAGACCGGTGACCGGATCGAACTCGCCGATGGTGGCCAACGGCTTGAAGCGGGCGTAGGGAAAGTCGTTGTCGCCACCTCGGCCATCGACCGCGTATTCCGACGGCTCGTCGGCGGTGCTGGCTTCGGGGATGAGGGCGGTGACTTCACCGATCTTTTTCAGCGACTGGACGTCCTGAATGAAGTTGGTGTTGCCAAGGTCCACATTCGAGATGTGGGCGTCCGACAGTCCTTGGTTGGGATCGCCGTAGGCGATTCCGAGACTGCCCAAGCCCATCGCGGTGAGCTGGATTAGATGTCTTGTTTTCATGTTTTAGAATTCGAGGCACCGCACCTTGGAGGGCGAAAGGCATGCTTGCGCCGGTGCGATGCGTCGTATTTCCTTCCACCCGGACCCGCTTGGGAATGTTCCGTCGGTAACAATACTGACTTGTGACACTTTCGCCCCGCAGAAGATCACCGAGAGGCAAACGCTTACAGCTTCTGTCCGTCGGCAAGCAGGTGGGTCCTCAGTTTTTCATAATCCACCTCTTGATCATAATCCACCTCTTGAAGCGGAACCGCGTCGTCGATGGCGGGGGCTGCGGCGGTGTCGGCGCTTTGCCCGAGGATCATGTAATCCGAGACCATGCGCCAGCTTTGCGGCTGTAGAGTTGGTGCGGCCAGTTCGAGGTCTGCACGAACTCGTCGTGGCGCAGGCCCCAGCTGTTGTAGCCGGTGGCGGTGAACTGGTAGCTGATCAGGTTTGCCCCCGGAATGGTCGGTGTGGACTGCAGCGCCGCGATGTTGCCGAGAGTGTCACCTTCGAAAATGGTGTTGATGGTGAGCCTGGAACCACTCCCGGTTCCCACAGTATGCGAAATACCGTTGAGCGCCAGCGGGTCGGGATCTCCGGCGGTCGTGGCTTGGAAATGGACGGCCGAGAGTAAATGGTATCAAAACCCCATGCAGCCATTTCTGCCCAAATCCACGTCGAGCAGCTGTCTGGGCAACTGCGTGAGCAGATCGGAGACAAGATCGGCTGAAGGCTTGACTCAAGCACTGTCAGGAAAATCCGCAGATTGACCGCCAACTTGAGGTGCCTGTCCATCGGGAAGGAGGGCCGGGTTCACCGCCTCGCTTCGAAAGCCATGACCTCGCACAGCCGGGAGAAGTTGTCGAAGCGGAAACCCTTGCAGCCGCGGGTGCGGATGCGGATGTAGCGCGCTTCCCGGGGATCGAAGAGAAACACAACCTTGTGGGTCTGGCCGCGCGAAGACTGCTCGGTTTTTCCGATCGACTCGAAGGATTGTCGGTCGCGGGAAACGGCGAGTTCGTATTCCTCCCAGGTCGGGGCGGGGGAATGGCCTGGCTGGGCTGACTCGAACACCTCGATGCGGCCGATGGGGTGAACGGCCTCAAGGTCGATGGTGATCTCCAACGGCTCCGGCAGGCATGGGTAGCCGAGGAAATGGTCGAAGCGGTCGGTGGCACCATTTGTCAGCCGCTGCGGGCCGAAGTGCGGTTGGCTGGCACCGGTCGAGATGTGGACCGGTTTCCCGTGCGCGAGGTTGCCCGGGGTCGGTGCCGCCTGGCGGTCGGCCCAGCCGGCGGTGGGCTCCCCGCCTTGCCACGGGCGCAGGGTTTCCAGCAGTGCCTCGAGTTTCGCGTCGCGGGTGAGGAACGAGTCAAAGGAGGTTTCGCCGGTGTCGTTCCACGCGCGGGCGGTGGCCGCCGTGAGCCGTTGCCGGCACATCGGGAACAGGTTTTCCTGACGCCCCTCCCACCACGGCATGCAGAAGCCGAGCAGCTTGTCGGTGGCCTCGATGCGCTCGGGGGTTTCATAGGTTCTGAAGCGGGGGTGGACGTGTTTGAACTGCTGCAGGTCGAGTTGATAGCATAACTCGGAGGGCACCATCGTGAAGCGGTCGCGCGCGTAGTGATCGACGATGTAGAGCGGATCCCAGGAGGCGTTGATGATGCGGTAGCCGGCGGCGAGCATCTCCCGGGGCGGCACGTCGATGGCGCGCCAGTTCAGGTGGATCACGTCCTCATCGACCTTGTTGTCGCCGCGGCCTATGGGTGGGCCTTCCCAAACGAGCGTCTGGCGGCCGCGGGTTTTGAGGAAACGGTTGAGGCGGTTGATCAGATTCCGCTGGTCCTCTTCCGAAACCTCGGCGGCCTCGTCGGCACCAATGTGGATGTAGGGAGTGGCCTGGAAAACGTCCATCATTTCATCGAGGAGGGTGGTGATCCCCTGGAAGGCGGACTCCGAGGTGGCCAGCTCGGCGGGCGTTTTGCCGAAGACCTCGGGGTAGATCGTGCGGAGTTGCAGCGAATGGGCGGGCACTTCGAGTTCCGGGATGATCGTCACGCCGCGCGCCTGACTGTATGCCTCGATTTCGCGCCAGTCCGCGAGCGTCCAGCCGGCTTCGGTGGAGAGGAGTTCCGGGAAGGCGGTGGACGGCCACGAGATCATGTGGTCGTCGGTGAGGTGGACCTGGAGGTAATTCGCCTTGGCCAGCCACATCATATCGATCACCCGCCGCAGCACTTCGGGCGAATGCGGGTTGCGTGCCATGTCCACCAGAAATCCGCGGAAGGGATGGTCTGGCGCATCCTCGATGACGACCCGGGGCAGCTGCCAGCGACCGTCCGCGCCTTTGTCCGACAACTGGAGCAGCGTGGCGGTGGCGCGCGCCATGCCGGCCGGCTTCGAGGCCTCAAGGACGATGCCCTTGCGGGTGTCGATCCGATACGCTTCCTCCGGCAGGCCTTCGGTGAGGGCGAAGCGGATCGCGTCCTCGTCGCGATCACCGGCGACGATGGAAATGGACAGGCCGGTGACAGCCTCCAGCGCGTGCCCGAGGGCGGTGGCCTGGGGCCGGAAACGTTCTTCTGCTAGAATTTGCCGGGGCAGCTCCCTCATGCCGCCCTCCTCTTGCACGAGCTGGGGCGCGGGAAGAATCGCGGGCGAAGCGGCGCAGGCTAGGGCTCCGAAGACTGCGGTGAAAAGCAGGGCGAGGTATCGTGATCGCATGGTTGTTGATTTCCGGGGATTCATCGAATGCTATTCGCCGCTGAGCAGCCAGTGCAGCGCCCGGGACCAGAACCGCTGGTAGCCATCCCAATAGACCAAGTTGCACCCCCAATGCGGCGCGGGATCGGAGGTGTAGGCCAGCACCCGACCCTCCCCGAAGCGACCGTGAGACGCACGCGGTCCGGAAATGTCAGCGGTTCCTTGCCGAATTTCCCGCGGTCGAAAAATGACGGATCGAGCTGGAAGTTCTTCGACTCCACATCCGAGAAGATCACGACATCGTATTCCCGGAGGATCTCCTCCCAGCGGCCGGGAGGGTTGCGATAGAACTCCCAAGTCGGCACGCTGTCGCACTGGTGCTCGCCGGTGGACTCGAGCGCCGCTTTGAGCCAGGTGCCGTAATTGAAGATGTCGGTGCCCTTCATCGAATAGTTGAAGGGCGTTTCCGCGAAGCAGGGACCGAGCATTACTGCCCAGTCGCCGACGTAATAAATTTTGGCCATGGTGTGTTGGTTTGGTTGCCGATTAACACCCTCGCCCCCGGTTTGGGCTGACTCGTGGGGCGTGACCTTCGGGTGAAAAGGCGAACCGCTGGCTCAGCGGTGCCGCCTCCACATGCAAGAAGGTGGCGGGCTTGGTGGTCCCGAGATTGAACTGCACAGAGATGTCGCCATTGGTGTCGGTGGTCACTTTGAGTTTGTCAATGTCGAGGAGACCGAGATTGGCGCCAATCAGCGGGATGGAATCCTGGTCGGGATTGGAGAAATCCAGGTCGTCGGCCTCGACCAGCTTGTAGGCGGTATAGGGGACGCCCTCGATGCTCGCCTCGGCGGCACCGATGTAGTTGTCGGCAGTTGTGATCGACCTGCTGTCCGCAGGATTGGCGATGGCGGGGCCACCGACATCGACATTCTAGACCGTCTGGGCGCTGGCTGCGGCGGCGCTGGTGAAAAAGCAGGCAAACAGGGCGAGAAAACGAAGGGAGGAAGTGGTTTTCATGACCATGGATCTATACCAACACTGCACCCACTCGAAAGATTTCGAAGGCACCTCAAGACCCAATGCATCTTGCTGGTTGTCAGGTATCCTGACAACATGGAGCGGGAGGATGCGATCCGGGCTCAGTTTTGCGAAACTACAACCCGCACAAAGAGCCAGGCCGTCTCGGTTCCGGTGAGGGTGGCGGTGACTGAAGTGGTGCCCGCACCAGGGGTGTTCCGGGCGGCGGTGAAGGTGACCGTCGTGCCGTTTGCCTGGACACCGGAGGCATGCCAACTGGCAAGATCGAGCGACCACTCGTAGGAACCGGTCACGTCGGCCAGCGGTGCATCCGCCTCGGGGTGGGTGAAGGTCAGCGCGTTGCCGGTGAAGTCGGTCGCGGCGAGCCCGGCGTTGGGAGCGTTGGGTGGCGTGCCGAAGAAGGCTTCCACTCCGTTTTTGATGTGGTCACCATCGGCGTCATCGGCGAAGGCGGTGAGCCCGCCGAGCTCGGAAAAACCGCCAATCCATTGACTGTAGGCCGCTTGCTCGGTGACGGTGATGGTGATTTCAGCGAAAGTTTGATCCTGGCTGTCGTCGGCGGTCAGGCGCAAGAGATAGGTTCCCGGGAGCGAGAATGCCGCCGAGGTGTCGATGGCGGATGGGTTGGCGAAGGTGACCACGCCGGGGCCGGAAACCTGGGTCCAGAGAACCGCTGGCGTGCCGCCGTCCGGATCCGTGACGGTGCCATCGAGCTGGGCGGTGGCGCTGGTTCCCCCGGGTGCGGTGGCCTTGTAGGGGTGGGCGGCGGGAAGATGCGCGGTGAGCCCCCATTTGTGGGCAAGGTAGCCTTCCATCATTTCGCGCTCGGCGGTGGCAACCGTGCCGGTGAGGAAAATCATTTCGGCGATGTCGCCGCCGAAAAACGGATGTCCGGTGGTGCGTCCGATCCGGCCGCCGCCGGACATGGTGCCGATGGTTCCCGCATTGGTGTTCGAGCCTTCGGATTTGCCGTTGGCAAAGATTTGTTTGCCGGTTCCGGTGACCCAGGCGTAGTTCACCAAGTTTGCCGATTCGGCGATGAAATTGCCGCTGCGAACGGGGCCGAAGTCATTGGCCCAGAAATTCATCCGGTAGTTGTTGCCGTTGAACCCCACGTGCAGGCTGTTGGCTGCCTGGCTGCCGTTGGCGGCTCCGAAGAGGTTGCTGAAGACAGTGGGTTTGGTGACGATGAAAGCCGAGTGGGAAACCCCGGCGAGGAAGTCGAGATCGATGGCCATGAAGTCCGTGCTGCCGTCGAAGGTGAGCACCGGTTTTCCATTGAGCGCGGCGGCGGTGAGGGTGGGCTGATTGGCGGCGGTGGCTTGGGAGGCGTTGCGCTTGTTGACGCTCTTGTCGCGCCACTCGGACACGGTGGTCCCCGTGAGCGTGATCGAGCCGGCATCCGATGCGTCCAGCCACAGCGCGGTGGTCGTCGGCGACGGGCTCCAGACAGTGCTTCCGCCGGTGGAAATCACCTGGTCCGTTCCGGCATCGACCACCGGGGGGCGGTTGTCGTTGTCGAAAATCGTGATCGTGGCGGTGGCGTTGCCGATGGGGTATGCGGGATCGGGGCTCAGGGTCAGGCTGGCTGTTTCCTGGCCTTCGACGAAGGTGGAATCATCCACCGGAGTCAGCGTCAGGGTGACCGAACGTTGGCCGGACGGGATGGTGGCCGGGCTGGTGTGGGAAAGGGTGTAGTCATCACCCAAGGTGGCCGTTCCGCCGAGGGTGAAAAACACCTCCAGCGCGCTACCGGTGTCGCCGGCGCGGGTGATGACAAAGGTGCCGCTGTCCGGCCCCTCCTCGGAGGCGGTGGCATCGCCGCTTTCGACGTCCACCTGGCCGTCGAGCACATCGACGCTGATGGCGATGGTGCCGATGGTTTGGGTGCCCGCCACTGTGGCAGCGTAGGCGATCTCGTCGGGGCCGAGGTAGCTGGGATCCGGTGTGTATTCGATCAGCCCGGCACCCGTCCACGCCACCGAGCCGTAGAGCGGGCCGATGAGGGTCGTGTTGCCGGCGTTCGCCCCGGCGGCATTGGGGTTGATGGAAACCGGAGTGGCCTGCGTGGTGGTTGCCGCGGTGGTGCCACGGTCCACTTGGGTCACGCCAACGGTGCTGCTGCGGGTGGTCGAATAGCTCCACGAGTCGCCAAGGCCGTCGTAAATTTCATCGTCCGAGTGGGTGTTGAAAACGACCTCGAAGGCATCCGAGGCTGCCGCGCCCGGAATGCCCGCGACGGTGACTTGTTGGGGCGTTTGGTAATTGGCTGGCGTGAAGATCAGGGTTTTCGGGCCGACGATGGCGGCACCGGCATTGGAGATGGAAGTGCTCACCCTTACGTCGGATTGCGGCGGGTTCATGAACTGGACTGTCAGGGTCGTGGTCGTGGTCGGCGTGACTGAGGTGGCGGAAACACTGGCGGGTAGGACCTTGAATCCTGGCGAGCGGGTGGTGAGCTGGGACATCTGCCAGGCGGTTTCGTAGCCGATCTTGTGTCCCAGCCATTGCATCCAAGCGGTGGAACCGGGGGTTGCGGGTTCTTCGACCACCGGGCAGCGCCCGGAGAGCAGGGTGTACATGAACGATGCGGTGGCGTCATTCAAGTTGGGGTGCATGTGGGTGCTGTCGCCCAGCGGGTTGAAGCCCGGGGAGATCTCGGTCATTTTCTGCCACATCAGCCGGATCGGGATCGCCCGGACATCCTCCGGCAGGCTGAGTTCGCGGGTGCCGGGGCGGATCATGTTGTAGGCGATGCCGAGGTCGGTGCCGTCCTCGTAGCCGTAAATCGGGGAGTAGTGCTTATCGATACCATAAGGCATGGTGACGGGGGCACTGGCGGTGGTGTAATGGTGCATCGGGAAACCATAGGAACGATCGTATTTCAAGGGAGCGACCTCGTAGTCCTTGTCATCCTCCCACCAGTCGTTGCCCCGCCCGTAGTTGAAATCCCAGCGTGTGCCGGGCACCCCGGCATAGCCTGTGGTGTTGAAGGAGATGCGATGGACATCATCCAAGCGCCCGAGGGCCTGGGCGATGCGGTCTTCGGTGCTGGTTCCGGTTTCCCGGTAGCTGACCACCCGCTTGGTGACGTGCTTCATCTGGAACGGGTTGATCGAGGTGTATTTGCCCGAGTATTGGGCGACGCCGGCATTGGCTTGAACGACCGACAAGGCGTGATCGGCAATCGCGCTGCCGTCCTCGGCAAACGCGTAGCCGGATGTCTTGGCGCTGCGGTTGAAGAGTTGGCTGTAGATTGCGGCCGCCGCCAGATAGCCACCTCTCGCGGTTGGATGGGCCGACGATGTGTCCTGAGGAGTGTAGCTGTCCCACGCCTTGCCGGCGGGCACCACGGCGAGGCCGGCGGAATTGCCCACCCGATAGGCGATTTCGTTGAATTGGTTGGCGGTAAACGTCGAGCTGTTCTCCGGCCACTGGGCCAGCAGGATGATCTGCGCCGGGTTGGCGCTTTTTGCGACCTCGTCCCGGATCAGCTTCACGCCCTCGGCGACCATGCCGGGGAAATTCGCCATGATGTAGGGGTCGTGGCAGAGCACGATGGAATCCCAGACGCGCGCGCCTTCACCCCGAAGATTGGCGAGACGGTCGGCCTTGCCCTCCGGCCACAGGTAGTGCTGCGCGAGGCTGTAGCAACGGGAGGTGAATTCATAAGTGGATGAGCCACTGTAGTTCACCGTCTGCGTCTTGGTCTTGTAGATGTCCTCGAACTCGACGTGCACGGCATCCGTGATCGCCGGATCCTGGGCAAGGATGCTCTGCAGGTGGGTGGCCATCGGAGAAGGGTTGAATGGCTTCTCCTGCACGACCCCGCTTTCGCCGCCTTCCGAGAATGAACGGGTGGAGCCGATGATCAGCACATTCAACTCCTGGGAAAACGCCAGCGGCGTGGCGGCAAACAAGAGCGGCAGAATTCCAATTCGAGCAATTAGGCTTGTCATGAGTGTTTGTTCCAATGATCTCAATGAGATTTGAAGACTGAGCCGCCGACGGGGACTTGGCCAAGAATGGGCTTAAGATACCCCATGGCAAGCGTCATGTCCGGCCTGGATTTACAATCGCATGACGCAGCATCAGGAGGCTTCGTCGAGGCTGAGCATCTCGATCGGCACGTCGGCGAAGGTCAGCACCGGGATGCCGTTGGCCCCGAAGAGCAAGGCACCGGTGTCAGTGGTGTGATTCCACGAGGCGTCCTGTAGGTAGTCGAGGGTTGCGTCGGCCGGGGCGGCAGCGGACAACTGGAGGGTGACGACATTTCCGGACGCGTTGCCGGAGCTGACCTGGCCACCGGCGTCATTCAGATACCAATTCGGCAGCGACAAGTCGCTCCAACTCATCGGCTGGTTTTGCGCCTCAGATGAGGCCTTGCCGGATGAGTTCCGGGCGGGTAGCGATGCTTCCAGAAAATCGACCTGATGAAAACGACTTCCAAGATCACTCCATCCGCCGTTCTTCACGCAATGATTCCAATGCTGTTAGCCATGATGCCGTTGGGCTCCGTTGCCGGCGAAACCGGCGGTCTCGCGACCATCGGCACGATGGGTAAGGCCGAGCGCGTGCTGGGCGGAGGCAACGAGGCGGTTCTATTCGAGCATCAGGGCACCGGCTGCCTCACGCACTTCTGGTTTGGCGGAAACTTCAAAGGGGTCGAGGACACGCGTATCCGCTATTATGTGGACGGCGAGGAGAAGCCCTCGATCGACATGGATCTCTACATGGGGCACGGCATCGGATTCAACGACAACCACGCGCCTTGGATCACCAAGCACGCTGGCAAGATCGGGAAACGCAACGGGATCCACAACCACTACCGGATCCCCTTCGGCAAGAGCCTCCGCGTCACCGCCCAGCGCAGTGCGGACGCGGAGGAAAACCCGCAAATCTGGTGGATCATCCGCGGCCTGGAAAACGGCCGGGTGACGCTTGGTGGCCATCAGTTGCCGCAGCAGGCGCGACTGCGCCTGCATCGGGTCGAGAATCACGATGTCAAGCCGCTCGAGGAATTCGACCTGTGCAAGGTCGCCGGAGACGGCGCGCTCTATCAAGTGGCGATCGCGGCGGAATCGAGCGCCTTTCAATATCTCGAGGCCTGCATGCGGGCCTATCCCGGCGGGCGCAAGGAAGCGCTGATGCTGTCGTCGGGACTGGAGGACTATTTCCTCGGGACTTATTATTTCGACAGCGGCCGGTTTTATGGCGACGCGGCGGGGTTGACGCATTTCGACAGGGAGAAGAAGCGATTTTCGGCCTATCGGTTCCACGACGAGGATCCGGTCTTCTTCCGGGACGGGTTCCGACTCACCTGCCGCTGCGGCGAGACCGAGCACGGTCGGCCCGATGAAACTGCGCCATACCTGAATCCGCAGCCCACCCGCTACACGGTTTACACCTGGGTTTATCAATGGTGAGGGCCGGTTTGCATGCTGGGGCCGCGCGACTTTTTGTGACAAATTTCTCCCCATGTCCCGCAAAGCCCTCGCCACACTCACCGACCCCGCAGGGGCGCGGGGGGCTGCGCCAGATCAATCTATCTCAAGTCGCGGCCTGGCCCCGTGCCTTGCGTGTGGCAATGATGCTTTGCAAGAAATCGGACCGCAGGACGGACTCCGGCGGCCATCGAGGCCGTCAGCCGCCTCCTCCAGATGGTCCACTGCCGGACGCACGGCTTAGAAAACCGGTCGGCGATCGCAAGGTGGACGAGGCTGCCGTGAACATGCAGTCCACCGTGGACCAGGGCAACGCGGTGCTTGCCGCCCAACAGGCCCACCCCCCGGGCCTCGGCAACCCGACCCGGATCGGAGCCGACCTCGTCGATTCGGGAACCAGCATGTTCCGCACCCGCAACGCCCCCCGCTGGAGCAGTGCCTCAATCCCGTGCCCGGCGTCACCCAAGCTGCCGATTTCCCCGGCTTTTTGCTTGGCGGCTTCGTTGGCGCGGGCCCGGGAGGCGCGGTCGCAGATCGTTGATCTCGCCGGGATGGAGCAGGGTTTTCGGAATCAATGAATGGCTCGATGGCTTGGCTCAGATGAACTCGTTGAGCAGATTCTCGAGGAGTTCCTGTCGGCCAGAAGCCACGACTGGCTCGCCGTTTTTCAATGCCCAATCGCTGAGGGTCTGGAAGTCGGTGCCGCCCTCGATGACGGCGCCGATGCCGTCGTCCCAGGTGGCGTAGCGGTTCTTGACGAAGTCGCTGATGCGGCCGTCGGCGCGGATGGCGGCGGCGCTTTTCAGACCGCGGGCGAAGGCGTCCATGCCGCCAATGTGGGCGTGGAAGAGATCGATCGGTTCGTGGGATTCGCGACGGCGCTTGGCGTCGAAGTTCAAGCCGCCGGTGGTGAAGCCGCCCATTTCGAGCACCTTGAGCATGACTTGGGTGGTGCCGTAGAGGTCGGTTGGGAACTGATCGGTGTCCCAGCCGAGGAGGGTGTCGCCTTGGTTGGCGTCGATCGAGCCGAGGGCCTTCGCGCCGATGGCGACGGCGAGTTCGTGCTGCATCGTGTGGCCTGCGAGCGTGGCGTGGTTGGTTTCGATGTTCAGTTTGAAATAATCCATCAGACCATACTCGCGCAGGAAGTTGAGGCAGGCAGCGGCATCGGAATCATACTGGTGGGTGGAGGGTTCGCGTGGCTTGGGTTCGATGTAGAACTGGCCGGTAAAGCCGATGGCTTTCTTGTAATCGACGGCCATGTGAAGCAGCGCGGCAAGGTGATCGAGTTCGCGCTTCATGTCGGTGTTGAGAAGCGTCGAGTAGCCTTCGCGACCACCCCAGAAGGTGTAGCCTTCACCACCGAGTTGGTGCGTGGCATCGATGGCTGCCTTCACCTGAGCGGCGGCATAGGCGAAGATACGGGCGTCGGGCGAGGTGCCGGCACCTTGCGAGTAGCGGGGGTGGGAAAAGAGGCAGGCGGTGCCCCAGAGAAGTTTGCGACCGCTGGATTTCTGAAGGCCGTCGAGGTGATCGACGACGGCTTCAAGCGCAGCGGTGGATTTCGCGAGGTCGTTGAGTTCCGGTGCGATGTCGCGGTCGTGGAAGCAGTAGTAATCGATGTCGATCTTTTCGAGGAACTCGAAGAAGACCTCGGCGCGCTTCTTGGCGTTCTCGATACTGTTAGATTGATCATCCCATGGCATCACTGCAGTCGGTCCACCGAAGGGATCGGAAAGTCCGCCGCGCATGCAGTGCCAGTAGGCCGCGCCGAAGCGCATGTGCTCGCGCATGGTCTTGCCCTCGACAAGCTCGTCGGGGTTGTAGTGTTTGAAAGCGAGTGGGTTTTTCGAAGTTGGCCCTTCGAAATTGATCTTGGGTACGTCAGGGAAGTAACTCATGGGACCCCCTGTGTATTGTGATCACGAGTCGGAGTCCAACAGGTGCTGTTGATGGAATACGACAATTTGACTGTTGGCATTTTTCGGAATGCCGTCGCTACGCCGAATCAGTGCGTTTTTGGGGTGCTTTTCGCAAAGAGCCCGTATTTGGGGCCGAAAAGCCACGCGAGCAGGAACAAGGCACCGAGGAGCATGACGATCGTGGGGCCGGCGCTGAGGTTCAGCTTGGCGGAAAGGAGCACGCCGCCGACGGCTCCGGCTGCTCCGAGCAGGCCGCCACCCCAGAAGAGCGCTGAGGTTTTATCGGTGAGCAGCGAAATGGTGGCGGCGGGGGCGACGAGCAGGCCGACGGAAAGAACGCAGCCGACGGCTTGCAGCGAGGCGACGAGGGAGAGCACGAGCAGTCCGAAGACCAGATACTGCATGGATCTAACAGGGACGCCCTGGGCGGCGGCGACGTTGGGTTCAAAAAGTGTGAGAAGGATCGGTCGCATCAAGAGGTTGGCGACTAACAGCGTGGCGGCTCCGATGCCGAAGGTGACCCACAGGTCGGATTGGCCGACGGCGAGGATTTCTCCGAACAGCCAGTGCTCGAGTTCCTGGCGGGTATCGAGTCGGGGAAGGATCGCGACGCCAGCGGCGAAGGCAGTGGTGTAGATGACGGCAAGCGCGGTGCCTTGGGAGATACGGTTGCCGCGTGAGACGGCGACGGAGCCGAGTCCGACGATCAAGGCGGCGAAGAGTGCGCCGAGAAAGGCGCTGACCTGGGTGAGCGCACCGGCGACGACGATTCCCAGCGTGATGCCGGGAAGCATGGTGTGCGAGAGTGCGCTGACTGAGAGAGCGTTTCTTCGCAGCACGACGAAGCCGCTGAAGAAGCCATTGGCGAAGCCAATGATCAGCGCGGCGACGAGGGCTCGTTGGAAGAAGGGGTTGGTGATGAGGTCCACGTTTTTGAGTGAGCAGTGAGCAGTGAGCAGCGAGCAGTGGGCGTGCTATGCGAAGGTGGTGTTGAGGTTGGCTTCGGAAAGGATGTCTTTGGCCGGGCCGAAGGCGATTTGGTGGGTGGCGAGGAGAAGGGCTTCGTCGAAGAGGTTTGGAGCGGTATTGAGGTCGTGGTGGGAGGCGATGACGAGTCGGCCTTCCTGGGCGAGGCGCTCTAACAGGTCGGCGAGTTGGAATGAGGCGCGTCGGTCGAGGCCGGTGAAGGGTTCGTCGAGCAGAAGGACGTGGGCTTCCTGGGCGATGGCGCGGGCGAGGAAGGTTCTTTGTTGCTGGCCGCCGGAGAGTTCGCGGATCTGCCGGTTCTGGAGGTCGACGAGGTCGAGGGTTTCGAGGGCGGCGTCAACGGCTTGATGGTCGTCGGCACTGAAGCGGGCGAACATGCCGGTCTGGGGATAGCGCCCCATTTCAACGAGGCCTCGAACCGTGATGGGGAAGGACCAGTCGACTTCCTCGCGCTGGGGGAGGTAGGCAAATTCGCGCGACCACTTTTTCACCGCCGTGCGACGCCACATGATGCTGCCGGAGGATCTTGGGACGAGTCCGGCGATGGCTTTGATGAGGGTCGACTTACCCGCTCCGTTCGCGCCGATGAGCGCGACGCGGTTGCCGCAGGAGGTGGCGAAGTTGACGTTTTCGAGGGCGACGATGTTGCGGTAGTGGACGCAGAGGTTCTCGACGACCAACTCGTGATGGTGGTCGTGGTGCTCGCAGCAGTCGTGGTGCGGTTCACTCATGCTCGTCGTGGTGAAGGTGGAGTTCCCAGACGTCCGAAAGGTCGCCGCTGGCGTCGAAGATTTTGGTCTGGGTCGGGAAACCGGTGGGCTCGAGGACCAGTTTGGCGAAGTGGGGGGACGGATTTTGGTCGGCCCACGCGATGTCGATGAAAAGGGTCGGGTGGCCGAGTTCGATGGGCAGGGTGCCGGAGATGGTTTGGGTGCTGGCGTCGAGGGAGTGCGTTTCTCCGAGGCTTTCGAGGGTGATCGTTTTGGCCGGGGCGGAAAGGGTGAGGACGAAGGGCGAGGTGACGCTCTTGGGTTCGGCTTTTGGCTCCAAGGGAACCGTTGATGAGGAACCGTCGTCAGCGGGTCGGCGTGATCCGAGCGCGCTCAGTCCTAAGCCTGCCGCGATGAGGGCGATCAGGACGATGAGCGTGCGGATGAGTGGAGAACCTCGCATGGGCGGGCCGGAGGTTCACGCCGCTTGGGTGCAGATGCAAGAATTTTGCGTTAGAAGGGTGGGTCGGAATCCCGCTTGCCCCTACACGTCATGGCGTCGGGTTAGGCAGTAGACGAATTTCCAACGTGGCATGAAAGAAGAAGGCTTTACCCAACTTTGCGAAGGTATCGGTCAGGCCGGGGAGATCCGTCGGGGGAGGTGGAATGCATCCATCGAGGGTGACCAAAATTGATGAGGATGATCCGAGGGCAATGTCGGAGATCCGTCCGCTTTTGAAACTAGATTCTGTGGCCCCGCTGGGGCGAAAAGCGGTGTGGAGGTTTAAACCTCTCGATTTGCCCCTTGATTCAACGAATTGCCTTCGACAGCGATTCCACTTTCTCGAAATCCTTCACTCCCGGCGAGGACTCGGAGCCGGAGGCGGTGTCGAGGGCGGCGGGGTGGACGGTGGCCAAGGCTTCGGCGGCGTTTTCGGGGACGATGCCGCCGGCGAGGATGATCGAGAGATGGGGGTGAGATTTGATGAACTCGGCAGCGGCGAGCCAGTCGATGGTTTGGCCGGTGCCGCCGTAGAGGCCGGGGGCGTGGGCGTCTAACAGGAGGGCGTCGGCGGGGAAGTTGGCGGCGGCTTTGAGGTCGTTTTCGTCGCGGATGCCGAGGGCTTTGATGACGGGGATCTGCTCGTCGAGGTAGGCTTGGGCTTCCTCGCGGGATTCGTCGCCGTGGAGCTGGACGGCATCGATGAGGCCGCGCGCGATGAGTTCGCGTGGGTGCTCGGGACCGGCGTTGACGAAGACGCCGACGCGCAGGATTTTTCCGGCGAGGGGTCTGAGGAAGTCGGCGTCGGCGGGGCTGAGAAAGCGCTTCGATTTTGGCCAGAAGTTGACGCCTAAGGCATCGATGTGCATGGCGGCGAGGCGTTCGGCATCGGAGGCGAGGGTGATGCCGCAGATTTTCAGCGAAGGTTTTTTTGGGTCGAGGAAGCGTTGGAGCACGGGGAATTCGTAAACTTTAAGGATTAAACTCTAAACTTCAAATTTGAGTAGGGTGGCGCGTGACTCTGCTGAGTTTCTTGGACCAAGATGGATAGGATGGGTTGGATGAAGAATTTGGATGGAGGGAGGAGAGGGGTTTTGGTTGGGATGTCGAGGGCGTGTTCATAAATGACCGCTTTTTGGAACTCCAATATCCCATCCATCATGGTCCGGATTCTTCGTCGGTGTGAGTGGTCTTGGGGCTTGTTGAGGGCGTGGGGGGAGTGGAAAGTTGCGGGGTGATCCGGATTCGTGGGGCGAGGCAGCATAATTTGAGGAACCTCGATTTAGAGTTTCCTAGGGAGAAGTTGATTGTGATGACGGGGCCGAGTGGTAGTGGGAAGTCGTCGCTGGCTTTTCATACGCTGTTTGCGGAGGGGCAGCGGAGGTTTGTCGAATCGCTCTCGGCTTATGCACGGCAGTTTCTGGATCAGCTGGAGAAGCCGGATGTGGATGCGATCGATGGTCTCAGCCCGGCGATCGCGATCGAGCAGCGGAGCGGTGGGCTGAATCCGCGGTCGACGGTGGCGACGGTGACGGAAATTTACGAGCACTTGCGGGTGCTGTGGGCGGCGGCGGGGACACCGCATGATCCGAAGACCGGGGAGAAGTTGGAAAAGATGAGTTCGGCCGACATGGTGGCCGCGCTGGCGGCGGAGCCGGAGGGGACGAAGCTAATCTTGCTGGCGCCAGTGCCGAAGGAGGATGCGGCGGATGCTGCGAGATTGCTGGGTGATCTGCGGCGTCAGGGCTTTGTGCGGGTGCGGGTGAACGGGGAGCTGCTGGATTTGGAGGAAGCGGAGCAGGCGTGGCCGGAGGCGGTGGCGAGCGTGGAAGTGGTGGTCGATCGATTGGTGGTGAGGGCAGGGGTGGAGTCGCGGCTGGCGGACTCGGTGGAGACCGTGCTGCGGATTTGTGGGAGCGAGGCGAAGGTGCTAGTTCAAGCGCTTGAATCGGATGATTGGAAAGAACGTTCGTTTCAAACCAGCTATCGAAATGTAAAAACAGGGTTCACGATCAGTGAGTTGAGTCCGCGTCACTTTTCTTTCAACTCGCATCTGGGGGCCTGCCGTGGGTGTGAAGGGCTGGGAACCGAGCGTTTTTGTGATCCGAGTTTGCTGGTGGATGATGTGAATAAGCCGCTGGTGGATGGGGCGGTGACGGGTTGGTGGAAGCCGAAGGCGCAGCGGGGAAAGATGTTTGCAAAGGAGGCGGCGGCGGTGCTGCGGATGTTTGGATTGCCAGAGGATGCGAGTTTTGCGGAGCTGCCGGAGGAGGCTCGGGCGTTGATTTTTTATGGGGGTGAGTTGGATACCGGGTGGAAGGTGGGGGCGGAGAAGAAGAAGCAGGTGAAGAAGTATGAGGGGCTTTGTCCAGAGGCCGAGAGGAAGTGGATTTCGGCGCCATCGGAGGCGGTGAAGCGGCGGATCGGGCGGGTGATGGCGGAGCGGGCTTGTCGGGTGTGTGAGGGGAGGCGCTTGAGGAAATCGATTTTGGCGGTGAGGGTTGAGGGGGTGGGGTGTCGGGCTGCTGGGGTTCATGAGCGGGACGGTCATGCCACTGGTGCGGATGCTTGGTTGGGGATTATGGATTTCTGTGGGCTGCCGGTGGAGGAGGCGCTGGAGTGGTTGGACGGGGTGAAGGTGCCGAAGGATCGGGCGGAGATTTGCGGGCGCTTGGTTTCTGAACTGAAGGAGAAGATTGGGTTTCTCGATGAGGTGGGCTTGGGGTATTTGGGATTGGATCGATCGAGCGGGACGCTCTCGGGTGGTGAGGCGCAGCGGATTCGATTGGCGACGCAGTTGGGGAGCGGTCTAACTGGGGTGCTCTACGTTTTGGATGAGCCGAGTATCGGGCTGCATGCGGAAGATACGGGAAAGCTGATCGAGGCGCTGAAGCGATTGAGGGATCGGGGGAATACGGTGGTGGTGGTCGAGCACGATGAGTCGATCATTCGGGCGGCGGATTGGGTGGTGGAGCTGGGCCCGGGAGCGGGGAAACATGGGGGGCTGTTGTTGGCGAATGGACCGCTGGAGGAGTTGGGGGATGAGTCGCCGACGAAGAAGTGGTTGGAGGGAGCGGGACGCTCCTTGCACGGACTGGAGCGGGACGCTCCAGCCACGTTGATGGAGGGTGAGATCGTGATCAAAGGGGCGCGGGAGCACAATTTGCAGAACCTTGAGGTGAGGGTTCCACTGGGTCGGCTGGTTTGTTTGACGGGGCCGAGTGGCAGCGGGAAGTCGACGCTGGCGGATGATATTTTGATGCGTGCTTTGAAGCGACATTTCCATGGTTCGGTGGATCGGCCGGGGAAGCATGATTCGATTGAGGGCTTCGAGCATTTGGGCAAGGCGGTGATTGTGGATCAATCGGCGATCGGGCGGAGTCCGAGGTCGAATCCGGCGACGTTCACGGGGGCTTTTGATCTGATTCGTCAGCTTTTCGCGAAGCTGCCGATGGCGCGTCAGCGGGGCTATGGGGCGGGTCGATTCAGTTTCAATACGCGGGGTGGTCGCTGTGAAAAATGCGAGGGCGCAGGTCGTTTGAAGATCGAGATGCACTTTTTGCCGGATGCGTATGTCGTGTGCACGGCTTGTGGTGGACGGCGGTTTAATCGCGAGACGCTGGAGCTGACTTTCAAAGGGCTGAGCATCGCGGATGTTCTCGAACTGAGTGTGAGCGAGGCGGCGGGGGTGTTTGGGTTGGTGCCGAAGTTGCAGAGGCTCCTCGAAATTCTCGAAGAGCTGGGGCTGGGGTATTTGCGGCTTGGTCAGCCGGCGAACACGCTTTCAGGTGGTGAGGCGCAGCGTTTGAAGCTGGCGGTCGAGCTCTCGAAGCCGGCGGCACCGCACACGCTTTACTTCTTCGATGAGCCGACGACTGGGCTGCATTTCGGTGACGTCGAGCGCCTGCTCGGTGCCTTCATGCGGCTGCGGGATGCGGGACACAGCGTGCTGGTGGTGGAGCACCAGTTGGACGTGATTGGGGCGGCGGATCATGTGATCGATCTGGGGCCGGGTGGGGGAAAAGACGGTGGGCGTGTCGTGGCGACCGGGACGCCGATTGAGCTTTCGAGAAATGCCGAGTCTCCGACAGGCCGCGCTTTGGCGAAAACATGGGGCGAGCGTGGGTAGGAATTGGCAAAACAAATCCAGCGGGTAGTGTCGCTCAGAGCATGGAAACCCCAGAAGATCCATCGTCTGTGACTGAATCACCTGCAAAGAATCTATCCCCATCTGCAACCGCGTGGCGCGCATGGCTGCAGGAAATGGGTCCACGCCTGCTGCTTTTCGCACGTCAACAGACGCGCTCGAACGAGGATGCCGAGGATATTTTCCAGGATGCCTTGGTAAAGCTCGTCGGGAAGCTTGAATCCGGGGAGTTTACCGGCGGGCAGGAGGCTTGGATGCCGTATCTCTACACGACTTTGCGCCGACTCGCGATTGACTTGGGGCGGAAAGATGACCGTCGTAGGCGTCGCGAAGATTTGGTGACGACGGACGAAGTGGGAGAGTTGGGAGGTCGATTTGATCCGTGGTTTGATAGCGACTCATCCGATGACGAGAATCGTGAGTTGATCGAATCCGGATTGAAGGAGCTTCCGGAGAAATTTTCAGAAGTGATCGTGATGAAGATCTGGGGTGATCGTACTTTCGCGCAGATTGGGGAGGCACTGGACATTTCGCCGAACACAGCGGCCTCACGGTATCGCTATGGACTTGAAGCCTTGCAGAAGAAACTCGGTTCCGCCCGCCGCAAGGGTGACCTTTCAATTTAAGACACAACATGGAATCCGAACTCCAAGAACTTGAAACGCAATTGCAGGGCCTCCGTCCGGCATCGCTCAATGCTGCGCTACTGGACCGTTTGACGGGAGCAGTTGCGGGGACTTTGCTTGTGACGGATACGGCGCTTCGTCCAATTGAAGCGGCGAGCTCGAAGCTGCGGCCAGCGGCTTTGAATGACGCGCTGACCCAGCGTCTTGCGGAAGTCGTTGAGGTGGTGCCCTTTCCCTTGGATGAGAAAGTCGTGCTTTTTCCGGGTGGCTCGGCTGCCGTGGATGAAAAGAAGCCTCGCTCTAAATGGTGGGCAGCTGCCGCCGCAGTGGCGCTTGCCGGCGGGCTTTCGGCTTTGATGGTGAGTCCTCCGAAGGACGCGCCGAAGCTTGCGAAGCCTAATCCGATCTCACCACCGGTGAATTCGGGTGCCTTCGTTCCTGCGTCGTTCGGGAGTGGTGTCAGTGGAACCGACGACCTCGGTGTGATGTGGTCGGGTGATCGGAAGCCAATGCGTGTCGTGCGCGTGGTTTACAAGGATGTGGTGACTTTTCTCAATGAGAAGGGCGAGGAGGTATCCGTTGAAGTTCCAAGAGTGGAGTATTTGATGATACCCGAAGAAATTGATTGAAATTGAACAAACGTGCCGAACTACGGCGCTTCTAGTAGTAGAAAATCAACTGATTACATGAAGACATCATTTCGAAAGATCCTGTTGTTGACCGCAATGTCTTTCCCCTTGCAGGCGATCGAACCTCCGGTCGAGGCGCTGCCGATTCCGCCAAGGAATGCTCCGCAAGAGCGGAAAGCGGTGGCCCCGAAACCTTCCCTGGTTTTTCCTGAAGCCGATGTGCCAAAGGCGAAGCCTGTGCCGGTGGAGGATGCTGATCGTCCCTACATTGGTGTGATTCTGGATCCTGTTCCTGAGATTCTTTCGAGTCACCTGAAGCTCGCGGTCGGAGAAGGTCTGGTCGTAGGTGATCTTGTGGCGGGTGGTCCTGCCGAAAAGTCCGGTCTGGAGGTGAACGACATTATTACCCGTGTGAATGGCGTGGTGGTCGGTTCCACCGAGCAGGTGCGGGTTGAGGTCGAGAAGCATGCCGTCGGTGATGAAGTGAAGCTGGAAGTGATGCACGATGGTGAGCGGAAAGGACTTACCGTGATCTTAGGTGCTGCGCCGAATTTACCACCGGTGGGCATGGCTTTTAATGGAGCTGAAAATTTTGAAGGGATGCTGGAGAATCTTCCTGAGAAGCATGCCGATCTGATGCGTCAGGCCTTGGAGCAGGGAATGAGAGGCTTTGGTCAACTCGATAATGGTGGCGGCTTGGAGGACGACTGGCAGCGCGACATCTTGAAAAGGGTGGAAGAGATGCGGGCTCGTGGCGGCGGAATTGATTTCGAGCATTTAAGGGCGGAAAGCAGCGTTCGTTTGCTCGATGATCAGGGCAGCGTCGAAGTCAAGGGCGTGGATGGAAGCAAGGAAGTCAGGGTGTTTGATAAGGCCGGCAAGCTGACCTGGGAAGGCCCTTACGATACCGAGCAGGATAAGGCTGCAGTTCCCGAAGACATCAGGGAACGTATTGACAAGGTGAACATCAATATGGATTTCGGAGGAAAGGGGATCCAGTTACGGATGGGACCACAGCGATTCCGCCCGCTTGAGGAAGTCGATCCGCAGAGGCCGGAAGAGTAGGGATTTAGGAATTCCAGGCGTCGGATGAGCGAGCTTGCGCAATTCCGACGGCGAATTCGTGAGTTCGAGTTATCGTCTGTGTTTCCGTAAGGGAAAAATGGACACGTCGACGTGTTCGACGAAAAGTGCGGTGTCGGGTGGCGAGGTGGGACAGGTGAGCCCATCCCACAGAGCAGGAGCGGTGGACCAGGCGTCGCACTTGGCGGGTGAAAGGAGGTAAGGTCGGTGGTGGACGCGGCCGGTGAAAAGGGAGCCGTCCGGGCGGGCGGAGTAAAGGAGGTATCGCTCGGCGAGGAAAAATTCGAGGGTACCGGGTTCGGCGGGCTCGCCGGGGCCGCTGCTGGAGTAGATGAAGGAGGCGGGGTTGGGTTCGCTCTTTCTACGGCAATCGTAGTAGGTGGATTGATCTTTGTGTGAGCTATTCATTTCCGCGTGCTCGTAGGGGAGGTGGAAGAGGGAGCGGGCGATTTCGACGGCGAGGGCCTGGTTGCAATCGAGGCTGAAAAACCAGACGCCTGGGAGTCCGTTTTCGTCGTGGACGTAGGTGCGGACGTTCAGCTCGAGGAACCAGGAGAGGCCGGGGACTGGGAGTAGTCCGACCGGGCGGATACGCTCCATGAAGAAGGGGACGATGCCAAGCCAGGCTTCGTCTTCATGGAGGTCGAGGTGGAGTCCGGGTGGAAGCTTGGCGCGGAGGATATCGGGATCGATGCGCCAGTGGAGGAAGAGGATCTTCGACCAACGTTGGCGCATGACGACGAAGCCGTTGGGGCGTTCGCGGAGGGCGAGGCGTTGGTCAAGAGAGGGGGGCATGGGTTATTGAATCATCGATTTTGATTCAGGCGACTGAAAGTCGCCTTGCCCACTCATGGCGCTCGTGGAGAGCGCCACTCCTTACACCTCTGCCAGAAGTTTTTCGAAGCGTTTGCCGTATTCGACGTAGGAGTCGTAGCACTGCTGCCAGTCGACGGCGGTGGGGTCGGCGGCGTGGAAGACAGTGGCGACGTGGGGCTCGATAGCGATCCAGCCGTCGTAGCCGCGTGACTTGGCGTCGGCTAGGATTTCGCGGAGCTTGGCTTGGCCATCACCGGGCATGGTGTAGGCGGGTTCGACGTCGTCGGAGATGGGGTTTTCGCAGTCTTTGATGTGGATGTGGACGACGTGCTCGCGGACCTTTTCCCAGAACTCGAAGGGGTCCTGCCAGGGGAAGGTACCGTCGGCTGCGGGTTTGGAGCGGTCTTTTTGGAAGACGGGGTTGCCGGTGTCGAAAACGAGTTTGAGGCCGGGAACTTCTTCGACGAGGCGCAAGGTGTGCTCGGCGGAGAAACCGCCCCAGTTCATGCAGTTCTCGTGGATGGCGGTGAGGCCGGCATCCGAAAAACGACTGACGATTTCGCGGAGGCGGCGGAAGCGTTCCTGCTCGTTCTGGTCTTCGTCCCATGGGTTCTGGGCGTAGGACATGATACGGATCAGTTGAGTATTGAGGCGCTTCATGCGCGGGATGGCGCGTTCGACTTCCGCGAGGGTGATGTCGAAATCGGAGTCGATCTTTTTTCCCCAGTTGCCGATGAGAGAGCCGAACTCGGGGATGACGATGCCAGCGGCGTCGAGACGATCGGCGACGTCGTTGAACTCGGCTTCGGGGAGTTCGTGGAGATTTTGGTCGCCGACCATACGGGCGGAGATGGCGGTCCAACCAATGTCTTTGGTGGCGGCGATTTGTTTGTCGAGGTCGCGAGAGGCTTCGTCGGCGAATCCGGTGAGTTTCATGATGGGCAGTGTGATGGGCAGTGGTTAGAAAGTGATGCGTTCGTAGAGTTCGGCGAGGTGGAGTTCCGCTGCGATCTCTGGGAGCTGGATGACGGCGTTGATTGAAATCGGATTGTGCCGGCTGGTTCCGCCGGCCATGGCGTGGATGAATCCGCCAAGGTATTCGTGCTTCCCATCGGCTCCATCTTCACCGGCGAGGTAGTCGGCGATGCTGACGGCAGACGGGTGGGAGAGCACGGTCATAGGGGAATTCTTGCGGATGAGGCGAGGATCGGCAACGAGTCAGATTTCAATGCGCTTGCCGCCGTTTTGGGCGGACTGGTAGATGGCTTGGATCAGGGCGACGGGTTTGCGGGCTTCGGCGGAGGAGGTGGTCGGTTCGCGGCCTTCGTGGATGGCGTTGACGACTTCCTCGAAGTTGCGCTGGTGCTGATAGAAGTTGATGGCGCTTGGGTCGTTGGCACCGAGTCCGGCTTCCTGGCCTTTCATGAGGGTGCTTTTGATTTCGGCGTCTTCAGGCTTTTCTTCCATGAAGTCCCAGATTTCGAAAGCTTCGTCGGCGAGGAAAACAGAGCCTTCGGTGCCGGCGAGTTGGACGCGGGCGGGGTGACCGTCCTTTGACCACGTGCAAGTAGAGCATTCGATGACGCCACGGGCACCGCTTTCGAATTCGACGATGGCGACGACAATGTCTTCCACTTCGATGCGCTCGTGGGCGAGGCAGGCGGTGTTGGCTTGCACGGACTTCACGGGGCCGGCGAGATGGAGTAGGGCGTCAACCGTGTGAATGGATTGATTCATCAGTGCACCACCTCCGTCGAGGGCCCAGGTGCCGCGCCAGCCTGCGGAGTCATAGTAAGCCTGATCGCGATACCATTTCACGTAGGCGGATGCCGAGGTGAGCTTGCCGAAGCGGCCTTCGTCGACGGCCTTCTTGAAGGCGGTCATGCCGGGATGGAAGCGGCGGTTGAGCACGGCGGCAATGGTCTTACCGTTCTTCTCTGCGGCAGCGATGAGTTGATCGATGCGCTCGGTGGTGATCTCGAGAGGTTTTTCGCAAATGACGTGCTTGCCGGCGTTGAGAGCGGCGAGTGATGGCTCGAGGTGGGCGCCGGATGGCGTGCCGACGGTGACGATTTCCAGCTCGGGGTCGGCGAGGAAATCGTCGATATCCGAGAACGCTTTCGCAGCGTATTCCGCGGCGAGTTTTTCCGCGGCTTCGCCGCGAAGGTCGAAGACGGAGTGGAGTTCGCCGCCGGTCATGGCGGTGATGGCTTTGGCGTGGAAGTGGCCGATCATGCCGGCACCGATGATTCCGAATTTCATAAAAAATAGGATGAAGAGTTCAGGCGATGGTGGCTGCCTTTTTCTTGCGGGTGGTGAGGACGATCACGATGAAGATGCCGAACAGCCCGAGACCAAGCCAGCCGAGCTTCGACCATAGTGACCAGAGGCTGCCGATGGCGGCAAAGGTGCAGGAGCCAGCCATGAGCACGTTCCAGACGATCCTGCGTCGACCGGTCGGCATGTCTTTGCCGAGGATGGTCTTGTTGTTCATCATCAGCGCGAAGACCACATAAGCGATCGGCAGCAGGACCATGGCGAAGACCGAGGTCGGCACTGCAAGCCACATCTGCGCACCGCCAGTCCAGATGAAGGGCCCGAGAATTCCGACGCAGACCATCAGCGATCCGATCCGCTGGGTCCAGCCCTTGGGGGCTCGGTTTCGGAGTTCGCAGTAGCAGAGTCCGTTGATGAGCATGAGCATGGTGGCGGCGTTGAGGGCCATGCCGAGGACACCGAAGCCGAAGACATAGTTGGCGACCTTGGCACCTACGAGCGGTTCAAGAGTGGCGGCAAGGTTGAAGGCGTCGCGCTTGACCAGCATGGCGGCCATGGTGCGGTCCTCGACCGGGAGATTGGCGGCCTGTGTTTTGACCTGCTCCGGGGTGAGAGCGGCGAAAGCTTCCGAGCCGATTTCGTTTTCAAGTCGGCTGGATAGTAGACCGTTGTAGGCACCGACGAGGTTGGAGGCCGGTTGAACCAATTCGCCCTGAGGGTTGACCTCGCCGAGGAATCCTGGAGCGGGTTTGGCATGGAACTGGGAGGCAGCCGAGATGACCACGCAGCCGGTAGCGAGCATGAAAGGGATCAGCAGGCCGGTGGAAAGGTCGAAAATGGCGAGGCCGCGGAAGTCGCGGTTCCAGCCCTTACGCAGCATCGAGTAGGGCAGCAGGAAAGTCATGTTGATGCCGACTGCGGTGGCGGCGGCACCGATCATCACGTCGCGCTGCTGGCCGACGATCATGTTGGACCAGAATTCCCGACCACCATCGCCGAGAACCTCGAGGAAAGGGGTGAAGGTTTCCGCCGGAGAGAAGAGGGTGTCGAGCTTGGGAACGAGTCCTGCGCCGATCGCACCCCAGTCAATCTGACCGGCCATGCTGAGGCGCACGACCACCCCGAAGAAGCAGACGACGATCGAGCCAACCATGAGCTTCATGATCGTTTCGAAGATCTTGGTCCCCTTGCCGCCGGAGATGTAGATCATCACGTTGGTGATCACCAGGGAGAGAATGATGCCGGCTGCAATAAGCTTGCCCCAGAAGTCGGGCATCGCTTCCGGGCCGAGCAGGCTGGGAAGCAGGTTTTGGCGCAGGGCGGCCACTGCTAACGCGAATTGGGGCAGGGACCAGACAATGTTGGCCATCATCGAGGCGACCAGCCAACCCCAGCCGAGTACGGGGCTGATGTGAGTGTTGATTTCGCGGAGAGGCCGTTTGTTGGTCGAAAGGGTGATGTAGGCGATGGCGCTCATCATGACGATGCCGAAGATCATCGCCAAGGGCTGGAGCCACATGAAGGCGACACCACCGAGCACACCGAGATAGAGCGCATTGGCCAGTGAGCCGCCACCGAGGGTGATGGCGCTTTGTAGCCAGCCGGGGCCGGAGAGCCGAGCGTAGGAGACGAATTTGCTGACGCCGCCTTTGGCTTCGCCATCGAGAATGATCTGGCGGTGAGCCTCGATTTTGGGGTTCACCGACATGTCGGCCGGCTCTTTAGAGTTTTGATCGCTCATAAGTGGATTTGTTTTGGTGGATGTTGTCGTGTGCCTGTTTGGTGGCCGATGAGGTAGGAGAAAGTCGGTGAGCCGGTGGCGAGGGTATCAAGATTTGATGCTCTCCCTCTCGCCAAAGTATTTGCGGAGGTTCTGACGGCTGGTGCAAGCAATGCTGTCGGGACTTGGGTCATACTTGAAGACTTCGACGCTGACCCAGCCGTCATATTGGGTTTCGCGCAGCGCTTCTACGATCGGGGGATACTCGATTTCTCCCATGCCGGGGCCGTAGAGGTTCGGGTCGTTGGCGTGGAAGTGGACGGTCCAATCCTTGCTCGCGCGAATGATGTCGCCAATCGCGTGATCCTCGTAGCTCATGGCCTTGACGTCGAGGTGGAGCTTGCAGGACAGGTGATCGACGGCTTGGCACAGTCTGATCGTCTCGGCGGCGGTGGTGAGGAAATTGGTTTCGACGCTGCCCAGCGGCTCGACGGCGATGGTGATGCCAAGTTCGCCGCAGTGCTCGACGGCGAGGCGCATGGTTTCGACGGCCCGGGCGAAGGCTTCTTCGTAGGGCCAATCGGGATCGGTCGAGCGCTGCTGCGGGCTACCCCAGACCATGATGTTTCCGCCGAGGCCGTGACAAAGGTCAGCGAGGCGGCAGGCGTAGTCCTGGGTCGCTTGTTGGATCGACTTATCAGGGCTGGTGAGGTGGTAGCCTTCGGTTTTGGCGAAGAGCCAGTGGAGTCCGACGACTTCGACGCCGGCATCGGTGACCTGCTTGCCGAGCGACTTCGCGTCTGCTGCGGAGATGGTCGAAATGTCCGATGTCAGGGTGTAAGGGGCAATTTCGAGGCCGGTGTAGCCGTGCTTCGCCGCCAGCTGGGCGGCATCCGAGAGAGGGATGTCACCGTAAGTTTCGTTGCAGATGGCGAAGCGCATGAAGCGAGATGGAGAGGGCCGGAGTGATGCTCTGTTTGGGAGCGGGCCTCTTTAAAGCTCGCGGATCCGAAGGTTTCTCCAGCGGACGTTGCAGGATTTGCCGCCGTGGACCTGAAGACCGAAGAATCCTTCCGGGGTGAATTCGGGGTTGTCGTCGGTGAAATCGACGCGTGGCTCACCGTTCAGCCAGATCTGAATGTGCTTCCCTTTGCAGACGATGCGAATGTCGTTCCAGCCTTCTGGCTTGAAAATCTTCTGACCCTGTTTGGTGAAGGCCTCGCATTCCTTTTTGTCGGTCTTGTCAGGTTGGAGCCAGCCGCGACGAGCTTCGTCGTAGAGACCGGCGGTCCAGGAGCGGTCATTCTTGTTGTCGTGTTCGCACTGGTAGCCATAGACGCGACCGTCCTTGCCCGGCTTCTGAAGCCCGCGGAACATCATGCCGGAATTCCCGGTGAGGTCGTCGAACTTCATTTCGAAGCGGAAATCGAAGTCTTTGTAGGTTTTCTCGGTGCGCAGGAAGGTGTTGGCTTTGATGTTTTTGCCAAAGCCGACGATGGCGTCGCCCTCGACCTTGTATTCACCGGTGCCGTTGACCTTTTTCCAGCCGGTCAGGTCCTTGCCGTTGAAAAGTGCGGTGAATCCTTCCTCAATCGCCATGGCGGGCAGAGTGAGGGCGAGGGCGAGCAGTATGAGTTTTGCTTTCATGTACAGGGGCGGAGTTTCGCCACCTGTCATACAAGATCAAGTGCAGAGTGCTTTCACGGAAATCAGCTTTTGAAGTCAGCGTGGCACTTCAGGGTGATCAAGGGGATAGGCGATTGCGGGAGGGAGGTCATATTTCTTCTCGTAAGCGGAAATGGTCGCGTCCATTTGTGCCAGTCGCTTCAGGTCTTGGTCCAGCGAGTGGGTCCGAATCCAGTCTTCCTCGTCATGATGGGTGACGAGGTTCCGGTGGTAATCGTTGAGCCTTTCCTCCCGGAGCCATAGCGACTGAGCGTAGGAAACGTGGCGGTAATTCAGGATGATTGAGGAGAACCCGATGGTGACGGTACTAAAGATGATGATCGGGACGAGGCGCTTCCAGAGTCGTGGTGTCTTGATCGCCCCTCCGATGACTGCCGCAAATGCAAATCCGGAGAGGGCGATGGAGACCGCGAAGAAGAGCTCAGGAACGCTTCGTCCGAAGGGAGCTGGTTCTTCGACGTAATACCAGAGATTACGGCCAATGTAGGAGAAGGTGGCAAAGGTGATGACGAATTGAAACCAGAAGAAAGAGCAAGGATTCCGATCGACAACACACCGATGATTATTATCCCGAAGTTCTGATTTCTTTTTGAACTTTACGTCTGAGACGAAGTTGCGCTGTAATCTTGGGTAGTGATTCATTTGCGCTTTAGATACCCAAAAGCAGCTAGCGAAAGAACCACGGGCACCAAAATATACATCCATCGGGATGCAGGTTCCTTCTTTTCTACGGAAGAATTTTCCTGATTCTTTGAAGATCTTTGTTTTCTTTCCTCATCGGAAACCTCATCACCCCGCTTTTTTAGGCGCCCTTCCTTGAGTTCCTGCTCACGAGTAAGTCGATCTTTGAGTTTTCTGATGTCTTGGCGGGTATGGAGTCTTTCTATTTCGCCACCAATTTCAGCAAATTTCTCCATCAGAGAAATGTCACTGGCATCACCATATTGCGATAAGTAACCAAGGCTTGTGTAAACATATCCTTCGTTACCTTTTTCCATGCTTTCGACAAATTGAGGTAGGTTCCTGCGTATGTGCTCAACTAAATCACTCTGATCTTCATTGCGACGTTTCCCGAGTCCACTCATTACATCCCTCATCTGATTCCACTGCCCCATGTATTCATGGTCCAGTAAGTACATTAGACCAGGTCTCACCTTGTCTCCTTGGTCATGAAACCATTTTAAATCTTTCCAATACTGGTGATCCTCCGGATAACCGACGCCCCCCGACATGTGTCCATACTTTTTGAACTGCTCAATAACCTTGTGATCGTAGTCCGTAAGTTCGCGCCTATCCTCTGCCGCCTTCAGAATGGAGAATGAAGCACTCACCATTAACAATCCCAATGTAACAAAATAAATTTTCATCGCTTTAGTTCTTCTGGATGGCGTCGAATTTGAACATCTGTTCCTCCTGCCACTTCGTTAGCCTCTTCCTGTCCGTGTAGGGATCATCTTGATAGGTGCCTGAGGCGCGCATTAGATTTCCATTCTCGGGAAAATGGTTGCTAAGATCACCACCTACAAAATCAAGCAATATATGACCTAGTTCATGAGGCAATGCTCCTACATTGTATCTATCATTATCTAATGTTACCAAAAATGTCCTTTTGAAATCACCGGCGTTCTGCCACCCGAATGGAAATGCTATCCCGTCCACTCGACCACTAAAAACGATATCCGTGTGAATGACGGCATCGACATATATCCCTACAACATCTGTCTGATTGTCTGGTGTGGCTAAGGTCTCCAGTAGTGCCAGCCCCTCTGACCCAAGTGTGGTTACGCTGTTGGGTAATGCGCTCAGAGTAAGTCCGTCATTCAGATCTACCCCGATTGGGGCACTGACGAACTCAATATCAGCGTTCACTTTCAGACCGATTTGTGCGTAAATCTCGTTGGCCACCTGGATGTCGTTCCACGCTCGTTCAAGGAGGTCCATCTGTATCTGACCATTGGAGCTGACAATGTAGGACTTGACGTTGATTGTGCCTTTCTTCTTCACGGGAAGAGTGGCAACCATATCTCCTGTAGGCTCACTAATTCTGAATTCGACATCGCCCTCAAGAGCAACAATGTGGGTCTGGTCATTTTGGATGTTGTCACCCGTAAACTTGTTGTCCTCCTCGTCAGCTACTAGAATCATCTCCTTGGAGAGAAAACCGTCTGATCTGATGCCTAAGTTTGGTGCGCCAAGGTGTTTTGTCAGCAAAACTTCTGTGGCGTTATCGTTGTATTCAGCTTCTGAACCTTTGCTGGACACATAGAACTTTCGGTAAGTTTCAGGAAGATTCTCAATGTCAATCCTTATACGGAAGCGGTCGATATCCGCTGCGACCACCGCATCGATGAAGTCCTGTCTGAATTGTCCCACCGAGTCCCAGGCATCTTCCCATTTGGCGATCTTGAGTTCCTGTGCGGAAATCCATCCGCTTCCGGGTTTCAAAACTTGTATCTCAACTGGCAGGAGGGCGTAGACCTTTGGCAGAAATCCGTCCTTCTCAAGCTGCACAATCATGCCTCCAGATGGGTTGGAGGAGCTTAGTTTTAGGGTCCAGCCTGCGGTCACGAGATCCGCGATGTCCTCGCCCGCCCAGTCTTCGAGTGGCATCCAGCTAGTATCTGGCATCTCGTGGGATTGGTCTGCGATCCACAATTCGGTGTTGGTATTCAGGAAGGCTCCCCACTGAGTCGCGGCCGTGATGTATTGACCTTCTAGAGTTGATTCTTCACAGGTGACGAATGCTTGTTGGGCGTCGAGCAGGTAGACTCCGGTAGGTGATGGGCCTCGCGAGACAATGAGGCGGTCATTGGGAAGATCTTCGCTCCAGAAGTCATCTCCCGGTGCAACGGCGGGGGCGGGCAGTTCCGCGCCTGTTGGCGTATAGACCTTCGCGTCAACTGAGACCCAGCCGCCTTTGGTGACCAGCACCCGATGGCCGTTGTTCCCGATGCCGTCGCAGAGTTTTGAAATGCTCGCTCCGCTGCCCGACGTGTTGAGTGTCATGGACCAGACCTCGTCTTTTGGTGTCCCGCTGCCATAAATATTGGTGAGTAAGGTGATGGCGCGCCCTGAGCGGTCGCCACCGATTGCCTCGACATTATAACAGGTGACATTCTGTCCAACAAGTTCCTCCCAAAATGACGCTCCAACACCCATTTCAGGTGCTAGGATCGCACCGCCGTAGAAATCGTCAATGCCTTGGCGGTTTGATTGCCTTCCTTCCGCCTTGTAGAGAATGGCGGAACCGACCTTGCCAAGGATTTGCTTACTCTCGCGAGTGATGGTGAATTGATTGGAATGCGTGTAGGTGAAGCTTGGTCCCGAGAGGGAGATGAGAGCTTCTTCTCCGGGTTTCCAGATGCCAGTTAGGCTTTGGGCCGTGACAGGATTTGTGCCCGTGGTCCCGGTCCCCGCGAGAATGACTTCAAATTCATCGGTAAGCTCGACGAATGAGATAGTGAGGTCGTCCCCGTCCAAGTTGGTGAGGGTTGCATTGGGATGTCCCTGCACTCCGGCACCGAAAGCTTCGAGGTTGGTGAGCGAACTGTCGGGAAAGAGGCTTGAGGCATCGCTCATGTCGTTGGCATTATGCCCGTGGGCACGCTCCCAGCCGTCAGGGAGGCCGTCATCGTCGGTATCGGGGTCGAGGGGGTTAGTCGCGTCACTACCATTGAGAGGTGGCGGTGTCTTCTCATGGGGTGTCATTTCAATGATATCCTGAAAACTCAAGGACAAGCTTGGAAAAGGAAAGGGGAAGCAACTCCGTGTCTGATGACCAGTGATTTGAAAGATGAAGCTCTTGTCGTCGAGAGCTTAGACTTGGCTTCGTGAGTCAATGGTGGGTCAGGTAGAATTGGGATGAGATCCTTGATTCGAAGCTTTATAAAAACCACGCGACTCCCGCTCTGAATAGCGGCTGATGTTTTTCTCCGGGGATGTTTTTCGCGACGTGGGTGCCACGGCGTTCGGTGTGGCCCATTTTTCCGAGGATGCGCCCGCAGGGGCTGGTGATGCCTTCGATGGCGGCGATGGAGCCATTCGGGTTGTAGGCGATGTCCATGCTCGGGGTGCCACTCGGGTCGCAGTAGCGGGTGGCGATCTGGCCGTTGGCGGCGAGCTCGGCGATGACTTCGGGCGAGGCGACGAACTTTCCTTCTCCGTGGGAGAAGGGCACGCGGTGGATGTCGCCGACCTGGCTGTTGGAGAGCCATGGCGAAAGGGTGCTGGTGACGACGGTGGGCGCGTAGCAGGAGATGTGGCGGCTGATGTCGTTGTGGAAAAGAGTGGGCGCGTCTGGTGCGGAGTCGCGGATTTCGCCGTAGGGGACGAGTCCGGTTTTGATCAGAGCCTGGAAGCCGTTGCAGATGCCGAGAATAAGTCCGTCGCGGTTCTTGAGGAGGTCCATGACGGCATCGGCGACTTCCGGATTTCGCAGGACGGTGGCGATGAATTTGGCTGAGCCATCCGGTTCATCACCGGCGCTGAAGCCGCCGGGGAGGAAGAGGATCTGGCTTTCGCGAATCCGGGCGGCGAGGGTTTTTAGGGACTCCTCAAGGTGGCGCGGGGTGAGGTTGCGGAAGACTTCGATGTGGGCATCGGCGCCGGCTTCGCGAAAGGCTTTGGCGGAATCGTATTCCGAGTTGGTGCCGGGGAAGCTTGGGATGATGACCTTTGGCTTGGCGAAGGAAGTCGAGACTCTGTTGGCGGTTTGGGAAGAAGATCGCACCGCCAAGACGCCAAGTTCGCCAAGGTCTGATGACTTGGTTGGGAAGATGGGTTCGAGGGTGGAGGTCCAAGCGGATTGGAGATCGGCGAGTTGGTGGGTTTCGCCGTTGATGGTGAGGATGGGCTCTTCGGTGACTTGGCCGAGGGTTTGGGCGTTGAGGGCGGCGGGGAGGGGTTCGCTGTGCTCGATGAGGAAAGAGTAGGGGCGGGACTTGTAGAGGCTCTCCTGATTCATGACCGGGACGGTCATGCCACGGTGATTGCCGAAGCAGCAGACGGGGATGGCGTGGGCGAGGCCGCCGTGGCCGATGGACTTGCAGGAAAGGAGTTTTCCTTCGGTGGCGAGCTGGTGGAGTTCTTCGGTGACTGCCTTGATGCGCTCGTAGTTGGGGAGCTTCTCGGCGGTGGCGGGGATATCTACGAGGGATATCGTACTTCCGACCTGCTTGAATTCCGGGGAGAGGGCTTGGCTGGCTTTTCCGGGAGCGAGGGCGAAGGAGACGAGGGTTGGGGGGACGTCGAGATCGTTGAAGGATCCGGACATGCTGTCCTTTCCGCCAATGGCGGCGAGGCGGAGGCTGTGCTGGGCATCGAAGGCTCCGAGCAGGGCGGCAAAGGGGAGTCCCCAGCGGCTTGGGTCGTCGCCAAGTTTTGGGAAGTATTCCTGAAGGGTGAGACGGATGTCGCTGAGGCGCGCTCCGGCGGCGACGATCTTGCAGGCGGACTCGGCGACGGCGGAGGCGGCGCCGTGGAAAGGCGAGGCGGATGAGAGCTCGGGATTGAAGGCCCACGACATGTAGGTGCAGACGTCGGTGTCGCCTTCTAACAGCGGCAGCTTGGCGACCATGGCATCGGGCGGAGTGAGTTGGTTTTCACCACCGAATGGCCAGAGCACGGTGCCGGCACCGACGGAGCCGTCGAACATTTCGCCGAGGCCTTTTTGGGAGGCGTGGTTGAGATGTGCGAGGTGGGCGGTAAGAGACGGAGCGGGACGCTCCGGGCACTGGCTGGAGCAAGATGCTCCAGCCACGTGGATCTTGGCGCTGAGTTGGACGCCGTTGGTGTCGAGGAAGGCTCTTGAGAGGTTGACGATTTCCTTTCCGCGCCAGGTCATGCGCAGGCGGCCGTGGTCGCGGACGGTGGCGACGTGGACGCATTCGAGGTTTTCCTTGTCGGACTCGGCGATGAAGTAGGGGGCATCGGCGGGATCCACGCAGACGGCCATGCGTTCCTGGGATTCGGAAATGGCGAGCTCGGTGCCGTCGAGGCCGTCGTATTTTTTCGGCACGGCATCGAGGTCGATATCGAGCGATGGAGCGATTTCACCGATAGCCACGGAAACTCCGCCGGCTCCGAAGTCGTTGCAGATTTTGATTTTCCGGGCGAGCTCGGCGTTGCGGAAAAGCCGTTGGATTTTGCGCTCGGTCGGGGCGTCGCCTTTCTGCACTTCGGCGGAGTTTTCGAGAGCGGTATCGGTGTGTTCTTTCGAGGAACCCGTGGCTCCGCCAACGCCGTCGCGGCCGGTGCGGCCGCCGATGAGCAGGATGAGATCACCGTTTGCGGGTGTGCCGCGGAAAACATTCGAGCGTGGAGCTGCGGCGACGACGGCTCCGATTTCCATGCGCTTGGCGACGTAGCCAGGGTGATAGACTTCGGAAACCTGGCCGGTGGCGAGGCCGATCTGGTTGCCGTAGGACGAGTAGCCTTTGGCGGCGATTTGGCAGATCTTCTTTTGCGGAAGCTTGCCGGGAAGGGTCTCGGAGAAGGGAGTGCGGGGATCGGCGGCGCCAGTGACGCGCATCGCCTGATAGACGTAGGAGCGACCGGAAAGCGGGTCGCGAATGCAGCCGCCGAGGCAGGTGGCGGCTCCACCGAAGGGCTCGATTTCGGTGGGGTGGTTGTGCGTTTCGTTTTTGAACTGGATGAGCCATTCTTCTTCGTCGCGGGCGTCGATTTTGACGGGGACGATGATTGAGGCGGCGTTGATTTCCTCGGACTCTTCAAGGTTGTCGAGTTCGCCGGAGGCGCGGAGTTCGCGCATGCCCATGAGGGCGATGTCCATCAAGGTGATGGGCTTTTCCTGGCGGCCGAGATTTTCGCGGGTGGCGAGGTAGGTTTGCCAGGCGCGCTGGATCGGCTCGGTGCCTTCGTCGAAGGTGACCTCGTCGATTTTCGTCAGGAAAGTGGTGTGGCGGCAGTGATCGGACCAGTAGGTGTCGAGCATCTTGAGCTCGGTGATGCTGGGCGCGCGGTTCTCTTCCTTGCCGAAGTAGTTTTGGCAGAAGGCGACGTCTTCTTCCGACATCGCGAGGCCGAATTTGCTGCGGATTTCGGCGGGCGAGCCGGTGTTGAAGTCGTTGAGGATTTCGACGTCGGCAGGGGCGGATGGCGTCGCGCGGACGGTGTCGGCCGTGACATCGACCTCGTGGGAATCGACGGCGTTGATGACGTAGGATTTGATGCGGTCGATGTCGTCCTGAGAGAGCTCGCCTTGGAGGAGAATGACTTTCGCGGAAATCACGAGCGGTCTTTCTTTTCCGGTGAGGATCTGGATGCACTGCGCGGCCGAGTCGGCTCGCTGGTCGAACTGGCCGGGGAGGTATTCGACGGCGAAGGCGTGCTCGTCGGCGTTTTGAGTGAGTTCTCGGGTGGCGGTATCGACCTGAGGTTCGGAGAGGACGAGTTTGACGGCGGCGTCGAATTCCTCGGGGCTGAGGCCATCGGCTTCGTAGCGCTGGACGATGCGGAGCTTAGCGAGGCTCTTCAGGTTGAGAGACTCGCGAAGATCTGCGAGGAGGTGCTTTGCCTCAGTGGCAAAGGAGGGCTTCTTTTCGACGAAAATGCGCTGCATGTGGGTGCGGACCAGTGGAATCTGCGGAGGTTAGCGGGTCCGGTGGGGAGGGCAAGGCGGAGAATTTTCAAGCTCGGGAAAAGCTCCAATTCAGGGGCTTAGGCAGGCGGCGAGGTCGGCATTTCCACCGATGGGGTGGCGGGTGAGGTCTTTGACGACGGAGAAGTAGCCGGAGACGAGGTTGTGGAGTTTTTTGAGGTCGTCGATGGGGGCCGTCTCAGGTGATCCGAAGTCGGCGAGGAGTAAATCGCCGGGGAGAGGTGGTCCGGGAGTTGTTTCTGCTGATGGAGAAAAGCTTGGTTCGGGCGCTGGGGATTCTTTCGATGGTGGGACTGGAATCGGAATGAGAAACGTGAGGCACTGCCAAAAAATCAGGGCGATGATGGTGATGACGAAGGTGCCACGAGACATAGGGCTGGGGTATCAGACGAGGAAACCGAGGGGATGGCTGGTCTCGGCGGCGTCGTAGAAGTTCCGGATATTCGGCAGGACGGTGTCCATATGTCGCCATGGGAAACGCCGAACCACCGAAGGAGTTGGTGTCAAAACCGGCGGCGTCGAGGACGGTGTCGATGTCGAGGCCGTTGAGTTCTCCTGGCGCGTCGAAATAGCCGCCGAACTCAATGCCGCGTTCGACGCTGTTAGCGGTGATCCGGCCGTGGGTTCGCTGGAAGACGTTTTTTGTAGTGCCCTTCGAGTGGGCTGGCGACGACATCGGGGATGGCGTGCTGTTTTTGGCGATGAGGGCGGGGGAGGTTCCTGCGTTACCGGTGAAGGAAAGGGCACCGCTGCTGATGATGACGAACTGGCCTTCGCTTTCTTCTTGGTTGCTCATGCCATCGCCATCGTCATCAGCGGAAGGGGCGCGTGCCTTTCCGCCTGCCCAGATCATCCCTGCATCGGACAGGTCATTGCTATCGAGGTGGTCGGCAGTGCCGTGAAAATCGATCCATTCAGGAAACGAGCTATCGAGCGTAGGTGAGGTGCCGTGGGCGATTTCCACGGCGTCATCCGCGCCATCGCTGTCGGTGTCTGCGATGCGTGGGTTGGTTCCTGCTTAAGGCAGCAGTCGGTCAGAGAAGCGGGCGACTGGGATTGGCTTGGAGTTTTCACAGCCGATGAGATAGAGCTGGTCGTTTTCGATCCACCAGAAAGCACGCTGATGGAAGGCGCGGGCGATTTCCAGAGCGGACTCGAGCGAGGCTTGGAATGCCCAGCCGGGTTCGGAGTGGGAACCGTCCGGGCTTTGGCCTATCGCGAGAAAGGGGGAGAGCCGTTTGGTGAGGAGGCTGGCTTTCAATTGGCCGTCGGCGATGGTGTTGGCTTCGAGGGGAAGCACTTCGTCCATCGGATTGAATGCTGTGACGATGGCGAAAGCCGGGGGAAGCGGCAAGGGGGCTCCATCGAGGACGAAGACGGTTTGGAAATAGGCTTCGGGTATCGGCGGGCTCATCGAACGGGAATGGTGTCAAAGATCATTATTTGAGAGTCAAAGATTGAATATTGACATCGGTTAAGCGTTTTTGAAAAAGATCCGGACTCTCAATGATTGAAATTTTAAACCTGTGAAGCCCCATTACATATTTCAGCTCGCTGTAGCTTCCCTTGGGATTCTTGGGGTCATTTTCCAACCAGATGCGACTCCATCTACTGAATCGCCCGTCCCGGAGCAAGGGCATCGCTGTGGCAGTGCTTGTAAGCATAGCGAGGGATTGGTGCTGAGTCGGAAGATGGTGGGCTTTGCGGAGTTGCCGAGTTGGATGGAATGCGAAAAGGGCGACTGGGTTTCGTTGGGTTTCGAGCTTGATGGGCATGCGGGTGGCCACGTGACCATGCATGAAATACTCGCTGACGGTCGCGTCGTGACGAGTGTGCGGTTAGAAAGTGGGGACGACTTGTTTCTCGCCCGCAACGGAGACGAGTGGGAAGGGCGGATGTTTCCTCGCGCCGGACGGGTGGCTTGGCGGATTCGTGGTGATGCGGAGGGAGCAAGGATTGAATCCTTTCAACGCGAGGCCTTGATTTGCTCCTGGGAGGGCCGTGATGGAGTTGTCGTCGAGGGGCTTCCTCCGGCGCTTGGTCCATTTCCAGAGGCGGCGCCGACATTAAATCTCATCCAAGAGATTACCCCGATCCTTAACAGTTTGCCGGGAGCGAATGGGGTGATCTATCTCGACTTTGATGGTGAGACGGTGAGTAGCACGCAGTGGAATTTATCTTACACCGGTGGAAGTCCGATTGTGGCAGGTAGTCCGAACTTCACAAATACGCAGATTGAAACAATTTGGAAGGGTGTGTCTGAGGACTATCGACCTTTCAATGTCACGGTAACAACCGATCGTAGTGTCTACCAAAGCTACCCGATCAATCGTCGTGCCATGATGATCTTCACGCCAGACAACGAATGGTATGGAACAGCTGGCGGTGTGGCCTACGTCGATGTTTTTGGTAGTGCGACTTTCGATGCGCCGGGTTGGGTTTTTACTGACCAGCTAGGGAATGTGGCTGACTACTGTGCGGAAGCGGCGAGCCATGAGGCGGGTCACATGCTCGGCTTGAGGCATGATGGAACAAGCACGCTGGATTATTACCAAGGTCATGGAAGTGGTGCCACGTCGTGGGCGCCGATTATGGGAGTTGGCTACTACAGTACTGTGACCCAATGGAGTAAGGGGGAGTATCCTGATGCGAATCGATTTGAGGATGATCTTGCGATCATCACCAGCAGTCGGAATGGTCTGGGTTATCTAGGGGATGATCACTCCGCTTCGACTGGGGGGGCGACTCCTTTGACGGTTGTTGGGACCGATCAGGTTGAGGCGTCGGGCTTGATCGAGCGAGGAACTGATGTGGACATGTTTTCCTTTCAGACCGGCGGAGGGGCGATTTCGATCGCGGTGAACAATGCGGCTTACGACCCGAATCTGGATATCAAGGTGCGGCTTCTCAACGGTGGAGGCAGCGAAATGGCGGTTTCCGACTCAGCGGGAACTTTGGATGCATCGCTAAGCCTGAGTGTGGTAGCGGGGACCTATTTCCTTGAAGTTAGCGGGGTCGGACAGGGTGACCTCGTGACAGGTTACAGTGACTATGGAAGCTTGGGAGGATATGACATTTCGGGCACGGTTCCTCTCAATCTTGAGCTAGCGGCAGAGATCGTTTCTCCATCCGCAGAGGCGATCAGTTTGACCCTAGGTTCCGGGCTTTTGCTAGAGGGCGTGGCGACGGGTGGAAGTGCGAGCTGGGAGGTGATGGCCGTCCCGAGCGGTGAGTCGGTTGCTTTATCGACGCCGAATGACTCAGCAACGGAGGCGGTTTTCACGGGAGTCGGCACCTATGTTCTGCGCTTGAAAAGTAGTGGCACCGGAACAGAGGTGGTGGATGATGTGATGGTTTCGGTCGAGGCTTCGGGTGTTACTCCACTCTATGCGGATCGTGCTCCGGAAGTTGAGCTTGGTAGGAATAGGACGGTCTATGGAGACCGTCTTCTTTTGTCACCAGTGGTGGTTGACGACAGTAGTCCCTCGTTGAGGGCCTACGAATGGAGCATTCTTTCGGGTAATGGTCAGCTTTCTTCAACAACTATCGAGGGCCCGGAGCTTTCGTTTCCGACGGCAAGCGCGACGAGTCTGAGGCTTGTTGTTAGTGATGGGGTGAGCCGGACTTTTGATGAGGTGACGCTGACGGCGAACTTCCGGGTTGAGAGTTTGATTGGCATTAACGCTACGGCGAAAGCCTGGGTGGCGGTTGATGGCAGCTTAGGTGAAGGGTGGAAGGGTCGGCTTTTCGCGGAGAGTGGATGGCTTTCGGGGCCCCTCGGTGTGGGCTACGATGCGGTGAGCGGTCCGAGTTCGAGACGGATCTTTGCCCCACTCATTAGTTCAGCCCTCGATGTTGAGAGTGCGATGTACAAGAAAAGAGCTGGGTGCTTTCTGAGGGTGCCTTTTGATGTTGTCGATCCAGGCGGCATCCTTTCCCTGAGACTCCGAATGAAGTTCGATGACGGATTTGTCGCTTATCTGAATGGTGTTGAGGTGGCTCGATCAAACGTGTCTGCGGGTGTGCCTGCGTGGGATGCCGTCGCCTCATCGGATCGGAGGGATGAGGATGCTCTTTCATCGGTCAATTATGAGTTAACTGTTGAGGCGGGTGTGCTGGTTTCCGGGAGCAATATTCTGGCGGTGCATGGTCTCAATTCGGGGACAGGGAACAACGAGAGGACCTTTATTTTAGTTCCGGAGCTTGAGGCAACTCTAACCGAGACGCCATACTTTGCCGCAGTCTCTGGAGTTAGTAACGAGCTGTTGCGGGATCCGGCGGCTGATGCCGATGGCGATGGCAGGCCGAACCTTTATGAGCATGGTGCTGGGACTTCCCCGACCTCCAAAGACGAGGGGTATTCCATGGTCGAGTCAAGTTCGACAATCACCACCGCCTTGGTGCTGCCATCACCACCGCCTGATGATGTTCTCTACGTCCTGGAGTATTCCACGACGATGAGCGCTCCTTGGAGCGAGCTGGCAATTCGAACCGGAAGTGGCGATTGGACGGGGCGACGGCCAATTTCTGCTACCCCTTTGGTGGGTGGCCGCGAGAAGCTCAGCTTCAACACCCCTGATGGGACCAGGGGTTTCTTTCGCCTGCGGATGGAGCTAGTGACTCCTTAGGCTCCTCAGCTAGCGGGCGTGCTGGTCGGAGCAGGCTTCTTGGCTGTGGTCTGGATGCGCAGGTCGCGGAGCTGCTTGGGATCCACCTCCGCAGGGGAAAGTGACATCAGGTCGCTGCCTTTGTTGTTTTTCGGGAAGGCAATGACTTCGCGGATGCTTTCCTCGCCGCAGATGAGCATGACGAGGCGATCGAGACCGAGTGCGAGACCGCCGTGGGGTGGAGCGCCGAACTTAAAGGCATCGAGGATGTGGCTGAATTCCGCCTTGGCTTGTTCTTCGGAAATGCCGAGGGCAGTGAACATGGCGGACTGAAGCGGGGCTTCGTGAATCCGGATGGAGCCACCGCCGAGCTCGTTGCCGTTGAGCACGACGTCGTAGGCTTGGGCGCGCAGATCGGTGGAGAGTTCTCCTTTCAGGAGCTTCTCTTCGTCTTCCTTGAGCGGACGGGTGAAGGGGTGGTGGACGGCGACGTAGCGGCCTTCTTCTTCATCAAAGGCAAGCAGCGGAAACTCGGTGACCCAGAGAAAATCGAGCTCGGTGTTGCCTTCTAACAGGTTCTGCATCTCCGCGCAGGCGAGGCGCACGCGGCCGAGGATGTCGCAGGCGGGTTCCCACTGATCGGCGGCGAAGAGGATGAGGTCACCGGCTTCGATATTCAGCTTGCTGCGCAGCGCTTCGACTTCGGTGTCGGTCATGCGCTTGACGAAGGGTGAACGCCAGCTTTCACGGTCGTCACCACGTGCCTGAATGTAGGCGAGGCCTTTGGCCCCGGCGGCTTGGGCGAGCTTGGTGAGTTTGTCGATCTGGCCGGTGGAGATGTCGGCAAAGCCCTTGGCGTTGATGGCTTTCACCACACCACCAGCGGCGACGGCACCGGAGAAGACGCGGAATTCGCAGTCTTTGAGTTCTTCGGAGAGGTCGACGAAGTTCAGGCCGAAGCGGCGGTCGGGCTTGTCGGAGCCGTATTGATCCATCGCTTGTCTCCAGGTGATCCGTTCAAAGGAAGCGGGGATTTCGGTGTCGCGCGCGTCCTTGAAGATGCGGCCTAACAGGCCTTCGACGAGGGCGATGATGTCGTCTTGTTCGACGAATGAAGCTTCGATATCGATCTGGGTGAATTCCGGCTGACGGTCGGCGCGGAGGTCTTCGTCGCGGAAACACTTGGCGATCTGGAAATACTTCTCAATGCCGCCGACCATGAGCAGCTGCTTGTACTGCTGCGGGGCTTGGGGAAGGGCGTAGAAGTGACCTTCCTGGAGACGCGATGGCACTAGGAAGTCACGGGCGCCTTCGGGGGTGGATTTGGAAAGGATTGGTGTTTCGATTTCGCAGAAGCCTTGTTCGTCGAGGAAGTCGCGGGTGGACTTGGTGACGCGATGGCGGGTGCGGAGGTTGCGGGTCATCCGCGGGCGGCGGATGTCGAGATAGCGGTACTTCATCCGCAGGTCCTCGTTGGAGAGTTCCTTGTCGAGTTGGAAAGGAAGGACCTCGGCCTTGTTGACGATCTTCACGCTGGCGACGACGACTTCGACCTGCCCGGTTTCGAGGTTTTCGTTGGTGGTGTCGATGCCCTCGGCCTTGAGGCGTTCGCGGACGATGCCTTTGACTTGGATGACGTCTTCACTGCGAAGCTTGTGGGAGATGGCAGCGGCTTCGGCGCTTTCTTCGGGGCGGAAGACGCATTGGGTGATGCCTTCGCGGTCGCGAAGGTCGACAAAGATGACGCCGCCTTGGTCGCGGACCGTATTGATCCAGCCGATCAGTGTGGCTTCTTGGCCGATGTGTGACGGGCGGATTTCGTTGCAGTGGTGAGTGCGCATGGCTTTCTGAAAATTGGGACAAGGATGGTCAGGTGATGGAGGATTGTTTCAACCACAGATGAACGGGATGAACGCAGATGAAAAAGATGGGATCAGTGTTGATGATCGGGTGATTCAGGCTTCGTGAGGGTAACTCTTCGAAACTGGAGCCTGGCGTGTTTGAAGTTAATAATGAGTCCTACCTGTAGGCCAGTTGCTCGAAGGTAGTTAAGCATTCGTCCAATCTCGTGATCGGTGATGCGCTCAATGGTTTTCGTATCCACGACGATTTTACCAAATGCAATGAGATCAGGAATGTATTCGCCGACCGGTTCGTTTCTGTAAGTTAGTGGATATCGGGGTTGTTGAGCGTATTCGATTTCACGATAGCGAAACTCGACCACGAGGGCGTTTTCGTAGGGCTTTTCATGGAATCCGTGCCCCATGTCGTTCAGGACGGCAAAGGCGCAGCCGATAATGGCTTCGGTTTCCTTTGTATGGAGTCCATCTGCGTTCATCCCGTTCATCTGTGGTTGAGAATTTAAGCAAGCAAGGGACCATCAGGTTGTTGGAGGCGGTCGCTTAGCCAATCGGCGAGGCCGAGGACGTGGCAGGGCTCTTCGGTGCGGCAGGCGAGGACTTTGAGCTGGAGCTCGGGGAGCTCGGAGCCGACGACGAGGGCGAAGCGGGCACCGGATTGCTCGGCGCGCTTGAGCTGCTTGCCAAGCTTCGCCTGGCCGAAAGGCAGGTCGCAGGCGATGCCGGCTTCGCGCAGCTCGGAGAGGATCGCGAGGGCGTCGGGGCGCTTGGTTTCGTCGGCGATGACGAGGAAAACATCACAGGCGGCAGCAGAACGCTGAAGCCAGACTTCCATCTGCATCAGGGCGTCGGTGGTTTCCTCGATGAGGTTGCGGATGACGTAGTCGCCCATGGCGAATCCGGTGGCGGGCATGTCGCAGCCGCCGTCGGAAATGGTGCCAACCAAGGTATCGTAGCGACCGCCACCAGCGACGGCGCGCATCGACTTCTTGGAGTCGAAGACTTCGAAGACGACGCCAGTGTAGTAGGCGAGTCCGCGGACGATCGAGAGATCGAGTTCGAGGAAAGGGGCCATGCCGCGGGCTTCGAGATCTTCGCGGATCGATTCGAAGGCGAAGGAGGCGCTTTCCGGGCTCTTGATGAAGCTTGCGACGTCCTCGGTGGTGAGGCCGAAGGTGCTGAGTTTTTGTTCGGTGACTTCCGGCTTCTCGCGTTCGAGCTTGTCGATGATTTGGAGAAACTCGGGGATGCGGTCTTCGGCAATGTCGCGCTCGGAGGCGAAATCGATCCATGCCTGGCGGTCGGAGACACGCACGACGAAGTCGCCTTCTTCGAAGCCGAAGGCGCGCATAGTGTCGATGGAGAGGGCGATCAGCTCGGCATCGGCGGCGGGGCTGGCCTCACCGAGGATATCGACATTGAACTGATGAAACTCGCGGCCGCGGCCTTTTTGGGGTTTCTCGTAGCGGAAGCACTGACCGATTTCGAACCACTTGAGGGGCTTCGGGAAATCGCGCTGATGTTGGGCGGCGAGGCGGGCGAGCGAGGCGGTGACTTCCGGGCGGAGGCAGACGTCGCGACCGCCTTGGTCCTCGAATCGGAAGAGCTGGGAGGAGAGTTCGCCGCCGGATTTTTTCAAGTAGAGCGCGGTGTCTTCGAGGACGGGGGTTTCGTATTCGACGAAGCCGTAGGTCCGGGCGACCGAGCGCCAGGTTTCGAAGAGGTAATTGCGCACGGCGCATTCGCGCGGCGTGAAGTCGCGGAATCCGGGAAGTGCTTGAAAACGAGGGGCTGCCATGGTGCTGGACGGGTGCTTCGACCCGAGCGGGCGGGGAGGATGCACGGCGAGCGCCGGAGTTCAAGGCGGGATTCGAAGCTTGAGATTGGCGGGCAAAACAATCACTGACGTGGAGCCGCAAATTGTGTAGATTGTCGCCATGAACATTACTCATCAGACCGTGATTGGGGCCGATGGGCGTCCGGAAGCCGCCATTATACCATGGGAGGTTTTTCTCGAGATCCAGAGCCTCATTGATGACGGTCAGCCGACTCCCGAGGAGTTGGAAGCCATTCAGGAGGCGGAAGCGGACCGCAAGGCCGGAAACATGGATGCGTTTACGGACCTCGAGGATCTAAAGGCTGAACTCTCCTTGTGATGCGTCGGATCCTCCTGCATCGGAGGGCCACTCGCTATCTCCGGCGAATGCCGCGTGATCGTCAGGCGCAGATGATTGCGGCACTTGAGGAGGTCGCGTCTCTCGCCGACATTACCAGCCACTCTGGAGTTCGGAAACTCAGCGGGCTGGACGGGTGGTTTCCGCTTCGTGTCGGACTCTATCGAGCCATTCTGCAACCACGGGAAAATGGGGAGGTCGAGGTGCTGTTCGTAGATTACCTCGGTCCACGAGGGGAGGCCTATTGAGCGAGTTGGGGATCGATCAGGCGGGATTCGAAGCTTGAGATCGGAGCTGGCGGGGTTAGGGTGCCACCCGTGAGTCGGAAAAAAAACAGCAGTCTGGAGGTCGGGATGGAAGTTCCGGCGGTGAAGGTGCTGCGGCCGATTCGATTGACGCCTTCCTCGACCGATTACGCGACCGCTGCCGAGCTCACGGCACGGGTGCTGAAGCTGACCGGACCCGCCGCATTGAAGCGCAAGCCGTCGAAGCGCTTGCTTGCGCTCGCGAATTGGGATGCTTGATCGATTCTGAGAGTAGTTTCGAATCATACGGTATCGCAGCTGACTCGTGGCAGGGAGGTTCTGAGCATCTGGTGGAATTTTCACCCAAAAACAGTCGATTCGCTAAAGTGACGAAGCCTGTCGGCTTTGGGTTGGTTCCGAAGGTTCGGCGGATAGAATCAAAGTGGGCTGATCCGGCGAAGGCGACTCTGACGAGAGAGGCTCTTGAATTCTTCCCCGCGACTCCTATCGAGTATCTCGAACGTTGGCAGGCTTCGAATGTGCTTTTCGGCGACGACGTCCACTTGGCGTCGGTGGTGAGATGGAAAGATGGTGCCGTGTCCTTCGTGGTCACCCAGCCGCAGTATCATGGTGAGCCTGCCGACGAACGGGAGATTGTCCGGTATTTTGGCGAAGCCGGATGGGAACAACTCAAGGACCCGTCGGGACATTTGGTGTTCTACAACTACGCTTTAGGAACGATCGCCGTCGATGCCGCGCCGAGGAATTGCTATATCAATGAGGGCGGTTTGCAGCCTTTTGATGTAATCCTTTGTCGGCCGAATCGAGAGCTGGCAGAGTATCTGGGAATTGAGCCGTGAGAGACACCAAGAGAGGGCTGCATACTACGAGAGGGCTGCATACTACGGCTTCACTAGGCGGATCTCTCCAGTTCCGGCGACATGGGCGCCGGGCGGGATTCTGATAGGATCGGTAGCGATGGTGAAGACATCGGATCCGTCCATTCTGAAGACGACTTCACTGTTGTCGACTTCCCAGTGAATGGTGCCGTTTTCGGCAAATCCGTAGTTCGATGGAGACGAGCCATCTTTCCACTTGGGAAGGCTTTTGACTGGGATTTCCCAAGCGCGGTTTTCGCCGCTCCTTTGGTCGACGATTTCAAAGCGGTAGTAAAGTTCGTCAGATCCAAAGATCCTCATCCGATGCCAGGTGCTGGCTTCGACTATGAAATCTCCACCAGTCGATGGTGAATTCATGATATTGCCCATGGGCGTGGGGCGCTGGAGATACATGGCGGTGCCGCAGCCGAGCCAGAGGAACGCGAGGACTTTGGCGAGCAGGGCGAGGGCCCATTTGCGGTCGGCACTGGCGAGGGAGCGGGCCTCTATCAAGTGGAGCATGAAGCCTTGGACAAGGTCTTCGGCGTCTTCCTTGGACTTTCCTTTTCTGCGGGCGTAGCGGTAGAGGGGTTGCCAGTAGGTGCGGACGAGTTCGCCAAGGGATCGGTGTGGAAAACTACGTTGTTTTTCCTGCCCAGACTTGTCGTAGCCTGGCGATGGAATCGGCCCAGGGAGCTTGCCTGTAAATCCAGACGCGCACCCACCGGATGAAGCGCTGGGTCCTCTGGGTGGCTCTCTGGA
>CAZVMS010000035.1:0-32456 GCA_964628795.1 uncultured Haloferula sp. | reverse complement strand
TGGCGACGCGTGTCCTGATGCCACGCCGCCGCCCGGAGCCACTGTGTCAAAACCGCGTGTCGTGTCCTCCCTCCATATAATCGCGGGCTTTTTCACGACTTCACCGCATTTTCAGCAGCCATCATGCCGAACACTTCTGCTGGAAGCTCCATTTTGCGTTGTTTTGGCAAAAAGGTCGGCACTACAGAATTTTCTCAATCTGTGGGTTACGCGGATGCTTGGATCTTGGGTGGTGCTTGTTCGGGCAAGGTGAGTTTGAGCTGATGAAGCAGGATCTGGATGTCTCTTTCGGGCTCGGTGTGGCGGGTGAGTATGATTTCACGTCCGTCGGTGGTGGGAAAGTGGACGTTAGGCCAAGTTGCCAGCCAAGTTGCCAGGCAAACAGTAGATTGACGACCGAAAGCTGTTTTGGTAGAAACTGCGTTATACCTTGAAGACCAACGAAGAATAGGTGATCGTTCCGGTCAAAAAAGCGGGGTTTCCGACGGCTCCGGTTCCGGGCGGATTTCGGCGGGGGAAGGGGCTGGGGCGGCGGAGGATCCTAGGAATGGTGGGGCAGTCGAATTGCTACCACGCGATGAGCCGCACGGTGGGTGGGGAGATGCTCTTCGGCGACATGGAAAAAGAGGCTTTCGTGCGGGTGATGCGCCGATTGGAAACGGTTCGCGGAGGTGGAAATCCTGACCTTTGCGGTGATGGGTAACCACTTTCACCTGCTCGCGCGGGTGCCGGACCGGGCGAGGTTTCTGCGTCGCTTTGGGGGCCGGAGGGCGAGGAGAAGCTGCTGGAGCATCTGACGCGGCTTTACTCGAAGGCTTATGTGACGGCGCTAAGGCATGCGGAACGGAAAGGGATCTCGAAGGAGGAGGCGAAGCAGGTTTTGGCGAAAGGAGGACGGCTGAGTCTGTCGGAACTGCTGAGGTGCCGGGTGCGGTATTTCAGCGATGGGGTGGCGATGCGGAGCCAGAGTTTTGTGGAGGGGGTGTTTGCTGAGCGTCGCGAGCATTTCGGGGCGAAACGGAAGGCCGGTGCGCGGAAGATAGGCGAGACGACAGTGGGTTTGTATGTGAGTCATTGATTTAAACACCAACAACTTACACCAGAACTCCAAGCGTCCGCAATTCCCGGTATGAGAAATGCGGGTTACCTGACGCGAATGCCCAAAATGCCGTGCTTGCGGCCCTCGCCCGTTAAGCGTGGCGCACACCTCCGGTGTGTGATGGTTACGGCACTCCTCTGGAGTGGCGGAGTCTTTTCTTCTTGAAGCGGCTCTTCCCGCCGTTGCTTGCCTGCCGGAGGCGAGGAAAGGACCCTCACACACCGCAGGTGTGCACCACTTCATCGCTTCAACCAAGACTCTAACAGACTCGGCCAAACCGCCAGATTGCCTTTGCCCTTGAGCCCATAACCATGGCCACCCTTTTCGAAGAGATGGAGCGCCATCGGCACCTTATGCTCTTTGCAGGACATGGCGAACCTCAGGCTGTTGCGGCAGTCGACGCCGTCGTCTGACGTCGTGAGCAAAAAGCACGGAGGCGTCTTATCGCTGACCTGCTTGTCGGTCGACAGGGCTTTGATCGCCTCGGCGTCCGGGTCCTTGCCGAGAAGTCGCATTCTCGATCCTCCGTGCCCGACTTGATCCATCGAGATCACCGGATAGATCAGCACCGCAAAATCCGGACGGCATTCCTGCTTGTCGACCGCGTCTTTTCCTTCCTCGGCAAAGGAATCGGCGAAGCGGGTGGCACACAGGCTAGCCAGATGCCCACCAGCCGAAGAGCCCATCACGCCGATCTTGTCTTTCTCAAGCCCCCAAGCCTCGGCATTCGCCCGCATGGTCCTAATCGCACGTCGAGCATCAAGAAAAGGAACGGGATAGCCGTAGCCGCTCGCCTCATTACCACTCACCCGATATTTCACGACAATCGCCGTGATGCCTTGTTCGTTGAGCCACTTCGCGTAGTCATCACCTTCATGCTGGGCAGCGAGAATCGTGTAGCCACCACCGGGGAAGATCACCACGCCCTGCCCGGTCCGCTTGCCTTCCGGGGCGAGGTAAAGCGAATACTGTGGCTTCTCAATATGGCTTAAGCGCCGCCCTTCTCCCACTTTCTCGGTGCCTTCCGGCAGCGGAGCTGCACCCGGTGCCTCGCCCGGCCAGAGCGGCAGCCAATCGATAGCCATGGAACTTGCAGCGGAGAACATCAGAACGAGCAGGGATTTCATTACCTCCAGACTACGCCAAACATTTCGAGGGCATATCACCGAACACGTCAGCACTCGCTTGCGGCCGATTACCCCCTCGGATTGATTCGCGCCACGAGATACTCCGGATCATCCTCGGCCACCTCGATATCGATCAGCGCGTCCGCCCGATCCAGCATCCGGCGGCAGTCCTTCGACAGGTGCCGCAGCCTCAAGGTCTTGCCTGCTTGCCGGTAACGTTCGGTCAACGCGTTGATCGCCTCGATCCCCGAAAGGTCACACACCCGTGCCCGGGCAAAATCGATCACGATGTTCTTGCGATCCGACTTGGCCTGAAAGTTGTCGGAAAACTCACGCACCGAGCCGAAGTAGAGCAAGCCATCGAGCGAGTAGATCTTTTCATCCTCCGTCTCGCTTTCCACGCGGACATGCACATGCCGCGAGCTTTCCCAGGCAAACACCAGCGCCGAAACGATGATCCCGACGAACACCGCCGTCGCGAGGTCATGCATGATGATCGTCACCAAGGTCACCGATAGGATGACGATGACATCGGAAAGCGGCACGCGTCCAAAGGTGCGCAGCGACGACCATTCGAAGGTCCCGATCACCACCATGAACATTACGCCGACGAGCGCCGCAATCGGGATCTGCTGAATCACCGGCCCACCGACCATGATGAAAATAGCGAGCGCCAAGGCCGCAACGATCCCCGAAGCCCGGCCACGACCGCCGGATTTGATATTGATGAGCGACTGACCGATCATCGCACAGCCGCCCATCCCGCCAAACAGGCCGGAGAGGAAATTCGCGGAACCCTGAGCCGCACACTCGCGGTTGCCATGGCCACGGGTTTCGGTGATTTCGTCGATCAGCTGCAGCGTCATCAGCGACTCGATGATTCCCACCATCGCGACGATGAATGCGGTCTTCAGCAAGAACTTCCAATCGCCAGCCCAATCAACGGACGATGGCCATTGGGGAAAGGGAAACTCCCCCTTGAGAATCCCATCCGGATTTCCTTTCGCCTGCGCCAGCACGTTCGAAACCGTCGGTGTGTCCTTGAACAAGAAGAACGAAAGAAGCCCCACGCTGATAATCGCCATCAGGATCGATGGCACCGACTTCGTGATCTTTGGAAAGAACTGAATGATCAACATCGTGAGCACGATCAATCCAATGAAGATGCCGAGTGCCGGACCTTGCAGCCACTCGCCGCTCGAGGGATCCTTAAACGACGGAAACTGCGCCATCAGAATGACGATCGCTAGGCCATTGACGAAGCCGATCATCACCGGATGCGGCACGAGTCGGATGAAGCGACCGAGCTTCAAGGCTCCGAACAAAATCTGAATCACTCCCGCGAGCATGATCACCGCGAAGAGATACTGTAGTCCGAGGCCTTCGCCGATCGTGTCGCCATGCTGAACCGCCTTCCCCGCCACCACGGCGATCGCACCGGTTGCTCCCGAGATCATTCCCGGACGACCGCCAAAGGCTGCGGTGATGAAGCCCATGAACACCGCCGCCCAAAGCCCGACCAAAGGATCGACTTTTGCGATAAAGGAGAACGCAATTGCCTCGGGCACCAACGCCAATGCCACGGTCAGGCCGGAAAGAGCGTCGTTTTTGAGGTTTCCCTGCTGCTTTTTGAAAAAGTCGATCATCACAAGTCGGTTCCGTCGAATGGCTTGGAACGCTGGCTACGGAACGCCTCCGCCGCACAGTCGAGGCCGGGCGGATAGGGGCGCAGCACGCGATGTGCAAGGCCCAAGGGCGATTTTATAGGAGGAGGCACGCCCCCCTACCTCAACGCAGGACGCCTCTTCCCCCATCCAGCGCTGCCAAAATCTCCACACTTACCCAACGGGAGTCTCTCACCCCGTCATGACCCAACACGAAAAATCCACCAGTGAAGCACCGGTGGAGTGATCGAATTTGCCGATCAAGCGGCAAGCTTTGGTTCAAAACGGAATGTCGTCTTCCTCGCCGTCAAAGTCATCCGGGTCAGCAGCCGATCCGCCCTGAGGAGGTCCGGACGAAGCATTGCCCGACGAAGATCCACCTCCACTTGAACGTCCGCCACCACCCTTGCCATCCGGCAGGAATTGCAGGGTATCGGCGACGATCTTTAGCTTGCTGCGCTTCTGACCGCTCGTCTTGTCTTCCCAAGTATCGAGTTGAAGTCGACCTTCGACGAAAACGCCGCGGCCCTTGCTAAGGTATTTTTGAGCGTTTTCGGCAGTATTTCCCCAGACCGTAATGTCGACGAAGGTCGTTTCATCGGACCAGTTGCCGTTACCATCCGAGACCCGGCGGTTCACGGCCATGGAAAGATCACCGACTGCGGTGCCTTTCGGCGTGTAGCGAAGCTCGGGATCCTTGGTCAGGTTTCCCATCAGGAGGACTTTATTGAGATTGGCCATGGCAGTGGTCAGCTTGAACCCGGCAACCCGGGCAGGTCAAACAAAAAAGCTGTTCGCAAGAACAGACGGAGTTCAGAGCACCTGATAATACTGCTGGTGAACGTGGGTGTTCAGCTTCAATTTGGTGTCGATGCTCTTGATGACTTCAGGCTCGGCGTCGAACATGTAGCTGACGTAGTGGCCGCCATCGATCTTGTTGGATGGATAGGCGAATTTCTTGCGGCCGTGTTGAAGCACTTCATCGAGCTTGGCACCCTCAGCTTCGATTTCTTTGCCTACGGAGCTGACGAGATCGTCGATGCTGCCATCAAGGCCCTTCGTGTTCAGAATGAGGAGACCTTCGTATTTCCTGCTCATGATCGGTGATTTCAGATGGTGATTTGCGTGAATTATAGGTGTTTGCGGCGGGCGCAAAGCCTTGGGAGCGCGCAAACTGCACGGCCTCCACCGCGCTTGCAAGCGTGTTTTCCACGAGTTCCCGCTCATCTTCCCGGAACTTGCCAAGGACATGCCCGGTCATTTCCCCGGGGCGGGGCTCACCGATGCCCACTTTGAGCCGTGGAAATCCCTCCGATGCGAGGTGCTCGATGAGCGACTTGATGCCGTTATGCCCCCCGGCGCTGCCCTTTTCCCGAAAACGTAAGCGGCCCAGAGGAAGGGCGGAATCGTCATAAACCACCAGGATTTTCTCCGGCGGCCATTGGTGGAATGCGGCCACTTGGCGGACGCTGCGGCCGCTGAGATTCATGAAGGTCTGCGGCTTCACCAGCAGCGTGCCATCCGGCAGCTTGGCCACATGGGCCTGCCACCTCGGACGCGACTCAAAACCCACGCCTGCGGCAGCTGCAAGACGATCAAGCACCATGAAGCCGACGTTGTGGCGGGTGTCTTGATACTGGCGTCCTGGATTTCCAAGACCGACGATGAGAGGAAGGTGGGACACGTTCAAAAGCTAGCGGGTCACTTCGAAAATCGATACCGAAAAAAAGCCCGGCCGCCATTCAGCGGGCCGGGCTTTGAAATCAATCGGAGGTCTGATCAAGCTTCGGCGGGAGCGGCATCAGCAGCAGGAGTAGCCGCAGGAGCTTCCTCTTCTTCTGCTGCACCTTCCTCGACGCGTGGTGCACCGATGTGAGCGATCACCACTTCCGCGTCGTAGTTTGGAGTCACGCCTTGTGGGAACGCGACATCCCCAACATGCAGCGACTCTCCAACCTTGAGGTGTGAAATATCGAACTCCAGCGTCTCTGGTAGGTTTGCGGCGGAGCAGGTGATCTCCAGCGTGTGGTGTCCTTGCTCAAGCACGCCACCAGCCTTGATGCCTAAGGCTTCGCCCGTGAGGTGAACCGGAATGGCCGCAGTGACTTCGCTCTTCAGATCGATCGCAAGGAAATCGATGTGCAGCGGATCACCAGAAAGTGGGTCGTGCTGGACGGCTTTGAGCTGGGCCAGACTTGGCTTACCTTGGGACACTTCGAGATTCACGATGAAGCTCTCCGAGGTGCTGTGAGCCAGCAATTCACGGAATGCCTTGGCATTGACCTTGAGGTTCTGGTTCTCGACACCCTTGCCGTAAACGACACATGGAAGCCAGCCTTCGCGGCGCATTTGTTTGAGAACGCCGGATCCGGTGCGAAGACGAGGTTCAGCGTGGAGAGTTTGCTTCTTGGCCATGACAGAAAGGGTCGGTTAGTGGTTTAGAGTGACGCCGTTTCCGACGGCGGGGCGCGGGTGATAGCGGGCGAAAGTCGGAATGTCAAAAAATTGTTCGTTCGGATTCGACGGAATTCCGGCCGCCAAGAGCGATCCCAGAGAGATTTCCATCAAATGTCGCCCAGTTTAGGCTCAAGACAGCTTCGATCTAGCCTTTTGAGACCTCAAAAAGCGAGGTCACCGACTGACCGCCGGCAATTCGACGAATCGCCTCGGCCATCAGCGGAGCAATGCCGCAAACGTGAACCTTTTCACCACTTGCCTGAGGCACCGAGTCCGTCGTGATGACTTCCTCGATCGCCGATTTCTTGATCCGCTCGCGGCCCATCGTGTCCAAAACCGCGTGAGAAACTCCGGCAAAAATCCGCTTTGCCCCGCGGGCATGGAGAATTTCCGCCGCCGCACACAAGGTGCCCGCCGTCTCCGTCATGTCATCCACCAGGATCACATCCCGCCCATGGACGTCACCGATCACATTCATCGCCTCCACCTGAGTCGCACTAACCCGGTGCTTCGCCACGATCGCCAACTCCGCCCCGAGTGCATCCGAGTAAGCCCGTGCCAGCTTCGTCCCGCCGACATCCGGAGAAACAACCGTCAGCCCCGAAGGATCGCCGACTTTTTCACGGATATAACCAATCAGTGCCGGCTTGGCGTAAAGGTGGTCCACCGGAATATCAAAAAATCCCTGAATTTGTGGCGCATGCAGGTCCATCGTCAAAACGCGGCTCACCCCCGCAGAGGTCAGCAAGTTCGCCACCAGCTTCGCCGTGATCGGCACGCGTGGTTGGTCTTTCCGGTCCTGACGGGCGTAGCCGAAGAATGGCATGACCGCCGTAATCCGCTCAGCCGAAGCGCGCCGCGCCGCGTCCACCATGATCAGCAACTCCATGATGTTGTGGTTCGTCGGCGGGCAACTCGGCTGAATGATGAAAACATCCTCACCTCGAATGTTCTCGTTGATTTTGACAAAAGTCTCTCCATCCGGGAACGAAGTCACACTGACATCGGCGAGGCGGGTTCCAATTTGTTCGGCGATGCGCTCTGCGAGCGCCCTGTGAGCGGTTCCACTGATCAGCTTCATGAGACGGAGGGCAAACGGGGGGGATTGTTGACAGCCCGCATGGGATCGGCAACCCTGCATCCACAAGAAAGATGGAAACCCCTTCAAAACCACAAGCTACGGCCCCAAAAGATTCCGTCATGTGGCCTGCAGCCGTCGCGGCAGGGCTCATCGTGGCCATTTTCTACTTCGTTATCGAAGGATTCGGCCCCGGACAGACCATGACCCCATTGGCTTGGCTGAAGTCCGCGTGGAATCCGGAAACCCGCATGGAGCACGGTTTCATGGTTCCCCTCGTTTCCATCGGCCTGATCGCATGGAAATGGAAAAGTCTCCGTGATGTGGCCACAAAAGGCGACGGGAAAGGTCTCCCCGTCGTCGTCCTAGGTGTTCTCTTTTTCGTCCTCGCCCACCGCACCGGCCAGCCTCGCCTCGCCATCGGCGGACTGCCCTTGATCCTCTGGGGCTCAGCCTGGTTCCTTTGGGGCTGGCAAGTGGCGAAACTCACCATCTTTCCCATATTCATCTTCTGGATGGCCATTCCTTTGCCCCAGATTCAGCAAGCCACCACCGAGCTCCAGATCCTTTCCACCAAGCTCGCACAGGTCGGGTGCCACTGGTTCGGCGTGGATGTCGAAATCCGTGGTGTCAAAATCTACTCCACCAGCGCAGCATGGGAGCCTCTGGAAATTGATGAAGGCTGCGGTGGGATCCGCTCGCTCATGGCCCTGATCCTGATTTCTTCCGTCTGGGCCTATGTCGCCAAGATGGCCCTTTGGAAAAAGGCGCTGCTCTGCGCCTCCGCCATCCCCCTCGCCATCCTCGGCAATATGCTCCGCCTCACTTCCATCTTTGTCATTGCCGAATATGGTGATCCGGATTTCGCCCGCCACACTTGGCACGATTGGTCCGGCCTTCTGCTCTTCTATCCCATCTCACTCATTCTGCTCCTCGTGACCCATTCCCTTCTCGAAGGCGGCATGCCGAAACTCCGCAAACTACGGACCAAGAAAACTGTCGTCACGCATCAAACCCCCGCCAACTGAAGCCATGAAACAAGCGAGCATCCTCACCCTCGTTCTTGGACTTGGCATGTCCACGATCTACGTTCTCCCCCCCTTCCAACAGGTGGAATCAGCTCTGAATACCAGCATTCCTGAGCGTATTGGAGCGACCGTCACGCAAACCTATCCACCCTCGGAAGCAGAACTGCGGATCCTCGAACCCGACACCAAATTTTCCAAGGCGGCATGCTGGATGCCACGGATCGAAGAACGCTCTTTCATCACCGGCGAGTCTCCCCCTGACCGACTTGATGTCTCAATCGTCCTCTCAGGTCACGACCTCGCCAACTCGATCCACCGGCCCGAACGCTGCCTCGAAGCCCAAGGACACAAAATCCAAAGCAGCTCCCAATCAGAAATCACTCTCACCAATGGCGTGAAGGTGCCACTCACCTTTCTGGCCACCAAGCTAAACGCTGAACTTGGCCCGCCGGGTGAAAAACAGTTCATCACCATCGACAACCTGAACTGCTATTTCTTTGTGGGCCACGACCGAATCACGAATAGCCACACCGAGCGCACCCTGATCGACATCAAGGACCGCGTGCTCAAGGGTGAAGCCCAGCGCTGGGCCTTCGTCACCATCAGCATGCGCTTCGTCGATCAGCAAAGTCGCGGATTTGGAGATCCACCCGACCTCGAAATGGCGGACAAAAAAATCCGCGAGCTCGCCAAGGAACTCGCGGAAGGAAACATCGATTGGAGCCAGGTGCGCTCCTGACTTCACTTCTTAGTTTCAGCCGGGCGCACGCCAGCGCCCTCAAGGAACTTGATCGCCTCCGCGACGCCATTTTTTAGCCCGGCGGACTCGTTTCTCAACACCACTGGAATGAGAGGATCCGCCGTTTCGAGAAGCTCTTGGGCTCGCAAAAACTGGCCCATGGCCTCTTCCGCCCGGCGCTCTTTGAGCCACCGGCGATGCCACACCTCATAAAGGTGTCGCGCGAGAAAATATCGCGCCCGGAACCCAGCCTCCAGCCCGCCTTGTAATTCGATGGCGCGTTCCAAATAAACTTCCGCCTCGTCCGCCAGCCCCAACTCAGCACAAGTATTCCCGAGATTCACGGCGATCTGCGGATTATACGGATGAAACCCAAAGGCCTCTCGATACGAAACCATCGCCGTTTGATTCCAAGCCTGCTGCTCCTCCGCACTGAGCTTCGGATCGCTCGCCATCGTTCGCGCCCAAGCCGCTTTCTCGTCTAACAAACGAAATCCAGGCCAGTGCTGGGAAGCTTCTCTCAACCGATCCATGGCCTTCTGAGGCTCTAGCTGCACCATGGACTCCTTTTCATAGATCACCGGCCAGATAAGACGCAGCGCCATCGAAGCCTGCCACCCGAGAACCGCCGTAACCGGCACAAGAAGCACACCCAGACCAACCCTCAACCAGCGACCAAACACCGGCGCGGGTTTATGACGTCGATGAAGCATGATGATCAGCCCGAACATCAGGCCGAGCAGCATCACCGAAGGGAGCATGTGAAACACGAAACTCACGTTGGACTGGATGATTAGCGCGCTAGCCCCGCCTGCGACACCCACCCGGATCGAATCGGATTCCTCAACCAATCCACGATCCGGGTCTCCGAGAAACAGCCCCGCCATCGTCACGCCAGTAAAAACCAGAAGCGCCCCCAAAACCAATCCTGCACCCACTAGACCGTAATCCGTCGTGACCTGCAGCAGTTCATTATGAACGAAGGGCTCATCAATCTGGCCATAGCCAGAGTCCTCGGGATTCAACTTCGCATTGCGTTCCCAGGAGTAGGACCTGCTGCCACCACCACTCACCCAATGATCCTTGGCCACTTCCATCGCCAGCCCCATCCACTCCAAGCGAGACGAATTATCCGCCACCTCCGACACACTCCCCCCTTGGCCTCGATCGTCCTGAATCTTGCTGATGACAAACCAACCGGCTGTCACGCCTCCGATCGCCACAAGCGGAAGAGAAATCACCATCACAGGAAGCCACTTTTTTTTCTCACGCCAGCCGACGACAGCCACTGCTAAGAGGAGCACAAACGAACCAATCCCAAGCGCCACTAACCCACCGCGCGAACCCGACAGAGGAACGACGATAAGAGCGCCCGAGAAGGCGAGACCATAAACGACACGCTGCCAGGCCTTATCGTCACTGAAAAAGACGCGGCCGAGCAATAGCAGGCCGGCTCCGATCACGAAGTTCGCAAAATAATTGTAGTGCCCGAAGAACCCTGTCGGCATCGGTGAAGGTCGGTGGGCATAGGGCCACATCACCTCAGGCACCCGCCACTGGATCGCCGCCATCACCACGTTCGCAATCACGCTGATCGCCAATCCCAAATATAAGAGACGGACTCTCCACCCCCTCGGCTCCATTCCACTGACCACCCACGCCGCTCCCACCACGGTGAGAACCAACATGAAATCCGCGCGGGCGAAATCGAGAACCGGCGACTGAGAACATCGCCACGCGATCCAAACCAGAGGCATCAAGAGCAAACACCAGAGCAACCCAGTCCCATTCTCCGCAGGCTTGCTACCCAGTCTGAAAATCACAGCCAGCGCCAGCGCCAGCAAAGCCGGGCCCCAGCTCCAAGCCTCGGTCTGCCCACCGAAAAGCACCGCCAACCACAGCGATAAAACGAGGAATATCGCAGAAACGATCTTCATATCCATGTATCGGGCATGCCCCGCGAGCCTCCACGAAAAAGAACCGTGCGATCCAGCAACTGCAATCCGGAACTACTTCGCCCCCCAGCCAAACAAAACAGCAGGAACCGTCTTGATCAGAATCTTGATATCCAACCAAAACGACCAGTTATCGATGTAGCGGAGATCCATTTCCACCCATTCTTCGAAACTCGTGATCGAATTCCGACCACCTGCTTGCCAAATGCAGGTAATCCCAGGCTTCACACTGAGACGGCGGCGATGCTCGCTCTTCTGGAAAGCCTCCACCTCGTAGAGCGGCAAAGGACGCGGGCCGACCAAACTCATGTCCCCTTTCAGCACATTCAAGAGTTGAGGAAGCTCATCGATACTCAGCTTGCGCAAAAGCGCACCAAAACGGAAGACTCGGGGATCACGATCCAGCTTGAATACCGGACCATCCATTTGGTTGCCATGCTCCTCCTTGATCTTTTCCAAAAGAGCCTCGGCATCCGGCACCATCGTCCGGAATTTCCACATATGAAACGGCTGCCCATAGCGCCCCGCACGCTTCTGACTAAACATCGCCGGCGCACCGGGACTGGAAATCTTGATCCCAACCCACGCAAACACCCACAGCGGCAGGCTGCAAATAATGATGATCACCCCCAACACCTGGTCGAAAACCGCTTTCATCGCCAACTCCCAAGAAAGCTCAGGCGTCGAACGCAGCACCAGCATGGGGCGCTCACCCATCAGGTCGAACGTCGGCCTCGCCACCTGGGTCCGCATGAAGGACGCCGCAATCCATGCCTCCACCCCCATAAGCTCACAGGCCTCCACGCATTCGGCAACCTTGGAAAACCCCGTCTCTCCCGCAGTGAAAATCACCCGCTCCACGGACTCTTCGCGAAGCAGCTTGTAGAGCTGCTTCACATCGGCATGCTGGACGTCAAAACGCCCCACCACCCGAAACGCCCGCCGAATTTCCGGATCAAGCTCAGCGAGAAACTCGTCGATCTCATCATCCGACCCCGCAACCACCACCCGCTCCTTGAGATCTTCCCGGACGTCCCGCTTGCGAAGATGCGCGTGAAGCCAGCGGTCACGGAGTATGAGAAGGACAAAGATCCACAACCCACCGACACCCAGCACCAAACGACTGGCTTCCCCCAATTTCGCGAAAACCGAGAGCATTCCCAGCAACAGCAACACCACCAGCAAGGCGCGAATCAACTGGGAGATGGACTGCAAAAAATTCTTCGTCCGCGGCCGACGATAGAAACCAAGAAGCTCAAGAATCAACGGAGTAAATGGCACCGCCAAATACAGCACCCAAGTCATCTCCGCCAAGCCCGCCGCATCCGTCGCCTCCTGCCCGAAAAACTCCCGGACCGGCGCACGAAACACATCCGCCAACCAGAACGCAAGCCACACCAAGGCAGCGTCCGTCAATTGGAGGAACTGGATCGAGAAAGCTTCCCTGCGTCCTACAGCCATAAATTTGAGGGTCTGAGCCCACTGACTGGTTACCCTGGGGGCTCGGGCGCGGAGTCTGTTACATCCAGAGCAAGCTTCGCAACGGATAAATGACGTATTAGTCCATTACGTAGGTCAGAAGTCCTTTCGGCCAAGCCGTCCATTCCAGCCATCCTTCATTGCCTGCCAACAAACCGGCAAGCGCTCAAAGCCTTCTGTTCGAACGATTCCAGCCGCATAGGCCAAACCCATCAAGCATGCATAACCGCCGCCACGCTGCTGGCGTTTCAGCCAAACCATGTTGCGGACCTTGTAAAACAGCTTCCAGTCGGCCAGCCCTCGTTCAAGAAACAATCGCCTCCCAAAAAGACTCCAAGAGACCAAACCATCCGGACCCGGGTGATCCATCACCGCCGCAGGAACCGCCGCCGTCTTGAATCCCGCATTCTCGATTCGCCATGGATACTCTTCATCTTCTCCGCGAATAAAAAGGTCTCCATTCACCGGTCCCACCACCTCACGAACCTGACGCGAAATCAAGGCCCCGGTCCACACGCCACGACTCCGCACCTGCTTCCGCTCCGGCAGCAGCTCCGCTCGATCAACCAGATCAACCGTCCCGTCATCCATGACCACCTGAAGCGGCCAGGTAAAACGCCCCGTCTTCGGATCCACCTGCAGAGGATGGAGCACCAACTCTGGATTCCAAGGCTCTGCCAGCATCGCTTCCAAAGCTCCCTCACGAGGCCAAGAGTCATCATCAAGAATCCATACCGCATCCGCACCCTTCTCAAAAGCATGATCCATCGCCCTCTGCACCGCCCCCGCATTGCCATGATTCCCACCGGTATCAATCACCTCCACCGCATCCCATCCAGTCGAGCGAAGCACCTCCGCACTTCCATCCTCCGACGCATTGTCACCAATCACCACCATCTCCGGCGGCCTCGTCTGCCGACGTAAACGATCCACACATGCCAGCGCCACCTCCTTACGGTTGAAACTCGCAAAGACCACCGCAATCCTCGGATCCGAAATACTCATCACATCAGCACACCACCTTCAATACACCCTTCCACAAACGCGCCAAAATCCACAACACACCATCAACCAGGCCATTCAAATACGGATCCCCAAAAAGCGTGATCCCGTGGGCTCGGCGGATCGCTCTCGACTCCACATGCTGCCGCTCCGCCTTCAAAATCGTCTCCATGTCCCGCGTCCTCGGCAGATACTTCATGGAAGCATTCGTCCCATGCAACCTGAACTCCGCCACCACCAGTGGCACATGCTGAAAGCTTAAACCGACCGCATCAAGCCGCGCATAAAACTCCCCATCCATCACATAGTGAAAATCCTCACGTAAGCGATAGCCCTTCTCTATCACGGTCTCTTTCCGATAAAACGCCGCTGTCGATCCAATGTAGCAATGATGGTGGACGCTGACAAAAGGCGACCAACCCGGCAACTTCACATGCCGCAGGAACCTCCCGGACTTATCAATAAAATCGAAGTCTCCATAAACCACATCCTCCGTCGAAGCCTTCAACTTCTCTAACAGGCATACGAGAACGCCCGGCTTCAACCGGTCATCCGCATTCAACCACATCACCCAATTCCCCTTGGCCCGATCAAACCCACGATTGATCGCCTGCGACATCCCGTTATCCGCTTCCTGCATCCACTTCACCGATGGGAAACCGGCCACCACCTTCTCACTCTCATCCGTAGAGCCTCCATCCAGCACCAGATGCTCGACCTCCACTCCCGGCTGATCCCGCACACTGGCAAGACACTCCGGCAGGAAATGCGCGTAGTTCAAGTTCGCGGTAATGATCGTGAAGTCACACATCCTGGTCCTTCAAACTTAACTTCCTCTTTAACTCAAGAATCCGACCGGCAACCGCCGGTGCATGCAACCTGCCCGACCAGCGCCGTGAAATCAAAGCCGCATTCCGCTTCCCTTTCCGCCATGCCTTCAGTTCCGATCGAATGGCTTCCACATGGCCATCAACATCGTCCTCCTTCGCCAGACAACCGTCGCCATCCCCCACAAACCACCGGAAACTCGCCAACGACGGCGAGTCCCCCGCCACCACTGACGCGCCGCGGCATAACGCTTCGCCACTCGCGATGTGGAACGACTCAAAGGCCGAAGGACACCAGGAAACCTGAGCCTTGGCCAAAATCCCCGCAAGAACCTCCGGCAACACCCGCCCCTCTAACAAAATCCTCCTTTGAACCGCGCCCGGAAGCCCGCCGTGCCACTTCTGCAATCGCTCAATCCCGCCTCCGACAATCTGAACTTCGACCCCAGGCTCCAATTCAAGCAATCGCTCAACCCCCTGTACCAACAACTCCGGACGCTTCTGAATCTCATCATCCCACCGACCAACCACCACCACACGCGCCTCCTTCTCCACACCCACAACTGGGCGATAACGAGGATCTACCGCGTGAGGAAGCACCACCACACGCTTGGCCAGCTCATCACCACCAAAGTGTCGACAAAATGCCCGATGATGCTCCGCCGCCTCCGGCGAAACGCAGGCAATCACATCTCCCTGCATGAGATGCTTCGCTCGCCGACGATCCTGAATCAACCGGCCGATCAGCAGCCCTTTCAACAAGCTCATCGCACCACGAAACGCCCCACCAGGTGTCCGACCCGCTCCCGCGATCACCATCTGCTCGCGACACCATTCGTCCAAATCAATCAAGGAACTCACCAGCCCACCATTGTCCTGATTCAGCACCAGAAAAATACCCGCCTGCCGAATCGCCCTGGCCACCGGCAAATAGCGCGGACTTCCCCACGCATAGAGCACCACCCCATCAAGATTTTGAGCCGCCCACCATTCCGAAGAGCTCAGCTTTGAAGCATCCACCCGCAACAGATCATCACCATCATCCGCTCCACTAGGCAAAGGCATCACCGCCAGACAATCCACCCCATTCGCCTGAAGCCCACGGCACAACAAGCCGCTATCACGGGCAAAAAAGTCCGCTCCACCCCCAAAGGCGACCGGCGTGCATGTGAACCATCGCATCATCAATTCGTTCAAAACTGCGTTGCCACCGCCTCCCATCCGGGAAGCAGCCTCTCCTCGATAGGAGCATGGATTTCAGAAGCAAACCAGCGGTCAGGGGTGAGCACCATCTGACGATCCTTTAACCCAAGCCACGCCCCCCACCACGAATAGCTGCTATTCGCGATGATATGATGTTTTGCCAGACTCATAAAGTGCAGATCAATGAGTGGATCCGCCGAAGACCCCGGCAACTCGACCACCTCTTCGTCCGCTCCCGTAAAATGGGCGCGACACCATTCAGGATCATCTGAGAAAATAAAAAAACGCGGACGATCAAGTCGCTCGCGCATCATCATCATCGCCCGCTGATAATAACTCTCCCCACAGACTTGAAATACCGGCTGGACAAGAAAGTCCGTTCGCCGAACGTGCACCGCTACGGATTCACACGAGTTCAAAGCATCCTCCACCATCGCATTCGGATCAACCACCAGATCCAGACGGAGCTCCTTTCTTAATTCAGCCTCGATAAAATCAAAGTACCGAGGACTCTGAAACCATCCCGCAAGCAGACTGTTCGAGGGAGCTTCCAGCATCGACGGATCAAAGCGATGATCGGCGCCATTCTCCCGTATGATCGGCCGGCCAAAGAACTCGAACGGATGCCTGCCACTCAGTTTTCTAACGGTCCGCGATGCCAAGTGAAATGACCGCGTGATCTTCGCCTTCAATGGAAGCCGCCTCAAATTCGAGACCTGTTTCCAGTCGCCATCGTTGAAAAGCGTCGCATCAAGAACTAGCCCGCAACCATGCTTTTCAGCAAGGGTACGCCCGAAGGCATACTGGAAAAGGTTGTTCCCCAATCGCCCGAGCATAATCGCCCTAATCATTATTCCCTAATCTGGATTCCTGGAGCCGGTATTTCAGAAGGACTCCCAAGGCCTTCACCCCATGTCTCCAATTGATCTTTTTCCCCTCGTCATTCTTACGAGGGTGATAGGAAATCGGCACTTCAACAATGCGGATCCCCCGTAAAAGAATCTTCATCGTCACCTCCGGCTCCCAGGAAAAATCATCACACTCGATCTCAATCCCCTCCAAGGCCGAAAGATGGAAACACTTATAGCAGGTCGGCTCATCCGTCAGATTCGCCCCAGTGAGTAGGTTCGCAAACTGAGTGATCACCACTCCTCCAATGTAAGCGAGCGGGTAAGAATGCGGATGCTTTCCGGTCAGCAGCCCACTAAACCCCGCCCGCCCCAGCGCCTTCTCCATCAGAATGCGCGAACCATAGACCACCTGACATTCGCCCCGCTGAATCGGAGCCACCACTTTAAGAATGTCCTCAGGGTCGTACTCGAGATCCGCATCCTGAATGATCAAGATATCTCCACTTGCCGCGTTGAAACCGGTCCTGACAGCGGCTCCCTTTCCCCTATTCTCTTCGTGGAGCAAGAGTTTGAGACCCGGACGCGAAGCGACGTATTCGACTAACAAATCACGCGTCCCGTCACTCGATCCATCGTCCACAATCACAAGCTCCTTCTCTAGCCCACCCTCTAACTGAAGCGCCTCGACCTTCCCAAGCAGGACCGTGACCAGTCCCACCTCGTTGTAAACGGGTATGATGATTGAAAGTAACATCCGTCAAAGCTGCCCCACGGGCACCACTACTTAGTGAAAATCACGTTACAGTTCGCCGCGTATCTCAAGAGCTTCGGGAAATAACGAAAGAGCAGTGCATCCCCATTCTGAATCACAGAAGAAACCACCCTCAAACGATCGGATACCGCCTTCATCGGATACCCAAGGAAATTGAACATCTGAACTTCGCAATCAGAGAACCCCTCACTCATTCTCTCAAACTGAGAGAGATAAAGATTACTCTCATCCGGCAACTCCCAGCGAGCCATCCGTATCGCCCGAATCGCGGCTACCACCAGATTGTGCCCCATCGGCTCGTAAATGAAAATCAACCGCCCACCTGGCTTAAGAACTCTCCGAACTCCTTCCACCAACTTCCCTTGATCATGCGCCAGGTGGTGCAGCGCAGCCTGCCCCCACACCAAATCCAATGACTCATCTTTAAAATCCGAGAGATCAAAGGCGTCGCCCTTCACGTATTTCAGACCCGGAAGTCTCGCCAAACGCTCGTCAACCTCGGGCCCAGATGCCTCATACAAGTCCAGGCCCGTCACTCTCCCATCGGGAAAGTTCTCGGCGAGCACAGCCGCCAACTTCCCAAATCCTCCGCATATCTCAAGCGCGTGACCTCCATTTAAATCCTTCCGACACAACTCGCTATAGCCGGATAAGAAAAGTGGTCGGTCGGAGGGCGGGAATCCCCCAATCGCAGGCAGCATCGCCTCTGCCCGTGGATCGAATGGCGCTTCCGGGTGAGTCAGTCGAAGGCTCATGATAAAGAAGGAATTACGGTTGGAAATTTTCGTGCTCTCGCAAGCAGCAAATCGACAAAGCCAAGCGCGAGGACCAGCAGCATTGAGACGCCGCTTACAATGAGTCCAACGCGCCGAAGCGGAGGATCATACGACATGTCCACACTTCGAGGAATTGACGCGTCATAGCTCGATAAGTCCAAAATCATACTCCCGTCCGTCGCTCGTGAAGCCAGCTTCCACGAATCCCCAGAACCCACCCGATACTTCCAGCCATCCGCATAATTCTCTGCCACGCGAACCCACATCAGTCCTGCCCCTACTTCGATCTCTCTAGAACTTTCCAAGCCGCGACTCTCTTCCAACGATTGAATCGAGACGTCTGGCCGCCCTTGCAACATTTCCTCCAGCTCTTCAACGCTCCCAAAACCCGCATATCGAGGAACTGCCGCAGGATTCCCATAGAGCACCATTAAATCACTCTCCCAAAGTCTCTCCCATCCATCTGGCACCTCGGCATTCCCGGGAAAGGTGATCAAGTGACTGACTCCTAATCGACCCAACACCGCAGCATTCCACGTGGTCGAAGCCTCAATGTTCATCCCATTCGGAACAATGCTGTCGTAGCCGTAGCTCGTCGCCACACCATACGCCGATAGCGTATTGGGAATGAAGGGCGTCACCGCCATGTGTCCGGTCGGATGATTGATGCAGGCCACGCGACCGTCCCGGCCGACTTCCTTACGCAACACTTCCGTTTCGGCCGTCTGAGGAAAAAGAGGCTCCAAGACAGGATCGCTCCAAACCACCCACCGCGATCCGAAGACGGTGACCTCCATGAGCACCGCCGCAACCACCATCGCCGATCCGAGCGCTCTGCGATTGACGACGGAACTCGCGGTGAATCGCAGCCCCAACAATGCAAGGGCCCACAAGCACAATGGGATCACATGCTGAGGACTCCAGATCAGCAACTCGGCAAAGAACCGATCAATCCGTGTGTTCATCCAGTCTTGAAAATAGCCGAATGAACTCCCCGAGCCCGCCGCCTGCAACTTGCCCCGCAACGCCGCCTCCAACTTCTCCCCCTTGAAATGAAGACCGATGCTGACCAGAGTCCACCCCACCATCACCAAAGCCGTCACTCTTCCGGCAATGCTGAAAATCCGCTGCCGAACCTTCTCTTCCGCCGTCTGCATGAAATGCACAAACGCGAAGATTCCCCCCAAGATAAAAAGCAGAAAAAGCCGTTGATAGAGAACGCGAACCAAGGGTGAAAGGGGAAGCACAAGCCCCAGAATAATCAGAACCCTCGCAAGCACCGGCACCTTTTTTCTAAAGATGGCCAAGTAGGCAATCAGCACCGGCAGTGATCCAAAGTAAGCAATATAGAAAAGCTCACTTTTAAATACCTTCATCAAATCCAATGACCCACTCCTTCCCAACAACGAAGGAATGATCTGCAAAGGATACGCCGCGAGGTTGTAAACCGGCTGCAGCCAGCCTTGAGGATACATCCCCATCTCCGCATTCCCATGCATGCCGGTATGGATGCCCAGTTTGTTGCTTGTCAGAAAAGCACCAATGCAAGGCACAAGCATCATCGCTGCCACACCAGCGCCAAGCACGCCCCACACCGCATAGCGCCCTAACAACCGGGCCTGCAGCGGGAAATTCCTACCACCAGAAATCGCCGACTCCATCCAAATCGCGACCACCGCCAATACCACCAACGCAACATGTTGCAGCGTCCCACCAAGAAACCCCAACCCGATAAAGATCGGAATCAGCACCTGAAACCCCTTCCGCCCCTTCCAGTAAGCATCGATTGCCCAGAGAATCCACGGCACCCAACAAAACGATCCTAGAGCCCATCGATGATAGATCCAGGTCACGAACTGGGAGTTTCCCGCATACAGCAAGGCACCACAGCATGCCCACAGCAAGTCGATTGATCGCCCTCGCAAAAACAGAAACATCCCGGCAGCAGCGAGAAACAATTGCGCCGCGATGCCCAAATGCCACGCCGACCAGAAATCAAACCAGCGATGCAACTGCATCGTCCAGTCAAAGTAGAGCGCCATCGTGTTCGCATACTGCGCAGTGCCTCCGTAAGTCAGCGAACTCCACCCCACCCAGCCCTCTTCCGCATAGCTCTCCGCCGCCACCATCCGATAGACCAGATATTGGTCCACCGCGTCCGAAACAATGTGGTTCTCAACCGTCACCGCCGTCTCACCAGACCTCCATGGCTCCATCATTTGATGAAGCAGGTTCAGGGGCGCAAGGTTCTTCCCTCCAGCCCACCACGGTGATAGCCAGAGCATTACACCCGTAAAACAAAGGCTCACCCCTACCAGTGTCTGATGTTTCAGTCGACCCTTCATCCTCGCACCAATCTCTCACGTGCCATTCGAATAGGATTGCAATTTCCCAGTTGATGACGACGACTTCTCACCGTTCCTTTTGCCTTGAAATCGCACGAACATAGCACCCTACCTGAACCGCTTCTGCGCGTCCTGAGACCGATCAAACGATCGGCGCTCCATTGGATTTCACGCATGCGCTCCCCTGAGTCGGTATTCACCCAAATCTACCTGAAGAATGAGTGGGGCGGAGAACCCGGCGAGTTCTGTTCCGGCGGCGGATCGACAGATCACGAAATTGCCTCCCGCTACATCCGTATGCTCGGCTCAAATGATGCCGGTTTCAGCCTTAATGAGAGCCACCTCGTCGATCTGGGCTGTGGCGATATGCGGATCGGCAACGAACTGATTCCCCTCTGCCGATCGTTCACCGGCGTCGATGTAGTCAAACCACTCATCGAGCACCACCAATCAAGCTTGGGCAGCAGTAGGGTTCGCTTCGAACACCTCAACATTATCGACGACAAGCTACCCGATGGCGATATCTGCCTCATTCGCCAAGTCCTGCAGCACCTCTCCAACCATCAAATTGCCCAAATCCTCCACAAGCTCAAGAAGTATCGCCATATCATTATTACCGAGCACGTTCCGTCATCCCAAAGCAACTGGACTCCTAATCTCGACAAGCCGACCGGAAAGGGGATTCGCTTGGAACGGAATTCCGGAGTCGACATTACCTCACCCCCATTCTCAATTCCTTCGAAGTCAGTTAGAACCATCCTCGACGTCCCGGGAAATCCTCACGATGGCGGTGGGGATCCGGGAATCATTCGAACCGTTATCTACACACCGGATCCAAGCCATCGCAATGAGCTCGATTAGATGAAGGAAATAAACACATCCTCATCACAGACTAGGCTTAAACGGATTATTACAGTCTGCGAGAAGAAAGACATCTCAGCCTGGAAGATCACCTCAAGCGCTATCCTTCAGAGGATCGCAGCAGAAGATTATCTATTGATTTGTCCTGACTCCCAAATCAACCACTTTCAATCAGTAACCCCCGCCGATTGGCGCATCATCGCTGAGTCGGTATTTTCTCAAAACTGCGAGGTCGCGCTGATCCGCGAACGGGTTCGCGGAGAAAACAAAAGCCGGGTCCACTGGCTCTTCCAACAATTTCTCAAACTTAACTCCATCGTTGCCGCCGACCTTGAGGACGGTGATGCCATCCTGATCTGGGATGCCGACACCGTCCCATTACGAAAACTCGATTTCATCGAACCTGAAACTGGAAGGCTGATCTACTATCACGGAACCGAAAACCATAGCCACTACTTCGAGACCATGGAAAAACTCCTGGGTTACGGAAAGGCTTTCGAAGGATCCTTCATCGCACAAAATCTACCGATTTACGTTGGCTGGGCTCGCCACCTCATTCGCGAAATCGAGGCCAACTCCGGCACTTCGTACTCCCATGCCATCCTCGATACTCTTCCCGGCATCTCCGGCAGTGAATTCTCCGAATACGAAACTCTCGGAACCTGGGCCTACCGTAACCGCCGAGAGCAAATGATCATTCGTCGCAAAAACCGATGGCTGCGCTGCGGCACGGAACTCCTTGGGACCGACCCGTCAAAAGTACGAGCTCGAATTCTCCTGAAATCTCTCTCATTATATTACGACTACATTGCCATCGAGAACTGGCGACGTGACCTGAGTTTAGGTCATCTCACTTCCGTAATTGGCCGCCGTGCAAAGGCATTCTTGCAACGCAAGTAAGACTTAGTCTTTGCCGCCGACCTGTTTGAAAACCTCCAAAATCTTATCGACCACTCGATCTGCCGCATACTCTCGACGTAGCTTCAATCCACACTCCCTGACCTCCCCTGCGGATAAGCTCATCACCTCATCAAGCGCGCGGAAAATACTCCCCTCATCACCATAGTGGAATCCGCCCTTGCTCGTCGCAGGAGCCAAAACCTCCTCCACGGAAGTCCCCGTTACATAGCAAACCGGCGTTCCCAAATAATACGCCTCGATCGCCGGCAAGCCGAAGCCCTCAATTTCCGATGGTAGCAGCAAGGCACGCGCCGCCGTGAATTGAGAAACCAAGGCATCATCATCAAGAAATGGAAGTCTTATCACCGCAGGGCTTTGCTCGGCAAGAGCGACAACATCATAGGGAACCTTCCCGACGACATGCAACCTGGGGACGCGGCGACCCTCCCCGTGAGCCTTTGCCCAAAGTTCAATCAACCACGATGTCCGCTTGTGGGGCTCGCGGGAAGCAAGGTGCAGCACATAATCCGCCTTCGCCGGATCCGTCGGTTGCTCAAGCGCCTCATAAAGACAAGGTTCATAAGTCACAACCACCTCCTTCGGTGGAATGTCATGACGCTCCATGAAACTGACAATCTGACCCTTCGCTGATTCGGAAACGGTCAAAATCGCTTTCGCCCGGCGCAGCGTATTTTTCAGAATGCTCGCCCAGTAATGATACTCCACATCCATCCGCCACTTGGGATAGTGATCGCTGTAATACTGAATGATCGTATCATGAATCGTCACCACCATCGGCGCATCAACCGCACTCACCCTCGGAAGGAAACCCTTGGGGAAATACCACAAATCCGGACGAGTCCTAAGACGCATCAGTGGATGTAAATGATCAGTCAATACCCGCGACATTCGGCCCCGCGTGCTCCATGGCACAATGATCGATTTCGTGCCGGGAGGCATCTTGATGGATGACCTCGATCTGATTCCGGTGAGTTCGATCCCTTCTCGCCGGGCCATTTCACCCAAGACCACTTGGGTCATCCGAGAAATTCCAAGGCTTCGTCCCAACTTCGGACTCTGGTCGGCAAGATAAACGGTTACCAAAACAGGATTTGTCCTCCGATTCGGAGACTTCGCAACCGCGCCCCCCCGCCCAAGCTTATTTTCAGGTAGCTGCCCTCCAAAACTCCGTTCTCGCAACGCACCGACCCCTCCCACACTTTGACCACATTTTAGCGACCGAAAACATCGCACTAGACTACCCTTGAAATCCTCAATCCTAAACAGTTTGGTGAATCGATCTCTTAGATCCCTCGCCACTTCACCCCCCTCACCGCGAACGAGACTTTCACAGCAAAAGCGGAGATTCTCAGCTAATGAAAAAGTGTCTGCCACCGGACTGAGAAAGCCATATCGGCAAGGAAGAACCCCCGATACTCCGTCCGACGCAACAGCCACCACCTGCAAACCGTTTGCCATCGCCTCGGCTACTGTAAGACCGAAGCTCTCCCACCTGCTAGGGGCTATGAAAATATCACTTTCCCCATAACAAATTTGCTTTTCCTCACCCTGGACGTATCCCCGGACGTGGATCGATAACCTATCACCATTTAATGACTCAAGATTCGCAACTGCCTCATCAAAACGGCTCTTAAGATTTTCTTTAACTCCCCCGGCAATCGTAAAACGGAAGCGCCAATCTGATGGGCTGGATTCCAGCAGGTGACCCACGGAATCGAGCGCATCAAATAGACCTTTCTCAATGGTTCCATGGGAAAGGAAGAGCAATCTAAAACAGGGTTGATCGTCGGTAACAAGCCTCTGAAGTCGTTTTTCCCGTCCCACCATGATCGTTTGGTCAAAATCAGGGCAGGGATCTTCAATTCCATTGTAGACTGTGATCGTTTTCCTGCTTCCAATCGCCTCGGCATCCTTGGCCGATGTCTCGACAACGCAGATCGACGCATAGGGTTTACTTAGAACAATCCGGCTGAAAAACCTACCAGCGCGGTCGATCCACTTCGGTCCGGATAGCGACAGCCTTTCTGATCCGTGAGCCCATTCTCCCTGACCAATCGCGTGCCAGTGGAAAACAACTTTCCGATAGAACAGCCGGAGAACACCAAGTAGAATCCAGTCCCTGATTAGTGAACTTCGCTTTACCGGCCCAGGCACATAATACAATAGCGGCGATTTCAGACTTAACCTTGTTGTCACCGCAGCCAACAAGTACCTGCCAATCAGCAACCCCTTGACAAACGAACTCTCCCCGATGTCATCAAGGGTCTCAGAAAATCGGGAATCCACGTGGTGAACCTCGAATTCACCTGATGCCTCGGAGAGAGCTTCGATCGCACGCAGCACCATCCGACTCTGTCCGTGTTCCGGGGGCGGCGTTTGCGCGAAGACAACGATGGGGATTACGCCTCCCGATCTCTCTTCTTTCTCAAGCTTCATCCTTTACCCCCAAAATCATTAAGTTATCGAGTTCGGCAACGGTGCCAAAAGTCTGAAGTTAGTCGAATAACGCGATGTAGCCTGGATTCTGAGCTTCCCAAGAGTAACGTTTGCGGACATCGTCTGTGATATTGTTCGACCGTTGCTCGCTAGCGATCAATTCGAGTGCCGCCTTGAAACAGTGTAAGTCCACATTCTCCACACAGGCACCGACCTCACCAACTTCCAACACCTTTCGAAGTCCCGGGTAATCATTTGCAATAACCGCGACGCCGTTCATCAGATAGTCATAGACCTTGTTCGGTGCGCAGTAGTAATTGCAAAGGTTGTCATTGCGATAGAGTGCGATTCCAACGTGGAAATCCTGAATCAGATTGGACATTTCTTTATGAGGAATCGCAGGCCGCACGGTAACGTTTGGAGTATCCACTTCTGACATTTTTTTCTCGAGATCCCCGGCGAATGATTGAGGCATTACCGGACCAACCAAATCCAAGGTGTAATCCGGCCCGAGCTCCCGGAAAATATCCACCAGTTGAGGAGTGAAGCGGTCGGGTCCCATGACTCCTACATAGAGCACGCGCAACGGCGGCTTCGCAGGTTTCTCCCTTAGTTTTTCGCCCGGGATGAAGTAGGGGAGGTTCTCCAAAAGAAAATGGACTCTTTTATCTGGAGCTGGATCGTGATGCTCTTTGAAATAGCTCATGCGATTCTCCTCCGCATGCATGATAATATCACAAAATGGGACGCAGTACTTTTGGATCATCGCCCATACCCGCTTCTTGACCGGGTTGATGTAAGCCTCCACATGGAGTTCGCTACTGTCGAATATCAGCTTGAGTTCCGGACGACGGCGTTTTGCGACCACACCAGCAAGCAGGGACTCCAACGCGAAACAGATCACATGGGTGGCATCCGATTCCGCGATCCTGCGACCTGCTTGAAGTCCGTATCGCATCTGGCGAAGGAACAACACCGCTTTGCTCTTCTTCAGTGGCGTCGAAATCACCTCGATCGGAAAATCGAAGTCTTCACGCTTCAGAGGCACTTCGCCTATGTCCCCGTAGTAGAGCTTTGTCGAGATTCCCGCAGTCTTCAAAGCGGCAAGCTGTTTTAACAGTCGACCCCTGATTGCAAGAGTCCCAACGAGTGTACAGGCAACCTTAATGCCGTTTCTTTCCTTGCTCATGGCTTATCAAAATTCATTTCGGTCATTCCCATTCAAAGACTATGCGATGTTCAAGGTCTCCCTTATCTGATGCCGTGCGCTGCAGTAATAGCTCTTTGGTGGGCATCACTACACCGTATGTGGGACTAAAACTCTTCTCTTCGACAGCGAGGACCAAATGCGGATCAACGAGGACCGAAATTTCTCGTCCTCCGACCTTCAGCAAAGCTCCGCCCTCCGTGACATAGGCATCCACTCCTGGATCAAGCCGGAAATTCCACCTTACCCGATCACCAGTTCTCAAAGAGCGAACCACATCTCTCACCTCAAGTCGGCAATGCTCCATCCGCAGAGTCCTCTCCACGAGACATCCGTCGATCATCCGGGAATAGCCAAAGTGCCGCCCTCGAAACTCGATTGCATCGCTACTCCTACTCCAGTTCACCAACTCCGCCCGTGTGTCATCCGACATCTGGAATAGCCCCTGCATTCCGCCCGAGAAGTGGTTCGCGTCGAGATCGTTCACCCTTGGTGCATTGTGCGCAAAGCTCGCCCGGAAGTCATTCCGCATTCGGACGTCGGCGGTATAGACGCCCGTCCCCGGATCCACAATGACATCCGCCCCTTCAATCGTTAGAACGAAGGAGAGTTGATCGCAGTGAGCATGCGCACCGCCATGGGTTACCGCACCAGCCCTGACTCCGAGCCATCCGCTTCCCACGGCCCCGAAGAAGAAACCGCCGTCGCGGAAGGCGCCGCTCGGCTCATCTATGGCACCTCTTCCATCTGCCAGCAGGAGCCTCCTGTTAGATTGGCCACCAAATCCACACCGATCGGTATACAGATAGCGGTGATCACGCAATTCCTCGATCCCCACACTTATCAGGCGACCTCCATCGTTGTCACCGAATTGCGCCGCGAGACCAGAAGGAGCGGTATAGCACTTCACGAAGGTTCCCATTCGCTCCAAGCGAGCCGTGTAATACTCTGAAAATGGACGACCTATCCTATCCGCCATTCCATCGGCCCAGAGGAACATTTCGTGCGAAAGCCGATGATAGCTGGTCGAAGTCTCGAACAAGACCCCATCGCTGAAAACTTGGCGGTTAATCTCCTTCTCGAACCATTCAAGTGCGAAGGCGAGCCATCGCTCGCCTTCCCCCGTTTCACGGAACAACACCCCAATGGCGAATAGTCCGCAAAGATCGGCCAAAAAGTGGTTTCCGGCCATATCCGATCTCGGGCCGTTCCACTCGAGGTTCCGCATGATATGCCGGCCGTGGCACCAGAGGGATTCCACGACTCCATCGGCGAAGGACTCGTTTTCGTCCGCACCTCCAGAGAGAACTGACAACGACATCAGCCAGTTCACGGCTCGAATGCCTACGTCCATCGTGCAAACCCAGTTCACGCCATAGCCGCAGGGATTTGCCTCAATCCAGCTACCCAGTTGTCGCTTGAGCTCCTCTTTAAATCGTCCGTTACCCTCCAAGCGATCCGCCAAAGCGAGAGCCGCGAAGTGCTGGCAGCGGCTTAGCTCCCACGGCACCTTGATGTCCGTCCCGGGTGGAACCGCATCCCAGGCAATCTCAAGATGGTGCGCCTGTGGAGACCACTCAAATCCAGTTTTGAAGTCTCGGTGCCAGGCAATCGGATTTCCCAACAAGGTCGGTCCGCTTCCGAGTAGATCAAACTCGTGACGACATGCCTGATCAGCTTTAGCCAGAACCGCCGCCGCCTCATCCGAGGTCAGAAAGTCGATGCATCCGTCGACTTTCACCGTGCGGCGGAACTCCTCAATACGGACGCGGGCTTTCATTCCAGCGCACTGCCGGCGATATACCCGCTGATCGTGCGCCAGCATTTGAGGTGCGGTCTTCCTGCGAATCCGACGAATGAGCTTGCGCCGAGCACGGAAGGCCACGACATGAATCGCATCTACGGTTTCGCGAAGCCCGCTCATGGCGTCGCCAACAAAGATGCTCCCGTGCGGCAGATCTCATCCGCCTGCCAACTCACTCGCCATGTCTCGACAAGCTCCTCCCAAGGAATGGGGAACCGTTCGCCGGATGCCACTGCGGAGATAAATGCCCCCCACTCCGCCTGATGCCCCTTGTCCGCCGACTTCAGATTAATTCGGGCACCGCCCAAGCCATGAGCACTCATCGAAACGTAGTCATCGAGAATGAATGCCTTCTGATCAAAGAACACCTCCATTCGTTCCTTGGGAATGTCGGGATGTCCCAGCGCGGAATAGATCAATGTCGCAACCGAACCGTCCGCATACTCGAGAGTCAGCGTGAAGTTATCATTTCCCCGGGCCGCAGGATTCGCCCCACGCAGCGGTGAACATGATAGACTCACCACAGGATGACCGACAAGACTGCGAAAGAGGTCAATGATATGACAGGCTTCACCCAGCAGGCGTCCGCCCCCTTCGAGTCCTTGGGTCCAGTGCTCCGGCGGGAGGTATCCCGCGTTCATCGTATAGCGAATCATCAACGGATGAATACGGTCTGCCACTTCCTCTCGAATCCGCCGGGCAAATGGCGAGAAACGCCGATTGTAGCCCACCATGAAAGGCGCGGCGTTTGATTTCACCGCACCCTCGAGGTCCACGAACTCAGCCGGAGTCAAACACATCGGCTTCTCGACAAACACCGCCTTGCCGGCGTGCAGTGCCTGAATTGCCAGTGCCGCATGCGTATCATGCCGCGTCCCGATAAGCACCGCATGGACACCGCTGTCCCGCAACGCCTCAGGGAAATCCGTAGTCGCGCGACTTCCCGGAAGAGTCTCAGCACAGGCCGTCGCGCTTGGCCCGGTTCGGGAAATCACCAATGGCACCCTCACCTGCTCGGACATCCCCTTCAAAATCGGAACGTGCATGGCCCGCACGAAGGAACCTGCACCTACCAAGGCGAGGCCAACCGGCTTCCCTGGCTCCACCCCTGCCCATTTCGCTTCCACAACCTCCGCCGGAGGCTCGGCCTCCTTCTCAAAGTCGTAATGAATCACCGCAAGCAATGGTCGCTCGGGAGCTTTTAGCTTCTCATAGGCGCTGGCGGCCTCCTCGACTGGCACTTCCACCTCAATCATCGGCGCCACCAAGACCCGTTTTTGGGAAAGCAGCTCAAGATACGCCGCCATATTGCGGTTTTCCGTCCACCTCACATACGCAAAAGGATAATCGTTCCCCCGCAACTCATAATCGTCGTCGTAGCGCCCTGGCCCGTACGAAGTGGAAATCAGGAAATCCAATTCCTTCATATACATCTCATCCCGCTTGTACTCGCCACCTGCCACCCCCGCCAAAACCACCCGGCCCTTGCGCCGCGACATCCGGAAAGCCTGGGAAACCGGCTCGCCAGACGCCGTTGAACTAAAGACGATCGCCGCATCCACGCCCATCCCTCCAGACCAGTGCTGCGCCCGCTTTACCACATCCTCCGCCGCCGGACTCAGCGCCTGCTCGGCACCAAACTCTTTCGCCAGTCCAAGCCGCCTTTCATCGAGATCCGTGGCAAAAACCCGGCAGCCCGAAGCATGCAGCATCTGGATCGCCAACAAGCCCAGCGGCCCGCAACCGATCACCGCCACCTTCTCAGCCAAAGTCACTTCAGCTCGCCGCACCGCCTGCATCGCGATTCCTCCTAGCGCCACGCTGCTCGCATCCGCGAAACTCACCTCATCAGGAACAGGCACACACAGATTGACCGGTACTGCCACCAGCTCCGCATGGTTCGCCAAGCCAGCACCCGCCACCGCCACGCGCATCCCTCGGCGAAACCCGTCAACGCCCGAGCCTAGGTCCACCACCACTCCAGCCGCCGAGTAGCCGCTCACACTGCTGCTCTCGAACTTTTCCTTCGCCTGCTGCCAGATCTTCCCTATCCCCTCCTTCCTCATCCGCTCAAGCGCCGCCTTCGCCTTGTCCGGTTGCTCGATCACCCGTTGCATCAGACTCTTTCCCGAGTTCGCAATCCCCGCCATCTCCGTGCCCGGGCTCACGCAGCTCGCACGGAGCGCCACCAGCACAAAGCCCGCCAGCGCTTCCGGTTCCGGCACCTCCGCCACCAGCGCCTGCCCTTTCTTTACCAATACCTGTTTCATACTCTACTCGCCCAAAACCTGATTCTCTACACGCTTCTCCCGCTTCGAACTACTTCCCCAGATCCTCCCGAATCCGCTGGAAAAACTGCGCCTGAACTCCAGCAACTCTCGCCGGGTCATTCAGAACCCTCACCTTCTCCTTGCCATGTGCCCCCATCGTCCGAGCCTTATTTGGGTCTTCGAGCAGGCACCTCATACGCTCCGCCATCTCTTCAACTCCATCCATCTCGACCTGAAAGCCATCCACTCCTTCGTCGATCATCTCAGGAATCCCCCCAACCTTCGTGCCGATCACCGGCAGACCCACCGCATGAGCCTCCGTCAATACGTTTGGCGAGGTATCCATCCGCGAAGCAATCACGAAAATCGACGACTTGGACAGTTCCTCCAGTACTTGCTCCGTGTCAGCCACTCCAGCGAACTCCGTCTGCCCCTCCACTTTCAGCTCCGCAGCCAGCGCTCTCAACTCACCCTCGCTCGGACCACCACCCACGATGCATAGTCTCGCTTCGGGGTCGCCCACTCGGGCAAACGCTCGGATGATCGTATCCATACCCTTGCGATGATCTAAACCTCCCACCGAAATGATCCGCTTCGCATCCGGTGTCGACTCCGCGCCGAGAAACACCGGCCTCAGCGGATGGGGAATCACTTCCACTCGCGCATCGGGGTTGTGACCAAGTGCCCAATCCCTGGCAAACTCCGTTTCGGCGATCATCCACCGCACCTGCTTCACCGCCGCACGCTCGCAAGCCACCGCGACGCGCTTGTTGATGAAACTACGTTGTCCATAGTAGGGAAGATACCTTTCCGCGATGCCCTGAAGGAAACACGACACGGGAACGCCATGTCGTAGCGCAATCGTTCCAAATCCATTCTCCAGACCAAAGGCATGAATCAAGTCCGGCCGAAAACGACGAATCGCTCCCGACACCACGAACGATTTGGAATGGAAAAAAGTATGGGGCGCAAAGCGTTCAAGCATCGGGCTCGGAACCCCTTCATACTGCACGCCTCCGCGCTCCACCACACAGGGCTTCGCCACAGCACGATGAACCACGAAAACTCGGAGCTCGAAGTCAGCCAATCGCGCCAACTCCGGCAGGAGTCCGCCAATCCAGGGAGCCGGATGGGTCGGCTTCCGGTAACGAGGCAGAATGCAGTCCTCCGGGAAAACCGAAGCCGGAGGCACAGCACCTATAAATCCAATTTTCATACGAAATCCCAAGATCTTCAAATCCTCAACTCTGCAGCAGGATCTCCACAATCCGCACTGCTGCTCTTCCATCCCACAGCTCGGGCCGCGAACCGGTCTTCGTCTCACCTCCGAGTACTTTCATCGCCTCCGCCACGATCACTGCCGGATCGGTCCCCACCAGGAGGTTGGTGCCTTCACTGATCGTAATCGGCCGCTCGGTATTCTCCCGCATCGTCAGACAAGGCACGCCCAGTGCCGTCGTTTCTTCCTGGAGACCCCCACTATCGGTCAGCACAATCTTCGCATCCTTCCAGAGATTGAGGAAATCCATGTAGCCCATCGGATCCGCCAACTTCACACCCGGCCCAAGATCGATGCCGAATTTCTCCATGTTTGCCCGCGTCCGCGGATGTACGGGAAAGACCAGCGGCACCTTCTCAGCAATCCTCTTCAATGCCTTCGCCAAACCAGCAAACACCGCAGGATCGTCCACATTCGAAGGACGGTGCATCGTGATCACCCCATACTCATCCAAGCCTTTCTTGATCTCAACAGATCCGCCCTCGCTCAATGGCTCTGCCTCCAGTTTGTCACGTTGATACAGCAGGTTGTCCACCATCACATGGCCGACGAAATGCACATCCTTCTCCGGCTGGCCCTCTCTCAAGAGGTTATCGCGCCCACTCGGCTCCGTCACAAAGAACAGATCCGAAATCGCATCCGTCGCCAGGCGATTGATCTCCTCCGGCATCGCCCGATCGCCACTTCGCAATCCCGCTTCAATGTGCGCCACCGGGATCTGAAACTTCTTCGCCACCAGCGCGCAGGCCAAGGTCGAATTCACATCACCCACCACCATCACCAAATCCGGTGGCTCGTCAGCACAGAGCTTCTCATAAGCCACCATGATCTTCCCCGTCTGCTCCGCATGCGTCCCCCCACCACAGCCCAAATGATAGTGAGGCTCCGGAATCCCCAACTCCTCGAAAAACACATCACTCATCGCCCGATCATAATGCTGACCCGTGTGCACGATCCGGCAGTCAACCCGATCACCATGGACCTTCGCCGCTCGCATCACTGGAGCAATCTTCATGAAGTTGGGGCGAGCGCCCGCGATAAGATGAATGTTCATGTTAAATTATCAAAACTGGAAGTAGATGAAGGGTTGAAAATCCTCAGGACGGAACACACTACACGACAAAATTTAAGATCTCTTAACAAATGGCAGCTTGGGGTGTAACCTGTTGGTTGTGAAAACAAAAGAAAACAACTCCCAAGCTGCCGGACACACTCTGCACGCACTTCGCGAACTTTTCAAACCCCATCTCAGCCTTTCAAAGCCTCGCCTTACCTG
>CAZVMS010000034.1:0-7201 GCA_964628795.1 uncultured Haloferula sp. | reverse complement strand
AAGCCAGATCAGCGCTCCGGAAGAGCCTCGAAGCAATCTTGGATTAAAAAACGCTCCTCCGGAAAGCTCCCCCGCCCGAAAGCTCGGAATCCGAGAAGCTTCAAATCCCGCCTCGCACCAAAGTCCGACAGACTGCTAGCGCTGCCGATTTGGACCGGACTAATGCGGTCTTTACTCGTTCCGTCACCGAGCTGGCCATAACGATTCCAACCCCAAGCCCAGAGAGTGCCATCGCTGCGCAGGGCGACGGTATGCCCAAATCCACAGGCAACAGTAGACCAGTCGGTAGCGCTGCCGATTTGGACGGGGCTAGTGCGCTCCTTATACCTGCCATCGCTGAGTTGGCCGCTTGAATAGTCTCCCCAAGCCCACAGCGTGCCGTCGCTGCGCAGGGCGACGGTATGCAAACCTCCACAGGCAACAGAAGACCAGTCGGTAGCGCTGCCGATTTGGATAGGGTTGTTGCGATTCGTCGTGGTGCCGTCGCCGAGCTGGCCGAAATTATTGTACCCCCAGGCCCACAGCGTGCCGTCGCCTCGCAAGGCGACCGTATGGTAAGCTCCACAGACGACGGAAGACCACTCAGTTGCGCTGCCGATTTGAACGGGGGTGCTGCGTCGCGTATACGTACCGTCGCCGAGCTGGCCGTTGCTATTCTGCCCCCAGGCCCACAGCGTGCCGTCGCTGCGCAAGGCTACAGTGTGGTAATATCCGCAGGTTACGGAAGCCCAGTCGGTAGCGCTGCCTATTTGGACAGGGCTGTTGAGCTGCGTATACGTGCCGTCGCCGAGTTGGCCGTTGCTATTCTGCCCCCAGGCCCAGAGCGTGCCGCCGCCTCGCAAGGCGGCCGTGTGGTAAGCTCCACAGACGACGGAAGACCAGTCCGTAGAACTGCCGATCTGTGCAGGGCTGTTGCGACTCGTAGTCGTGCCGTCGCCGAGTTGGCCATTGCTATTCTGTCCCCAAGCCCACAGCGTGCCATCGCTGCGCAAGGCGACCGTGTGATTTTGCCCACAGGCTACGGAAGACCAGTCAGTAGCGCTGCCGATTTGGACCGGGCTGCCGCGAGTCGTAGTCGTGCCGTCGCCAAGTTGACCGTATTGATTGTTTCCCCAAGCCCACAGTGTGCCGTCGCTGCGCAAGGCAGCCGTGTGGAATACCCCACAGGCTACGGAAGACCAGTCGGTAGCAATACCGATTTGGACCGGACTATTGCGCTGCGTATACGTGCCGTCGCCAAGTCGACCATGTGAATTGTCTCCCCACGCCCACAGCGTGCCGTCGCTACGGATAGCGAGCGTGTGGCTATTTCCGCAAGCGACCGATACCCACTCTTCATCATCCACCAGAAAAGTCACGAAAGTCTCCGCTGCGTCATAACTCCCATCCCCAGCCTGCGAAACCTTGATTGTCACGGCGCCTTCTCCGCCACTGGGGGTCACTGTTCCATCTGTGCCAACCGTCACCGGTCCCGCCAAAACTTCATAAGTGAGTGAGAGTCCGCTGTCCGTTGTCGCTCCGAGAGAGAAGGGGAGCCCGGTGGTTTTCTTGACGCCGATTTGTGGAACGGTGATGGTCTGTTCGATGCGGTTGCCAGGCGGGCCGACAGTCACTCCCACCTCAAACGAACCTCCGCCGCCTCGGCCATCGTCCAAGTTGATCGAGACTAGGTCGCTTCCCGTGAATCCGGTATTTGGTGTGTAAATGATGAACGACCCGGAGAGGGAAAGGGCCGCCGTCCCTCCGCCACTGGTCAATGACTCAACGGAAAGCAAAGAAACCGGATCGCCATCCGCGTCGCTCGCATTATCGAGAATTTCGGAAACCGCCAGCTGTGCCGGCGTTTCGTATGCTGTAATGTAGCTGGCACCGGCAAAACTCACCGGACTGTTGCCGATACCAGTGAGGTTCAGGATGAAAGGGGATGGTGCGTTCAACGCTCCGTGTTGGATTTCAAGAACCGCTTGGATGACGCTGCTTTCAGTCGGTTCAAAGAAGATTTCGTAGGAGCCAAAGTTGCCGGGCGAATAGGTGTCGAAGCCGACGGCATCGTGGGAGAACTGGTCGTAGCCATCCCCGGAAATACCCATGGAAATCGTCAGGTTTACCGAGCCGTCGTTGCGGATTTGCAAAGTGGTTGGCATTCCGCCGCCGATTGTCTGGGTTCCGAAGTCCAGCGTGTCGCCAGAGGCATAGGTGTTGCCGATCGTGTCTTCGACCACGAGGACGGGGGCGGGGATTCCCGCAACTTCGTGTCTGATCGGTTCAGCGGGAGCCCACGTGTCATCTCCGGGTTGAGAAGCGGTGACCCAGATCTTGCCTGGGCCGGTCACGACGATGGTATTGCCATCGAGCGTTCCAGCACCGGTAACGAAATAGCTGACAGGAAGACCGCTGGTTGAAGTCGCGGTCAAGTCCACCGACGAGCCCGAGGAAAGAACGGGAGCGGGGAACGTGAGTGTCTGCTGTCCACGCGCTGGTAAAGATCTCCGAGGATAGGTGCGATCATACCCATCACCGAGTTGGCCATCATCATTTTCTCCCCAAGCCCAGAGCGTGCCGTCAGAGCGCAGCGCCGTTGTGTGGCGATTTCCACAGGAAAAGGAGGACCAGTCACTGATGATTCCGATCTGAACAGGGTCATAAGAATCCGAGTTGCTTGTGTCTCCGAGTTGCCCTGCATAGTTTTCTCCCCAGGCCCAGAGAATGCCGTCGCTCCTTTGGGCTATGGTATAGTTCGTTCCACAAGCAATGGCAGTCCAGTCCCTATCTCCACCGATCTGGATAGGGCTATAGCGGTCATATCTGGTCCCATCGCCAAGCTGTCCATAATTATTGCGTCCCCAGGCCCAGAGGGAGCCGTCACTACGCAATGCCACAGTGTGTGAGCTTCCAGAGGCAACCGAGATCCAATCCGTATCTCCACCGATCTGGAGAGGACTGTTACGGTTGCTGTTCGTACCATCCCCGAGCTGCCCTCCGGAATTGTATCCCCAAGCCCAAAGTGTACCGTCATTCCTCAGCGCGACAGTATGCGCGCTCCCGCAGGCAACCGAGATCCAATTTGCATTATCGCCAATTTGTAAAGGAATGCTACTTTCTGTGTTAGTTCCGTTACCGAGCTGACCGTAGCCATTGCCACCCCAAGCCCATAAGGTGCCTCCATCGCGCAAAGCGACAGTATGAACATCACCCCCAGCTATCGAAGTCCAGTCATCATCGCTGCCAATTTGAACGGGGCTCTTGGCCAAGGTCTTCGTTCCGTCACCTAGCTGGCCATCGTAATTATATCCCCATGCCCAAAGGGTATGATCATTGCGTAGCGCGAATGTCTGATACCTTGCGCATACCACGGAAGACCAGTTTAAATCTTCACCGACTTGGGTCGGAATGGATCGGTTCTGGTAGATGCCATGCCCAAGCTGGTAATATCCATCGTGGCCCCACGTCCAAAGACTGCCATCACTACGCAAGGCCGCGTTGTGACCGTATCCTGAGGAGATTACTGACCAGTCGGTTCCATCACCTATATGGTCGGGGCTGTTGCGCCACCTACTAGTTCCATCTCCAACCTGACCATGATTGTTGTAGCCCCATGCCGAGAGAATACCGTTGCCCTGCAGGGCCACTGTATCTCGATAGCCAGCCGAAATTGATGTCCAATCCGTATTCTCTCCGATCTGGACGGGACTCCGTCGATTTGTTTTTGTGCCATCGCCCAGTTGACCGTAGAGATTATCTCCCCAAGCCCAAAGAGTTCCATTGCTACGTAAACCCAGAGTGTGCGTCACGCCACACGCAACAGAGGTCCAGTCGCTGTAATCACCCACCTTGACAGGACTAAGGCGCCGCGTCGAGGTGCCATCACCCAAGCGACCACTCCAATTCGCACCCCAAGTCCAAAGAGTTCCATCATCACGTATGGCTGCGGAGTGAACTTCGCCGCATGCGATAGTTGTCCAGTCCGAATCCTGGCCGATCTGAATTGGACTACTACTAGATGCGGTAGATCCGTCGCCGAGTCCCCCGTTAGGGTTGTAACCCCAACTCCAGAGCGTTCCACCATTGCGCAAGGCGACAGTGTGCAAGCTCCCAGTGGCAACCGAGGTCCAATCCGCATCTTGACCAATCTGCTTTGGAACGATAGAATTATCCGTTGTTCCGTCACCGAGAGTCCCCAGCCCATTAAAGCCCCAAGCCCAGAGGGTTCCCTCACTGCGCAAGGCTACTGTATAGTTGTTTCCGCAAGCGATAGAGGACCAATTCGTGTCTTCACCGATCTGAACCGGACTTTTGCGATCGGTGTAGGTTCCGTCTCCAAGCTGCCCGCCATAGTTTTCTCCCCATGCCCAAAGGGAGCCGTCGCTACGAAGCGCCATGGTGTGTTCGCGTCCACAGGCGACCGAAGTCCAGTCGCTGTCACTGCCGACCCGCACTGGACTTGTGCGGCTCATACTCGTGCCGTCGCCGAGCTGACCAGATCGATTGACTCCCCAAGCCCAAAGGGTTCCGTCAGCACGCAGCGCCACTGTGTGTTCGAACCCAGATGCTACCGACACCCACGCTGTATCGTTCACCAAAAAAGTAGCGAAGGACTCCACCGCATCATAACTCCCGTCCCCAGCCTGCGAAACCTTGATCGTCACCGCTCCTTCTCCACCACTAAGAGTCACCGTTCCATCTGTGCCAACCGTCACCGGCCCCACCAAGACTTCGTAAGTGAGTGGCAGTCCGCTGTCAGTCGTCGCGGCGAGAGAGAAGGGGGCATCAGTGGTTTTCTTGATACCGACCTGCGGCACAGTGATCGTTTGTTCCGCCGCCTGGAGCGGCAGAATCAGGCCGATCACCAGGACCAGAAGGAGGGTAATTCGGTTCATCTTCATAAATTCGGTTGATAGCTTGTGAAAATTCAGCCGCCGAAAACCAGCGGCTTTCACGGGAAAAATTGCTTCCCACCTTCGTCTACCGCCCCGCTCCGAATTTGTGACACCCCGTGGGTCACTTTTTTCTCTACCTCCACCCACCCCCCAACCAAAACGCCCCCGCTGTGCGGCTTGCCATAAGCAACCCAGAAAATGGGCGAAGCGCGGCGGGGACGTCAATTAAGGGGAAGAACATGGCCAAGTGTCTCGCGGTTATAGCCCTTCCCAAGGGCACAAATCCAAGACTGACAGTCAGATTAACAGGTGCGGTATAGCCTATAGCTGATAACGTAACTCCATTCCCGGCTCCATAGTGCATACTTTCAAAGCGTTTCGCATGTCAAAAAGACCATCAAAGCCCAAAATTTATCAACATTTTCCCTCATAAGATCTCCAAGCTAGAACCCACCCAATGAATCAGGGGACATCAACGACCACATGACTAAAACACCTTGGAGTCGTTGTTGGATCACATGGCTCAGCCACAATCACCCGCTCCCATTCCGTTTCACCCGGAATATCTGTCACGGTCGCCTCACCCGTCATGGGCACAAAGTCACCCAAGGTTGTCGACTTCATTGGCTGATAAACCAAGCCACTGCCCTTGCGACGGACGAATTCAACCTTCCAGACTGTTTCCGCCCCCGAGGAATCAATGGAGTATGTCGGAAGACCGCTACTCCCGCCTGCCGTCATCGTGCTAGAATCGGCTCCGGCAAGATTCATGTTAAAAGCGAACTTCAACAAATTGGGTACTCCATCATCAAAAGGAATCGCCGCCAACTCCCCGTCCGGCCCGGATAGCCCGGCAGCCGAGAGCACCGAATCAACCACTTCTCTTGCAGTTCCTCCCGTGCCCGTCAACTGAATGATATAGGGATTCTCATCACTGTCGTTGCTCGCAATGCTGAGAACCTGGCTTTGAGGGCCACCCAACGCCGGAGCAAAACGCACCACAATTTCAGTCGCCGTATCTTCAGCCAAGGACGATGGTAAAGCGGTTTGAAGAGCGAAGTCGCCACTTGGGTCTGCCGTGAGACTGGCATCCAAGCTCAAAAGGCTGGCGCCCCCATTGTTCCTGATCACAAGTTTACGCGTGATCTCCCCCCCGACTGCCACCAAACCGAAGTCGATGATTCCCCTCCCACTCCTAAGTTCCCCACCTTCGGAATCCTCAACGCCAATCTCTGGAAACGACGGCCCCAACAAGAACAACTCCTCAACCCCATTGGTCTCGTAGTCTCCAAGAAACCATGCTCGCTCACCGTCACCGAATCCTCCAAATAATCTGAAGTCTACGAAGTGAGACGTTGGCGGTGGCGTAAGCCGATTGGACGCGCCCGTCACCAGATTCACCGAATAGAGTTCCGGTTGTCCCTCAACGTCTCCTGCCGCGTGAATGATTGCATGTGCTCCCCCTCTCGATACCTGATATTTCAAACCGTTTGCATCTCCCAACGAAAGGTCGCCAAGGAGGTCCACCGAAGCAGTGCCATCCAGTGACGCCATGTTGATTCTGGTCGGCGCCACTCCGCCAAGTCGGGCGGCGACCACAACCCCATCCACTTCAGAAACAACCCCGACAGGACCAAAATTGAACCTCGATTGCGCCGATAGCGGGGCAAGTGGAAAACTATATTGACTGGAAGCTAGCCGACACGCGATGGGAAGAGTTTCCTGAAAAGCGAACCCAAATTCACTGATGCTCGAAGGCCCGTCAAAAAAGCGGAAACCCGCCACTACGAACGATTGCGAATCATCGGTGAACCCGATGATCGGTGAAATTGACACACTGGACGATGCGATACTACCAATGGGCAAGTGGTCAACCAGCGCGGAATTGGGACCCGAAATTGGACAAGAAAATAATCGATACCCCGGGGTACTTGGAAACTCGGCCCGATAGCTTGAAAAGACCACTCTCGAGCTATCAGGCGCAATCCAATATTCACTCGCACCATTTGGATTGTCAGCCTCGCTGAGGAGAACCCGCCCTGTCCCCCCTGTCCCCACGGAATAGATCCCAACGAGATTATCAGTTTCGTCATCTCCCCTGTAGACTACGCGTGATCCATCTGCGCTAAATGAGTATCGAGTGATTTCCCGATTCCCTTCAGCCCCGGGTTTGATGTTTCGATTACACACTACACGACAAAATTTCGAATCAGAGGTCGTCTGATAATCACTTCAAAAAACTCAGAGAGTGCTTCGGCGAAACGTTGCGGGCGGATCAGCATGCGGTGGAGGCTTTCGAATCCTCGACGGAAGATGCTCTTGGC
>CAZVMS010000033.1:0-2662 GCA_964628795.1 uncultured Haloferula sp. | reverse complement strand
TGGCGACGCGTGTCCTGATGCCACGCCGCCGCCCGGAGCCACTGTGTCAAAACCGCGTGTCGTGTCCTCCCTCCATATAATCGCGGGCTTTTTCACGACTTCACCGCATTTTCAGCAGCCATCATGCCGAACACTTCTGAGCGAACGATGTTTTTTTCAAGAAAAAGGGAGTTTTGAGGTGCCGAAACGGCATGGAATGCGCGTATGGACCGACAATTTTATGCAATTCAGGATGAGAAATAAGTTTGATGATCGTCCAAGGATGGACGGAGTCGGCCCAAGAGGCTAGATCCTTGGTCGTGGAAGAGGAACCAGACTGGGTCAAGGAATTGAGGATGCAGATCCTTGAGCGGCAAGATCCGTGGGTGGTTTTGGAAGGGCGGCTCGCCGTGGAGGCGGCTGTGGCGGGTTGGTGGGATCTGGCGGGAATCCTAGCGGGCGAGAGCTGTGACTGGGAACCGCCCGAGTGGAGTGGCTTGGAGCTGCTTCGGTGCCCGAGCGAGGAACTGGATCGTTTGGGCAGCTCTGAAAGTCATGAGGGAGTGCTAGGGTTAACCAAGCTGCCCGAAGAGACTTCTGATGTTGCGACGTTGATGAAGGAGCTCGATGATGACGCCTTGGTCGTCGTGTGTCCGCGCCTTTTCTGCGAAGAGCAAGCGGGTGCGGTCCTGAAAAATGCGGCAGCGCTTGGGGCGAAGGCGGTAATCTTCGGCAGAGAAGGGATTTCTCCCTTCGAGCGGCGCGCGGTTCGATCGTCGGCAGGCGCGATTTTCCGCATTCCTGTTCGGGTGGCGGATGGCGGTCAGATCCTTCGCTGCCTCAAGACGGCAGGCTTCACCTTGATCGGTGGTGCAGCGGGTGATGGAAGTGTTCCCCTCGAATCACTGGCCATCGAGCCAGGGCGGCTGGCGATTGTCATCGGTGCGGAAAACGAAGGACTTGGGCGGTTCTGGCAGGCTGCTTGCGATGCGCTGACCCAGGTGCCCGTCGAGGCGGATTCCGGCGCGCTCGACCCGGCGGCGACATCGGCCGTGCTGATGTGGGAACTGGCGCGCCGCCGCAAGGAGCAGGCCGAAAGCGAGGGCTGACGACCCGCTCTAAATCGAGAGATTCAGGCGAGGGGACTTGGATAAGCTCCGTTTTCAATCAGCGCAGCGATGGACTCGACGACGTGTGGCTTGTCATCCGGATAGGTCACGCCGAACCACGAGGCTGTGGTTTCGAGCACCGCGCAGTCGGCGACCTTGTTTCTGATCAAATCATCAACCACGGTCGGAATGTAGCATTCGGACTTTAGTTCGCTGCCCTTCTCCTTGAGGAACGCAATGAAGTGCTCTTCGAGCTGAGCGAAGTGACTCTGGGTGAATCCCCAGAAGTTCATCGAGACCGGGCTGTCGGCGTCGACTTCGATGACGGAGCTGTCGATCCGTTTGCCGCGCGGGATGCCATCTTCACCTCGGGCGATGTCGACGACTTCTTCCACGTCGGTGAGGAGTCCTGCCTCATCGGTCTGGCAGATGCCGCGATTGACGGCGCCGTGCTCGGAAAGCGTGTTGCGCAGTGGGTAGCCGACCATCGCGTAGTGGTCTTTGCCGCCGCTGGCGTTGTTTGCCGCGAACCACTTGGCAATCACTTGATAGGCGTCGGCTCCGTAAAAGTCGTCGGCGTTGATGACGGCGAATGGTCCATCGACCACGTGGCGGGCGGCCCGAACGGCGTGGGAGGTGCCCCATGGTTTGCAGCGATCCGCAGGAACCGAGAAGCCCTCGGGGAGGTCATCGAGCTTTTGGAAAGCGTAGTCGACCTCGATGCGATTGGCGAAGCGGGCTCCGACCCCTTCTTTGAATGCCTCGGCGAAATCCTCGCGGATGACGAAGACCACTTTGCCAAAACCAGCGCGGATGGCATCGAAAACCGAGTAATCGAGGACGGTTTCCCCATTCGGGCCCATCGGGTCCATTTGTTTCAGCCCGCCATATCGGGAGCCCATGCCAGCGGCGAGAACGAGTAGTGTCGGTTTCATAAGAGTGCGGGCGTGTTTAGGGGGCAAGCCCGCGGGTGTCGAGCCTCCTTGGAAGGACCAGGGCTGAGGCTTTTTGACGAACTCTAGGACCTGCTTGTCGCTCGCTCGCTGCGCGGGAAATGGGGCCGGAGATGACCCACAATCCCGAGAATTAAAGCAAGGAGCAGGATCCACCCGAAGAGATCACCGGTGCGGCTGTAGAGCGTTCTCCGGGTATCGACAAATACGGCTTGGACGCTTTTGCCTGAGATGCTGCAAGCTCAGCTGGTGTTCTCGAGTGCTGTCAGCCGCAGGCATCTCAATCGATTGCGGATTCAAGGGCGGGAAGCCGCACGGCGATTCCGGCCATACAACGAGCTCGGGGCGCTGTGCCTCATGGATCGACTCCGAGCTGAAGGTAAACAAATCCTGAAGTAATACGTTGGGATCCGAACCTGCTCCCAGACTTCCCCCAACCTTGGTCGGAACATCATTCTGAATGACGGCAAGGATCGGCCTTTCTGTCAATTATCCCAGATAAAAGAGAACGCCGAACCAGAAGTGTTCGGCATGATGGCTGCTGAAAATGCGGTGAAGTCGTGAAAAAGCCCGCGATTATATGGAGGGAGGACACGACACGCGGTTTTGACACAGTGGCTC
>CAZVMS010000032.1:0-25285 GCA_964628795.1 uncultured Haloferula sp. | reverse complement strand
GGTGCCGGATCGGGCAAAGTTCCTGCGTCGCTTCGAGGGGCCGGAGGGCGAGGAGAAGCTGCTGGAACACCTGACGCTGCTTTACTCGAAGGCTTATGTGACGGCGCTACGCCATGAGCTTTCCGATCTTCGCTCAAAGGGAATGAATGGGCCTGCTGAGGAGTTGTTAGAGCGGTATCGGAGTCGTTTTTGCAATCTCTCGCAGTTCGTCAAGGAGCTGAAGGAGCGCTTTTCGCGCTGGTTCAACAAGCACCACGGCCGGCGTGGGACGCTGTGGATGGATCGCTACAAAAGCGTGCTGGTGCAGGATGGCGATGCGCTGCGGACGATGGCGGCTTACATTGATTTGAATCCTGTTAGGGCGGGCTTGGCGAAGGATCCGAAGGACTACCGATGGTGCGGTTATGCGGAGGCGGTGGCGGGTTCGAAGCGGGCGCGGCGTGGGCTGTGCCGGGTGGTGGATTCGCCGCTGGATTCGTGGAACGAGAAGGCCGGGCCGTCGGATCTAAGCGCTGCGGAGTGGTATCGCTGCTGGTTGTTTGGGGAAGGGGTGGAGGTGGAGGCTTCTGCGGTATCCTCGGAACGGAAAGGGATCTCGAAGGAGGAGGCGAAGCAGGTTTTGGCGAAAGGAGGACAGCTGAGTCTTTCGGAACTGCTGAGGTGCCGGGTGCGGTATTTCAGCGATGGGGTGGCGATTGGGAGCCGGAGTTTTGTGGAAGGGGTGTTTGCGGGGAGAAGGGAGTATTTCGGAGAGAGGCGCAAGGATGGGGCGCGGAAGATCGACGAGACGACAGCAGGTTTGTTTTCTCTGCGGGCTCTGAGAGTGCGGGCGGTGGAGTAAAGGGCCTTGGCGTAATTGCTTGGGACAATAGGGGCTTGCAGAGGAGTCTCTTGTTTCTTCTTCGTCGTGCTGGTCAAAGCAGGGGGGGCGTCGTTAGGCTCTTCCCATGCCGACCGAATTGTTCGATCCATCTGGGCTTCTCGAAAGAGGAGGTCCGATTATCTGGCTTCAGCTTGCACTGGCTTTCTTTGGGGCGGTGTTCGTGATTGAGCGGCTGTTTTTCTTTCACCGCGCGCGGATCAACGTCGGGGATCTTCTTGTGGGTTTCTCCAATCACGTCCGCCGCAAGGCCTATGCGGAGGCTCTGCATGAGGCGGCGCGGGCTCCGGGACCGGTGGCTCGGGTGGCTCATGCGGTTTTGCTGAGGCACCATCTCGACCGTCGGGACCTGCGTGATGTGGCGCAGGAAGCCGGCCAACTCGAGGTCCCGCGGATTGAGAAGAACCTGCGGGCGATTCTCGCGATTTCCTTGCTTGCGCCACTGGTCGGTATGCTTGGCACGGTGTTGGGTCTAACGGATCTTTTCCAAGGTCTGCGTGAGCAAAGTGAGGGAGCCATTTCGGTGGATCTTTCCGAAGGGGTGTTTCAGGCGTTGGTGTCGACGGCATTTGGTCTCATTGTCGCGATCCCGGCCTATCTATTTTACGTCTATTTCCACGCAAGGGCGAAGCGCCTTTTCCATCGGATCGAGCGAACCGGAATCGAGATGGTGAACATCGTCTGCGATGCCCGATCTGAAGAGGGCATGGTGTTGATTCGTGAAAGTATTGCAACGCGCGATCGGCCGGATCCCAAGAAATGAAGTTGGTCAGTACATTGCCGGAAAGGGCGGGCTTCCTGCACGCGATTCCTCTGTTTGATTTGTGCGCCCTCCTGCTGGTGTTCATTCTACTTGGGCCGTCTTTTGTCAGGTATTCTGGAGTCCGTGTGGAAATGCCGATGTCGCGCTATCAAGTCGAATGGGACCCGAATGCAGCGGTGATTACGATTACTCAAGGCAATCCTGCGGTGATCTGGCTGGAGAGGAAACAAGTGACGGAAAGCGAGCTCATCCAGCAGTTGGCGGAACGTCGTGAGAAATCGGTGACGGTGCCGACGGTTTACATCCGATCGGATGCAGAGATTTCCGCTTCGTATGAACGTCGGGTGGCGGAGACGGCGTTGCAGCAGGGTTTTCGCGTATATCTTCTGGGCCGTTCCATGCATTCTTCAGTATCTCAGTAGAGCCGATGTTTCGAACGCGTTCCAAACTTCAACGCCAGGACCAGGAATCAGGTCTGGTCTTCAGTTGGCGAGTGCCTTTGACGAGCACGGCGTCGTTTGTTGTGGCGGTGCTGTTGGTGGGATTGGTTTCCGTAGTACTTGCCGCGCTGGTGCGGGTTCGCGGAGCAGCAAGACCTGCCGAGGAAAAACAGCGGGCAGGTCTGGTGCTGGTTTCCAATGAGGCAGGTGGTCATTGGTTGGAGGCGATGGCGATCGAAGCCGGGCCGTATCCTTTTCCTTGGAATCCGGCGGCCGATCCGGCATACGCCGCATTGAGGGGGCAGGCTTTGCGCGAGGCTGGGAGAGATCGCCCGCCCTACCGGCCGCAGCCTGTTCCGCTTGAGCTGACCAATGAAGCGATCCGGAAGACGACTGCGGGTGACATCAGCTATTTTCCGCCTCTCCCGAGTATTTCTGCGGGAGAGGTCGGTGAACAAACCCGCGAGACCACGCTTGGAGTCAGAGTTGTGAGGTCAGGGTCCGGTCCATCATTGCAGCTGCCTCGTTTGCCGCTTGCGGCGAAGAATGCGGTGGCAGCTTCGGGGCGGCGCTTTTTGGTCGGATACCAGGCAGATGGAAGAATCATGGAAGTGACGCCTCTGAGTCCGGAGGAAACGCCTGCGGATCTGGTTGGCTGGCTGGGCCGTGCTCGGGTCATGGACCATGGTGACAAGGACGGCTGGCTGGTGGTCGAATCAACGGTTGAGCCATGATTGAACTAACTTTAACGGAATTGGCCTTGGTGGTCGTTGGTGTGGCGATGTGCTTGGTGGCGTTTTTCGGTTGGATGTCTCGCTGGGCGGCGAGCAACGCGGAGAAACGTTCCTTGCGGCAACGGATCGTTTGTCGGCTTTGTCTGGCGGTTTTCGAGGACTCTGGTCGCCAAGATGTGGTGAATTGCCCGGAATGTGGTGCAAAAACCAAACGAGGAGGTCCTCAGTCATTGGGATGAGGCTTGCCACCCCCGAAAGCAGCATTTAAGCACGGCGAAACCTGCATCGCGCAATCAACTCATGAGCGAAAGACGAATCGTCATTACTGGAATCGGCTGTGTCAGCCCCTTGGGCAACGACCTGGAAAGCACTTGGGAGGCCATGAAGGCTGGCCGCAGCGGGATTGCCCGGGTGACTCATCTTGATCCTACGCCCTACTCCTGCCAGATCGCTGGTGAGGTAAAGGACTTCCATCCCGAGATTTTCTTCAAGAATCCCAAGGATTGCCGTCGCGCGGATCGCTACGTGCAGCTCTCGGTGGCAGCCGCGCGCATGGCGCTCGATCATTCAGGTGTTGATCCTGAGTGTGTCGATAAATTCCGTACGGGTGTGATGCTCGGTAGCGGCATTGGCGGCCTAGGCACGCTTGAAAACGAGCACTCCAAGATCGTGGAGGGTAAGATCGGTCGCGTGTCGCCCTTCCTGATCCCGATGATGATTGCGAACATTTCGAGCGGGATTTTCTCGATGGAGTTTGGATTCGGTGGACCCAACATGTCGATTGTGACCGCTTGTGCGACGTCGAACCACTCGATTGGCGAAGCGTGGCGGATCATGAAGTTCGGCGACGCCGATGTGATGATCGCCGGCGGTGCTGAAGCGAGTATTCTGCCATGCGGTCTTGCTGGATTCGGCAACATGAAGGCGCTCAGCACTCGCAACGATGATCCGCAGCGGGCCTCGCGTCCTTTCGATGTCGATCGTGATGGATTTGTCATGGGTGAGGGGGCCGGTGTGGTGGTTCTCGAAACCCTAGAGCACGCGCAGAAGCGTGGTGCGACGATTTACGCGGAATTGATTGGCTACGGCATCAGCGCCGATGCTTACCACCTGACGTCTCCGCATCCAGAGGGTGAGGGGGCGAGCCGCTGCATGGACATGGCGCTTCACCACGGTGGTGTGAATCCTGAGGACGTGCAGTATGTGAATGCTCACGGTACTTCGACGGGCCTTGGCGACATTTGCGAAACGAAGGCAATCAAGCGTACTTTCAAGGATCACGCCAAGAATGGCCTGATCGTCAGCTCGACCAAGTCGATGACCGGTCACTTGCTGGGAGCGGCGGGTGGTGTCGAATTGGCGGCCTGTTTGATGGCGGTCCGGGATGGCATCATTCCTCCGACCATCAACCTCGACAACCCGGATCCTGAGTGCGACTTGGATTACGTTCCGCACGTGGCACGCGAGGCGAAGGTGGACATCGCCTTGAGCAATAGCTTTGGCTTCGGCGGGCACAACGCCTCACTGCTGGTCAAGCGCTTTGCTTGAGTGGCGGCTGCCAGGTTTCGTCGTCCTTGTTGAATCGTGGCATTCTCGGATGGTTCGATTCAAGGACGAGGGATTCAGCCCTAGAGGCTTGGAGGGGACTCCACAAGGTTCTCTCGCTTCAAGATTCTGGCAGCGAAAAAGGGAGCGAATATCAACAAAAACGGACGCCCTTCCGGGCGTCCGTTTCTAAAATTCTACAGCCCGTTGCCGAGGTTTATGCTTGGGCGGCGGCGCGCGCAGCAGCGGCTTCTTCAGCCTTGGCTTCCTGACCAGCACTCACGTAGCGCCAGCGTACTTTGTGGCGCTTGGGCGCGGTGCGCATCTTACGGATCTTGCGTTGAGTTGGGGATTCGAAAGCACGACGGCGACGCATTTCTTCGAGGATGCCCTCGGTATCCAGCTTGGTCTTCAGGCGCTTCAGGGCACGGTCTACCGGTTCGCCTTTCTTGACGTTCACTCCACGGATGTCTTGGTCGCTCATTCTTAGTTCTTTCTACGTTCCTTTTAGGTCGGGCGCGGAGGCTCGTTGGATCGGGCTACCTTGTCAAGGCAGGAATTGACCCGAATTTGAGGGTTTTTACGCTTCTCTGCCACTGCACTGGAGCTTCCTCCGGTCGCTCCATGCGAGCCTGCTGGTCTCCTCTTCCGGAGACCAGGTTGAAGTTAGGACTTCGAGCTAGGCCTCACGTCCGCAGCATTGCTTGAATTTCTTGCCGGAGCCGCAGGGGCAGGAGGCGTTGCGGCCCACGGTGTCGATATTGAAGCTTGGTGGGCGGCGCTTGGGCAGGTTCAGCTTGAGTTCACCGCTTCCCGGGATGGTCGCAGGATCGATTGCGGCTGAGCTGCCGGAGCTGGCGACGTTGGCCTGTGAAATGCCTGCGTTACCCGCGCTTTGCAGGTTCTGCGGGGCGTTGTGAAGCTGTTGGAGGAACTGCTCGATCTTGGCGGCGGAGCGGAAGAGGTTCTGAAGGGCTTCCTGCTCGATGCTTCCCATCAGGGTGACGAAGAGGTTGTAAGCTTCGTTCTTATACTCGATGAGGGGATCCTTCTGGCCTTGGGCGCGGAGGGTGATGCCTTCGCGCAGGGCGTCCATGTTGTAAAGGTGGGCCTGCCACTGTTTATCAATGGCGACCATGATCATCCGGCGTTCCTCCGCATCGAGAATTTCGGGTGGGAGGTCACGAGTGCGGAGATCGTAGGTTTCCTTGACGCGGCTGACGAGGAATTCGGAAATCTCTTCGGCTGATTTTTGAGTGACGTCGAGGTCCTCAGGAGCGACGCGGATCGGCAGGGTCATGTTGACCCATTGCATCAGCTCGTTGTAGTCCGGTGATTCTTCGTCGCGATCGTGGAGGAACTCGCTGACTTTTTCAGGGATGACCTTGGCGATGACTTCATCGACGAGGTCGCGCGGATTTTCGGTGCTGAGGGCTTCGTTGCGGTAGCCGTAGACCACCTCGCGCTGCTTGTTCATCACGTCGTCGAATTCGAGGACGCGCTTACGCCAGGTGTAATTGCGCTGCTCGACACGTTTCTGTGCGGTTTCGACCGACTTGTTGAGCCACGAGTGTTCGAGGGCTTCGCCGTCTTCCATACCGAAGCGCTCCATCATCGAGGTCATGCGGTCAGCGGCGGCGAAGTTTCGCATCAGGTCATCTTCGAACGAAATGTAGAACTGGCTCATGCCGGGGTCGCCCTGTCGGGCGCAACGACCGCGCAGCTGGCGGTCGACGCGGCGTGATTCGTAACGCTCCGTGCCGATGACGAAGAGTCCGCCGGCCTCTGCGACGCCTTCACCGAGTTTGATGTCGGTTCCGCGGCCGGCCATGTTGGTGGAAACGGTTACTCCTCCGCGCTGGCCGGCGTTGGAAATGATCTCGGCTTCCTGCATGTGGAACTTGGCGTTCAGCACGTTGTGCGGGATCTTGGCACGCTTGAGCATGCGCGAAACGGTCTCCGATGCTTCGACCGATGCGGTGCCGACGAGAACGGGCTGGCCCCTCTTGTGGGCATCTTCGATTTTGGCGACGACGGCGTTGTATTTCTCTCGACGGGTTTTGAAGACCTGGTCGTTGAGGTCCTCGCGTTGGTTCGGCTGATTGGTGGGAATCGGCAGAACGTCGAGCTTGTAGATGTCGGAAAACTCGGCCGCTTCGGTTTCGGCGGTTCCGGTCATGCCGGCGAGTTTTTCGTAAAGGCGGAAGTAGTTCTGAATGGTGATCGTCGCGTAGGTTTGCGTTTCCTTCTCGATGGCGACTCCTTCCTTCGCTTCGACAGCCTGGTGAAGGCCATCCGACCAGCGGCGGCCTGCCATTTCACGGCCGGTGTTCTCATCGACGATGATGACCTTGCCGTCCGTAACCACATACTGAACATCCTTTTCGTAGATGCAGTAGGCTTTTAGAAGCTGAGAGATGTTGTGCATCTTCTCGGCTTGGTGATCGAGCTTCTCCTGAAGGCCTTCCTTGCGCACCGCACGTTCTTCGTCGGTGAGTTCAGGATCGGCATCGATTTCGGCATAGAGCGTGCCGAGGTCTGGGAGCACGAAGGATTCCGGTTCATCAGGTGAAAGGAAAAGACGTCCGGTTTCCATCAAGTCGGCGTCGTGGGCCTTCTCGTCGATGGTGAAGTAGAGTTCTTCCTTGAGGTCGAAGAGCGCCTTCTTTTGCGCGTCCTGATAGAAGGAGAGCTCGGTCTTTTCCATCAAGCGGCGGACATCCGGCTCCTGCATGAGGCGCATGAACTGGCGGTTACGCGGTTGGCCGAGTTTGACTTTGAAAAGCGCGCGACCGGCTTTTTCCATGTCTTCCTCTTCGAGTGCCTTCTTGCCTTCGACGATGAGGTCGTTGCAGAGGGTGGTCTGGCGTTTGACGAGTTGTTCGACGAGTGGCTTGTAGCGATCAAATTGATGGCTGGATACGGTCGAGGGACCTGAAATGATGAGGGGTGTCCGAGCTTCGTCGATGAGGATCGAGTCCACTTCGTCGATGACGGCGAAGTAGTGGCCGTGCTGGACTTGGTCTTCCTTGGAAGAGGCCATGCCGTTGTCGCGGAGGTAGTCGAAGCCGAATTCCGAGTTGGTGCCGTAGGTGATGTCGCACTGATACTGGTCGCGGCGTTCCCATGGCGGCATCTGGTTTTGGATGCAGCCGACGGTAAGTCCCAGGTATTTGTAGAGTGCGCCCATCCATTCGGAGTCGCGTCGGGCGAGGTAGTCATTGACGGTGACGATGTGGACGCCAAGACCGGTGAGGGCGTTGAGGTAAACGGGCAGGGTAGCGACGAGGGTCTTGCCTTCACCGGTCTGCATTTCCGCGATCATACCCTTGTGCAGAGCGATACCCCCGACGAGCTGGACGTCGAAGTGGACCATTTCCCACGCGAGTTCATGGTCGTTGACCATGATCTTCGATCCGCACATCCGGCGTGCCGCGTTTTTGACGACGGCGTAGGCTTCGGGAAGAATCTGATCGAGATAGCGGGCGCGGGCTAGGCGGAATTCCGGCTCGATTTCGCGGAAAGCGGCTTTGGCTTCCTCGATGGAATCGACGTTTGCTGCGACGCTTGCAGGCAGTTGCGGGAATTCTTCGCGGAGCGAGTCGAGGCGGTCTGCGACGAGTTTGGCGGCTTCTTCGAGCTGAGCGGCTTCCATGCGCTCGAGTGCGGGTTTGGCCGGGGCGTGAAGGTCGTGGTAGCGGGCGAGGTGGCTTTTCCACTTTTCGGTGAACTCCAAGAGTTTTCCCTCGGGCTCCTGCTGGAGCGCCTCTTCGATTTCCTTGATACGCTCGACGGTTGGCTTGATTCGGCGTAATTCGCGTTGGTTCTTTGAGCCAACGATCTTCTGAAGGATCCACTTGATCATGTGAGAAATTGTTTTGAGAAGCTTGAAATCAGCCCCTGAGGTGGACGCCATACACCGACAATGGCCCCGGCGCAAGTGGCACGGTGCGAAGGTTTTTGCGGATTTTGTAAGGGCGATACGGGCGGCTGAAAGCGGCCTTGCCCCCCCATCCTCCTTCGCCAGAGCTTACGGGGGACGCCGGCGGCACCTCGGGAAGCGCCACTTCGTCAGATCGACATGGCGTTGAAGCCGCCGTCGATGACGATTTCCGCGCCGGTGATGAAGGAAGAGGCCTTGTTCGAAGCGAGCATGATCGTCGCGGCGACGAGGTCCTCGGGGTTACCGAAGCGGCTCATTGGGGTCTGGCGGAGGATGTCGAGGACGCGGCTTTCATCGAGGACCTTGCGGTTCTGCTCAGCGGGGAAAAAGCCGGGGACGAGGGTGTTGACCCGAATGGAATACTCGGCCCATTCGCGGGCGAGGTTTTTGGAAAGGTTGTGAACGGCGGCCTTGGTGGCCGAGTAGGTGAAGACGCGACTGAGGGGCACGAGGCCGGACATGGAGCCGAGGTTGATGATCGAGGCGGGAATGGCCTCATCGATGAAATACTTGCCGAAGACCTGCATGGTGCGGAATACCGCACTGAGGTTGGTGTCGATGATCCGCTGGAATTCGTCCTCAGGGATGTCGAGGAAGGGGGTGGGGGCGTTGATGCCGGCACCATTGACGAGGATATCGACCTTGCCGGATTGGCGGATGACTTCGTCGAGCAGATCCTTGAGGGAGTCGCGTGAAGTGACGTCGCAGGGAAGAAAGTATCCTTTCCCGCCGTGTTCGGTGATGCTGGCGAGGCGTTTCTCGGCCTTTTCGCGGATGCGTCCGACGAGGATGACCTCGGCTCCAGCGCGGGCGAGGCCTTCAGCCATCACGCCGCAGAGTTCCCCGGTGCCACCGATGACGACGGCGGTTTTTCCTTCGAGCCCGAACATGTCCCTGAAATAAGAAGCGGTTTGCATGCGGGGAGGTTTGGCGGCAGTGGCGATGGTTGCAAGTGGGAATAGTGGAATGCGATCTTGGAATTAATACTGGCCCGAACAATCTGACAGTTGCGAAGGGCATCTTGTGACGATCGTTGAGGATGTTTTTAGCGATGGGTATCGCGGTTTCAGGAATGTCGCTTTTCTGACTGTGATTGGGGCGTATGAGTTTCTCATCAATGGCGGATTCTTGGGCTGATCCCCGACTATGGGGACGCCCTTCGGGTCAGCGGAAAAATTGGAGGGGATTTTCCCGGTAGCGGTTCCTGGAATCGATCGCGTTAAAACCCGCATTTGCCGGCTCTTCAGGGCTTTTCGGGGTCTTGTGAAACGGGCAACAAAAAGCCCTGTAAGTGATTGACTTACAGGGCTTAAAGAATGGTGGCGGGGACGGGATTTGAACCCATGACCTTCAGGTTATGAGCCTGACGAGCTACCTGGCTGCTCCACCCCGCGATTGTGTTTGTTGCGCCTCTTTCGGTGCGGGCCGACAACCTAGCGATCGGGCGACCTTGCGCAAGAGGTTTTTTGCTGAATCTCAAGATTTCTTCAGTCATTTCCAATAGCCGCTGCGGAGGCCAAGGCTTCTTGGGTCAGCCGAGTGATTTCGGACCAATTGCCATCTGCGACGAGCTTTTTGTCGACCATCCACGAGCCACCGATGGCGGCGACGCCAGGAAGCGAGAGGTAGTCGGCGAGATTCTTTGAGCTGATCCCACCGGTCGGCACGAATTTGACGCCGGTGTGGGCGTAGGGGCCGGCGAGCGCCTTCAGCATTGCGGGTCCACCCGCAGCCTCGGCTGGGAAGAATTTGAGCAGTTTGCATCCGAGGGCGAGCGCTTGCTCGACATCGGAGGGCGTCATGACGCCGGGGGAAAATTGCAAATCGACTTTCTTGGCTTTGGCGATGATGGCGGGATTAAGGCCGGGCGCGAGGCCGAAAACGGCGCCAGCGTCCTTGGCACGGGCGACTTGATCGGCTTCCAGAAGGGTGCCGGCTCCGAGCAGGATTTCGGGGAATGACTTGGCAATTCGTTCGATGGATTCGGCGGCAGCAGCGGTGCGGAACGTGATTTCCATGATGTCCAATCCTCCGGCCAGCAGGGCTTCGGCGAGGGGTTCGGCGTCGTTGGCGGAATCGAGGACGACGACGGGGACGATGCGTTTGGCGAGGATTCGGTCGATCATGGGGGGATTATTGCGATGGGATGAACGGGCATGAAACCTCAAAAATTGGCAATCGATGGAGAGGGCAAAGTGCGAATCAAGACCAAGCGAGGCTTGACTCGACCCCGTCGGATATGCGGCATTCCCGCCGATGGCTAAACTTTCGATTCAAGGTCTCGACGTGCAGGGGAAAGAGGTGCTCATGCGAGTGGATTTCAATGTCCCGCTCAAAGAAGGCGAAATCACTGACGATACACGGATTCAAGGGGCGGTTCCTTCGATCAAGCATCTTCTCGATGGCGGAGCGAAGTTGGTTCTTTGTTCGCACCTTGGTCGTCCGAAGGGTGAGGCCAATCCTGAGTTTTCGCTGGCTCCTGCTGCGGCCCGACTTGGTGCCATTCTTGGTTGCGAAGTAGCGCTTGCGCCCGACTGCGTGGGCGACGAAGCCGCTGCGATGCGCGCGGGTCTTCCGGCGGGGCAGGTCCTGCTGCTTGAGAACACCCGTTACCACCATGAGGAGGAAGCCAATGATTCAGCCTTCGCCAAGCAACTTGCGGGATCGGCTGAGATCTATGTCAACGACGCATTCGGCACGGCTCACCGCGCCCACGCTTCGACTGAAGGAGTGACGCACCACGTATCGCAGAGTGCGATGGGTTTCTTGATGGCTCGCGAGCTTGAGTATCTCGTCGGTAAGCTTGAGTCTCCCGAGAAGCCTTTCCTTGTCATCATGGGTGGGGCGAAGGTTTCCGATAAGATTCAAGTGATCAGTGCCCTCATGGAGAAGGCCGACGCCTTTCTCATCGGTGGTGCGATGGCGAATACTTTCCGCAAGGCTCAGGGGTACGAAACCGGCAACAGCCGCGTGGAGGCCGACAAGCTTGATCTGGCCCTCGAAATCCTCGCCAACGCGAAGGCCAAGGGCGTTCGTTTCCTGCTTCCTGCCGACACCCGGATGACTCAGGAATTCAAGGAAGGTGCTGAAACCAAGTGCTCGGAGTCCTACGAAAAGGGTGGTGGCACCCCGGATGGCTGGGAAGGCATTGACATCGGCGATGTCGCCATCGAGGAATTTGTTGCCGAGATTGCCAAGGCCAAGACGATCATCTGGAATGGTCCGATGGGTGTTTTCGAATTGGAAAGCTTCGCCAAGGGAACTCGCGCAATTGCCGAGGCGATGGCTGCCAGCGACGGTGTGACGATCGTCGGCGGTGGTGACTCGGTGACGGCTGTCAACAAGTTCGGTCTCGACGATAAAATGACCTTCATTTCCACGGGTGGTGGTGCTTCTCTCGAACTTCTCGAAGGCAAGACGCTCCCGGGAGTGGCGGCGCTGAGCGATGTTTGATTCTTTTCGAGCCCAGAAACTGCTAAACAACGATAATTCTATGATCCGCAAACCGATTTTCGCCGCCAACTGGAAGATGAACAAAGGCCCGTCCGAGACCGAGGTGTTCGCTGATAGTTTCCTTTCCAAGATCCAGCAGAAGACGTTCCCGGCTGACATCGTCATTGCTCCTCCATTTGTCTCGCTGGCCAAGGCCGCCGAGAAGTTTGGGAACGTTTCGGCCGTGGCGCTTGCGGCGCAGAACTGTTCTGAGCACAACTCTGGAGCATTTACCGGGGAAGTGAGCGCGATGATGCTCAAGGAGTTCTATCTTCACTACGTGATCCTTGGACACAGCGAGCGCCGAGCCATCTACGGCGAGAGCGATGAAACGATCAATGCCAAGATGTTGAAGGCGCGTGAAGTGAACCTTCGCCCGATTTTCTGCATCGGTGAAACGCTCGAAGAGCGTGAAGGTGGCAAGCTCGAGGAAGTGCTTCGTCGTCAGGTTTCCATTGGCATGAAGGATCTCACGGAGCGTGATCTTCAGGACACGGTGATTGCCTACGAGCCTGTCTGGGCGATTGGTACCGGGGTCACAGCAAGTGCCCAGCAGGCGCAGGAAGCCCACGCTTTTGTCCGTTCGCTCGTTGCGGAGCAGTTCGGCGCTGATCCCGCCGCTAAGATCCGGATTCAGTATGGTGGCAGCGTCAAGCCCGGCAATGCCGCAGAGTTGATGGCCTGCCCGGACATCGATGGAGCGCTGATCGGTGGTGCGGCCTTGGAGCCTCAGAGCTTCCTCGACATCATCGTCAACGGCACTGCCTGAATCTCATGCCCAGCTCCAAAGTCGGTCAATTTCTCTACTCGCATCGGGAGGGCTGCCGGGAGATAGTCTGCTCATATGAGTGAAGACATTCTCTGGAAGGGCAGCCCGTCACAGGTTCTGAATCTGGGTAAATTCTTGGTGGGGCTCCTGCTGATCGCTGGAATCGGCGTGGGCGGGACCTTTTTCCCTCTGGCATGGGCGGCGATTGTGCTGCCACTTGCTTGGATGATCTGGGAATTTCTAAAGGTGCGTTGTCGCGTTTATGAGCTCACCACCGAGCGGCTCCGCCTTTACTCGGGGGTGCTCAATCAAACGATCGACGAAGTCGAGCTGTATCGGGTGAAGGATACCACCATGGAGCGTCCGTTCTGGTTTCGGATGTTTGGGCTTTCCTCGCTCTATCTCGAAACCTCTGACCGCTCGCACCCAAAGGTGGAGCTCGAAGCGGTCTCTGATGCGATGAATCTCCGTGAGACGCTCCGCAAGCAAGTTGAATACTGGCGCGATCGCAAGCGGGTGCGCGAAGTCGACTTCGAGGAAGGTGGAGATCTGGAGGGGGGAGGCGATGAGTTTCCTCTGTGACCGATCTACTCGGCCGGTGGCCACTTGATCGCGTCGATCGACTTGTTGAGGATCAGGCAAAGCGCGAAACCCAGAGCTGCTTCGAGCAGGAGATAGCCCATGAGAAAGCCCATTTTTTGAGCGGCGATGGCGATTCCTGAGATGAGGAAGGAGGAGATCATCATGCCGACCAGTGAAAGACCTCGCCCGGCGGATTTCGCCTCTTCACTGGGACGAGCAAAGGGAATGGTTTTTCCCCATGCGCCGGCGAAATAGGCAAAGACGGGCATCGCGATCACTCCCGGGAGCAGCATGACCATTTTGGAGGCTCCTCCGGGAATCAAGAATACCGCAATGGCTAGGATCAGAAGGGCTGGGCCCGCGACGACGGTCATGACGGCCAGCCTGACTCCGTGAATGAGCGGTCCGGGGCCCTGCATGGGGGTGTAGCGGAATAAATCGGTTGCCTGCCAGTGACTTGAAAACTGGAGGATATTCATGGCGAGCAGTGGCAAGGTCGCAAGGTAGCCCCCGGCCAGCGCGACGCCTGCGGAAGAGTCCATGCTGCCGGCTCCAGGAATGAGGAAGACGATGGGCATCACAAGGATCGGGGCCAGTCCGGGATAGAAGCGGAGTTTGGTATCACGATCCCGGGCGAGATGAGCAAGAACCAGCTGGAAGCCTGCGGCAACGAGCGGGTCACGAAGGAAAGGGCGGAGCAGAGGCAAATTGCAGATGCGTTCGATCATGCGCTGCTTCCCTGGAACTAGAGGCTTCGCGGGGCGTGCCTGAGACAGGCTCTGAAGCCCGGAGTGATAGTTGCCGGCCAGCCGGACGACCGCCAGCCATGGGATGACGAGTGAAGCGGCTACGGCGACGAATGCCAGGATTCCGCTAAAGGCGCTGGCCTTACCTGTTAGAAAAGCGTCGAATCCGGCAAACCAGGCGGGGGGAAGGAGGAATATCCATTTCGGCAAGCTGGCGAGATCGAGGTCGCCGGGCATGGCGTTGATCATTCGTGGGCCCATCTGGCTGAAAACGATGATCGAGATCACCAGCAACACCTGGGTGGCGGTCATCAGGTTTTCCAATCGGTCACGACCGAAGAGCCGCAGGCAGAGCTGATAGAGGAGCACGATTCCTCCGGTGCAGAACAAGGCCGCCATCAGTGTGCTGATGAGATGGACGAGTGGAAACGCGAGGTTTCCCTTGGGGCTGACCGCTCCCAGCACCAGCCCGGCGAGGTTGAAGGCGATTGCCAACCACAAGCTGACTTCGACCATCACCCGCACCTTTGCCCAGAGCAGCTGCGCGGCGGTCACGGGGCGGTGAAGCAGGATCTCCGGTTCGCTTTCACTAAAGAGAACTTCACCGGCCGAGGCCGAAACGAAGAGCGCGAGGAAGACGAGGGTCATCCCGTGCAAATGCAGCGAGAGGAAAAACAAGTCGCTCTTTCCACTGAAGATCACCGTCAGGCCGATCAGGGCATACATCAAGATGCTCCGCGAAAGCTTGGTGCCGATCGACGTGGGTGCCTTGTCCTTGTCCAGTCCCCGTGCTCCGCGGCCACGGAGAAAGAGCGTCAGGTAGAGCTTTCGAAGGACTTTTGAGATGGAAGGCACGTCGTTCATCCGCGGAATGTCCGGGCGAAGTCGCTCGCCCTTTGTTCGAGGTCGCTGCCTCCGGTCAACTCGGTGAACAAGTGCTCCAGACTGCGGGCACCGTGTTCGCGAACCAGCTCCGCCGGCACGCCATCGACCTTGAGTTGCCCTTTGTCGATGATCACGACGCGATCGCAGACCCTTTCAACGACGTCGAGAATGTGGGAGCTGTAGACGATGGTTTTGCCCTCCCGTGCGAGCGTCTGAATCAGAGCCTTGAACCCCACGGCGGCATTCGCGTCGAGCCCGTCGAGCGGCTCGTCGAAGAAGACGACCTGGGGATTGTGAAGCAGGGCGGCGGTGATCACCACCTTGCGGCGCATGCCCTTTGAGTAGGCTCCGAGGAGTTTGTCTGTTAGAGTATCGAATCCCAGCTCGAAGAAACTCAGGAATTGCTCGATGCGCTCGCGGGCCTTTTGCGAATTGATGCCGTAGAGCGCTGCGACCATTTCGAGGTATTCGAGTCCTGTTAGGGATTCGAAGACGGCCCCCGAGTCCGGCACGAAGCCGACATGGCGTTTCACTTCGAGCGGATCGGCGAGAAGATCGTGGCCGGCGATGATGGCGGTTCCAGCCGTTGGCTCAAGCAGCCCGGTGAGCATCTTGAGCGTCGTGGATTTACCGGCTCCGTTCGGCCCCAGCAGGCCGACAATCTGGCCCTCTGGGACTTCCAGTGAAAGCCGGTCGACAGCGGTTTGAAGTCCAAATCGCTTGGTCAGGTTTCGAATCGAAAGCATTGACAGATTTCATGGCTGAAAGTCCGCGCTCCGGCGATGACGAAAGCGCGCTCCGTCGGAAAATGAGCAGTCGTGAGACCGCAGTGCCTTACCAAAAACTCCAGGCTGAACCATGGCAAGGTGTGATCGAGGGAATCGATCGCCCGATTCTTCGACGGGGATTGCCGATCCAAGTCTTGAACTTTTCCGGCAATGATGAAGAAGTCCTTCGGAAGCATGACGATGAAATCCAACTACGATGTGATCATTCTCGGGGCAGGGCACAACGGGCTGGTGGCGGCTGCTTATCTGGCACAGGCGGGACTGAGTGTCCTGCTGCTGGAGAAGAACGATTACGCCGGTGGTGCCAGTACCTCTCAGCAGGTGTTTCCCGACTATGATGCGCGGCTGTCGCGCTACTCATATCTGGTGAGCCTTTTTCCGCAGAAGATCATCCGTGATCTCGGGTTGAAGATTGAATTGCGTTCACGTGCGACCGGATCCTTCACACCCTATGTGAGGGAGGACGGTCGCCATGACGGGCTGCTGGTGAGCAATTCATCCGATGAACGGACACGTGCCTCGATGCGTGACCTGACGGGCAGCGACCGGGAGTTTGAAGGAATGAGGGGATTTTACGATCTCTCGCGAATCTTCGCAGAAAAGGTGTGGGACACGATGCTGGAGCCCTTGGTCGCGAAGCAGGAGTTGCGGGCCCGCTTCGATTTGGACGAACGGCATCGCGAGGCCTGGCGCAGCCTCGTGGAAGAGCCGCTTGGGGGCGCGGTCGAGAGATATCTGCAAACCGATCTGGTGCGCGGACTGGTCTTCACGGACGCGAAGATCGGTGTCTCCACGCATCCGCATGACGAGTCATTGATCCAGAACCGCTGTTTTCTCTATCACCTGATTGGCAACAAGTCGGGCGAATGGAAAGTGCCGGTCGGCGGGATGGGCCGCGTCGCGGGCGAACTGGAACGCGCGGCCCGGCAGGCGGGGGCGGAGCTGCGAACCGGTGTCGAACTGAGATCGCTCGATGTGAGCGGGAAAAAGCGCGTGGTGGATTTCACACTGGATGGCGTGGAGCAGCGTAGCGAGGCGCGTTTCCTGCTCGTGAACTTCGGCACGAACGTGCTCGATGAAATCCTCAAACGACCCCATCAGGCGGAGGCTGCGGACGAGGGCTCCGTTTTCAAGATCAATATGCTGCTGCACCGTCTGCCGAAGCTCAAGGGGGACCGCCACGCGGCGCGCGAAGCTTTTTGCGGCACGTTTCATAGCCACGAGGGCTACGCGCAAATGGAGCTGAGCCAGCGCCAGGCGGCGGAGGGGCAGCTGCCTGAAACACTGCCATGCGAGATCTACTGCCACACGCTAACCGATGAGAGTATCCTCGGCCCCGAATTGCGAGAAAAGGGCTTTCACACGATGACCCTGTTTGGCCTCGATACTCCGTGGTCCTTGTTTGAAAGGGACAATGCAGCAATCAGTAGGAGTGCTCAGGAGGGGTTCATTCAGAGTGTGAACAGTTGGCTGGACGAGCCATTGGAGGATTGCCTCGCTCTCGACCGTGACGGAGCTCACTGCATCGAGGGTAAAAGCCCGGTGGACATCGAGGAAGCGCTCGGGCTCTACCGTGGCAACATCTTCCAGAACGCGTTGACCTTTCCTTTTGCGGAAAAGCAGGAACAGGTTGGCACGTGGGGTGTGGAGACCGAGTTTGAAAATGTCTTCCTCTGCGGTTCCAGCGCGTTGCGTGGAGGTGCGGTGAGTGGCATACCCGGTCACAATGCGGCACGGAAGGTCCTGGAAATGATGTGAGGTTTTTCGGTGAAACCGGAGTTCGTGACTCCCTCGTTTCGCCCGCGCTTGAGGCCCATCGGCATGGGTCTCCGAAATTCGGGGCGTGCGTTCGGGGGAAGCTTCGCCTAGATTCCGCGCGATGAAAACAATGCCAATCAAGAAGTGGATCGCGGTCCAAGCTGGGGTTCTGAGTGTGCTGGGAAGTATCAATGCGGGTGCGGGAACGCTCGATCCCAGCCAGGGCCATTGGTATGAGCGCTACAAGACTCAGGAGAATGTGCCCAAACCGGGAGAGATGCTTTTGAATACGGACAAGGAGCCTGAGCTGAACGAGGGCTTCATGGCTCTGTTCAATGGCAAGGATCTAACGGGTTGGTCGCCGAAGGGTGGCAAGGCGAAATTCGAGGTGAAGGACGGGATGATTGTTGGAACGGTCGTTCCGGGCACGCCGAGCACCTACCTGTGCACCGATCGGGCGGACTTCACCGATTTCATTTTCACTTGTGAGTTGAAGTGGGAGGTCGATCTGAATTCCGGCGTGATGTTTCGCGCGGCGGTGAAGAAGAAGGGGGAAATCGATGAGGTGTTCGGTCCTCAGGCGGAGATGGAAGGCATTACCGGTGATCGGCACTGGTCTGGCGGCGTCTATGGCCAATCATGCGGTGGCTATTTTTACCCGCTATGGCTCAAGGAACACCAGTCCGCCCGTGAAGCTCTCGACAAGCAAGGCTGGAATCGGATCACCATCGAAGCCAAGGGAAAGGTGGTAAAGACTTGGTTGAACGGCGTTCCTGCCGCCCATTGGATTGACGACGGAAGCTACTCGAAGGGGTTCTTCGGGCTGCAAGTTCACCAAGCGAAAACGGGGCAGGTCATGTTCCGCAATATCCGGGTGAAGGAACTCGGTGAGTAGGTCGCGGATTTCAAGATGCGATCGACCGGCCGTGAGCGGACTTCAGGTGTTTCGATATTCAACGCCGATCAGGCAGAGGTCGTCGTTGAATTTCTTGGCTCCAGAGAGCTCGAGGACCGCTGCGGCGATGCCACTGACCAGATCAGCGAGTCCTTCGCGCCGCACGCTGCCGAGCAGCTCGATCAGCCCTTCGATGCCGAGGTCGTCTTCGCTATCGCGCGATGAGGGCATCTCCGTCAGTCCATCGGTGAAAAGAAGAAGCCGATCCCCGGACATCAGCTCGCTCTCACCCGTGGCAAACGACGGTTCCGGGATCAGCATCAGTGCCGGTCCCTTGATGTCGTCATGCTCGAAGAGTCGTCGGGACCTGTTGGTCCCGGCTTCCATGATCAAAGGCGAGTGGTGGCCGGCGGTGGCGAAGGAGAGGCTGCCGTCGGCCGTATCGATGACGAGGTAGAAGGCCGTAATGAACTCAAAGACTTCTTCGCGGGAAATAACCTCGCGAAGGCGGCGGTTCAGGCGCTCTAAAAAGGCATCGGGCTTCGAGAGCCTGGCGGCCTCGCTGCGCGCCATGGCATTCAGCGCGGATACGGTGAGTGCGGCACCGACACCATGGCCCATGACATCGGCGATGAGGATGCCCACCCGAGTCTCCGAGAGTGGCAGCAGGCAGAAGAAGTCGCCGCCGACGGGGCCACTTGGGCGGTATTCATGAATCACTTCGATGGAGCCAGCTCCTGTGCTGGGTTTGTCGGGATAGGTGATGCGACGCGCCGCGAGGAATGAACGCTGCACTTCGCTGGCACGGCTGAGTTCCAGCTCCATTTGCTCCTTCATCTGGTTCACGAGAATCTCGCGTTCCTTGTGGACGGTGATGTCACGTGAGATCCCGAAAATGCCGATGATGTTTCCGTGATCGTCGCGCAGGGGCATCTTGGTGGTCGAAACCCAGGTCACCCGTCCGTCGGGCCAGGTTTCCTTTTCCTCGATGCCAATCACCGGTTCTCCGGTTTCCATGATTCGCTGTTCGTCGGCGAATGCGGCGGCGGCATGCTCTTCGCTGAAGAGATCGAAGTCGGTCTTGCCGATGACTGACTCGGGTGAGTCATATCCAAGCCACTTGGCCCCCCAGTGACTAATCAGGATGATCCGGCCCTTTCGGTCCATGAAGTAGATATTGTCTGAGGTGTGCCCCATCAATTGCCGGAGCATGGCAATTCGGGTGAGGTCTGAGGGGAGATGGGTTTCTTCCATGAGGTCGATGAGGGATTTCCTACCGCCCGGAAATCCTAGCAAGTCGATTGCTCGGAGTGCAATGCTGGAAGCGGAATCCCTTTGAGGTCTCAAGGCTCCTGACTTGTGCCAATAAGATGGGAAACGCATACTCTCAGGGCCATCCATGACCCGCTCCCGCAAACGCCTGCTGTTTCTCGTTCTATCCCTCGTTGTGGTCCTCGTGCTTGCGGCGCTGCTCTACATGGCAGGGATGAGCCAGCTCGAGGGGAAGCCACGGAATTTCTGGCAGGCGCTTGAGTGGGCCTCCGAAACCTTGTCGACCACGGGCTATGGTGCGGATTCCGTTTGGAAGCATCCGCTGATGGTGCTGCTGGTGATCTTCGTCCAGTTCCTCGGGGTGTTTCTGGTGTTCCTGATCTTTCCGGTTTATCTGATTCCGTTTCTCGAGGAGCGCTTTGAAACGCGTCTTCCGGTCGAGTGCACCGACGTCCGCGAGCATGTGATCATTTTCCGCAACGGGCCGGCCATCTCGTCACTTATCGGCGAGCTCAAAAACGCCGGAGTTACTTCGGTGATTATTGAGGAAGACGAGGCCGAAGCGCGGCGGGTCCAAGAGGCGGGGAATCGCGTGGTTTACGGGAGTATCGAAGGCCGGGTGATGGAGCGCACCCGGCTGGAGAGCGCGCGGGCGCTGATTCTCAATGGAAGTGATCACCGCAACGCCGCCACTGCGATTACTGCGCGCCAGCTTGGCTACACCGGCACGATCCTCGCGCTGGTTGAGACACCGCTGCACCGCAAGCCGACGGTGCTTGCGGGCGCCAGTTTTGCCTACACGCCCCGGCATGTGCTGGCGGCCGCACTTGCTGCGCGCGCCAGCCGCAGGGTGAGTCCGAGTGTGGCAGGAGTGCAGAAGCTCGGTCACAAGCTCCAGGTGAGCGAAACCTTGATCCCGCCCGGAAGTCCCTTCGCCGGGAAGACGCTCGCCGAGGCGAAGATTGGTCGTGAAATGGGCGTTACAGTGATCGGCCAGTGGGTGGGTGGTCGGCTCATCGCGCCGCCGAATTCAGAGATGCGCATCGAGCCCGGAGGGATTCTGATCATCGCGGGTAGCCTGTCGAACACGGAGCGCTTCACCGACCATTGTGGGGGGTGTCGCCGCCATGGCCCGTTTATCATCGCGGGCTTCGGAGAAGTGGGGGGCAAGGTCGCTGAACTTCTTCACGATGCGGGAGAGGAAACGCTGGTGATCTCCATGACGGAAGACGCGGGGGGCGATGTGGTTGGCAATGTGCTCAATGCCGAGGTGTTAGAGTCGGCGGGGGTGAGCCAGGCCCAAGCGGTGATTCTGGCATTGAGTGAGGACGCGGCGACCTTGTTCGCCACGGTGATTCTCAAAGACCTCGCGCCGCACGTGCCGGTGATCGCACGGGTGAACGGCCCGGAGAACGTCGAGCGCATTCACGCTGCTGGTGCGGATTTCGCGCTGTCGATCAGTCATGTCACCGGGCAGATCCTCGCTCGCAAGCTGCTTGGCAAGCAGTCTGTTTCGCTCGACCAATCTCTGAAAGTTACGATGGTCTCATCCGACGCGCTGGATGGGAAACACCCGGAGGCTTTGCGCATCCGCCCGCGCACCGGATGCTCGGTGGTGGCTGTGGAGCGCGGCAGCGAGCTGCTCGTCCACCTCGGCGGGGATTTCCGTTTTGAAGCTGGAGACGCCGTTTACATCTGCGGCAGCGAGGAGGCCATTCGCCAGTTCACAGTGGTTTTCCCCAAGAGATAGACCTTGTAGAACCCGACATTTGCTCCAGAAACGCCTGCATGATTCGTTTCGCAGGCTTGCTGCTTTGTCTTCTCCTCGCGTCCTGTGCGATGCCCGCACCGCAGGCCACTCGGGTGAAGGTCGTGGATGGGAAGCCCGCAGGCGCGGTCCTGCTGGGACGCGTTTCAGGCGCTGCCGAGGGTGCTGGAGTCGCGCTTTATCGAGTGACGTTCAAAAAGGCACGGGAATCCGCAATGAGCCAGGCCGATGCTCTTGGGGCCACCCACCTGGTGATCGACAAGTGGTACCGTGAACCCCGCTTTTGGGGATCCGACCAAAGCGTGAAGGGGAGCGCTTATCGAGTGGGCCGGCGTTGATGCCGAATCCCGTCCTCAGTGCCTTTCGGCAATTGGTCCAGTTAGGACACACCGATACGGCGAAGACCGTCCAAACAGGGGGCGGTCTTCAGTGCCTTTCGGCAATTGGTCCAGTTAGGACGTGAGAAAGCAGAAAAGGTGATTGTTAAATTGTGCAGGTCTTCAGTGCCTTTCGGCAATTGGTCCAGTTAGGACGGAAATGATCCACCTCAGGGGAGCTGCTGCGGCTATCGTCTTCAGTGCCTTTCGGCAATTGGTCCAGTTAGGACCCCGCCGGGATACACGGAAGATGGCCGGGACTGGTTGTCTTCAGTGCCTTTCGGCAATTGGTCCAGTTAGGACTGCTGGGTAGGTAAGGTATTGATTTTGAGGAGGCAAGGATGGCTTGAGGTCATGACGCCTTTTTGTCGGGGGAGAAAGAGTGAATTGAGAGCAAGATGATGGCATGGGATTCAAGGTAAAGTGTTGATTATCAATTCACTGGGGCTAAGGTCACGAGGTCCCCGTTTGAGGGGCTTTGGGGGATCTGACTTGGGATGACTTTTAGACGAGGTAGCAGATCACTTTTTCCGCACAAACCATGGTGCCAGCGGTGACGGTGCGACGGGCGCTTTTGGAATCGAGGCGGTAGGCGACGAGACGGTCCTGATCCTCATCGATGAGGTCGAGAAGCAGGCTCCAGAGTCGCTCGAATTCGGGTTCTTCCAGATGGCACTCGAAGAGCGAGTATTGGACCCGGAGGCCGAAGTCCTCGCAGGTTTTGGCGACTCTTTGCAAGCGCTTGGGGTTGGAGATATCGTAGCCGAGGAGGATGAGCATCTGATGGGCACCGGGTGGGGATGATTGGTAGGGGACGCGGGGGAAGGCGTCGTCGAACCAGGATTCGGAGGGAGTTTCCACTTTGGGAAAGAGTAGGTGTAGGAAGGTGGGTTGGAGGCCAGTTCGGGATGCTTGCATGGCCGCAGGTCGAGCGCCTAATTCATGCGGAAGGGATCGAAGACGGCGGGGTCGTCGAGGGCGCGCTTGATGAGGACGGCTTGGTGGTCGAGCTGCTGGCGGAGGGTGGTGCGATGGCCACGGTGTTCGCTCATGAACTGTCTTTCCATGCGTTTTTCATACTGGAGGATGAGTTTGGCGCGGCCCTCGCGGGTGAGGTAAACGCCGCCGTCATGAGGCTCGAAGTGTTTGGCGTTCAGCATGCGGCGGCTGAAGAGGTCGAGCGTGAGGGCTTCGGCAACGACGGGGCGGAAGGGCTCCATGAGGTCGAGGGCGAGGTACCAGCGACCGTTCTCGGTGGTGTGCAGGAGGCCGAGGGCGGGGTCGAGTCCGCGGGCGTGGATGAAGGAGTGCATTTCATGGTAGATGAGGGTGGTGGTGAAGGAGAGGGCGGCGTTGACGGGGTTGAGCGGAGGGCGGGTGGAGCGGCGTTCGAAGGGGAAGTCAGCGGGGAAGAATGAGGCCCAGGCCTGGAAGTAGGTGGCGGTGCTGCTGCCTTCGTGGCCGCGCAGGGATTCGATGGGCAGACCGGCGGTGAGCTTGGCGGCGCTATTTTCGAGGGCGACGAGTGCTTTCTGGATGCCCATCGGGACGAACTGATCGTTCTGGTGCCGGCTTTGGGCGATGCGTTGGACGACGCGGCGCTGGTTGTAAATTTTGGCGGCGATGAGGCTGCTGGTGATGGTGGAGGCGAACTGCGGCTCAAGAGCGCGCTGGTAGTGGCGCAGCCGTGCGGCACCTTGATGAGGGGTGGCGGGCTGGAATGAGCCGAGGAATCGGCCGCGCCGATCGGTGAGGCTGATGGGGATGAGGCGGCGGAGCATTTCCGCGAGGGCGGGGGTGGTGATGGCGACACCCTCTCCCATCACCAATTTATCGAGGTCGCGGAGAGGGATGTCGCGGCGTGTCTCGGCGGCGGTGGCGTCGTCAGGATCCGGGGAGGTGACGACGAGGCGTTCGGAGACAAGTTTGATGCGGGTTCCTGGCTGTTGGATGCAGGCGGTGGGCATGAGGGCATGAAAGCCGATGCCGGGGTGCGGGTCACGCTGGGGGAGGTCTGCGGATGTCTCGTGGGGGGCGGCTGCCACGGGTGATGTTTTGGGAAACGGTCCGGTGTATTTCAAGTGTCCGCGAGGAGACGTCCGGTGCTGTCAGGCGAACCCAGAGGCACCAATTGAAACCACGGATTTCGCGAATTTCACGGAATACACGGATATAAGGGCAGTTAGTATTCCGCTACCATTCACCTAATGAGTCAGCGGCCCGGGTTTCATCACTCATCCGAGGAACGGACGCGGAGGGTGAAGGGGAGCTGGGTGAGGGTGCGGGATGCGGGCATCCAGCTGGCGTCTGCGAGGGTGGTGCGAAGGTGGTTGAGTTCGCGCTGGAAGTCGCTGCTGGCCATTTTGCGGTCGCTGAGTTTGGGGGCGATTTCCGGGTGCTTGGCGAGCCAGGTGGTGATGGCTTCGGCGGCGGTCTTCTGGTCGGGCGGGGTCTGTTTTTTCTCCTGACAGAGGAGGATGAAGTGGAGGATGGCGAGGGCGCGTGCTCGCATGGGGAAGGTCGTGCCATCGATTTCGAGAAGCTCGCGGGTGTGATCAATGGTGATGGGCACCGGGCGGTCGGCATCGCGCTGGAGGCGATCGGAGAGGGAGCGGCGGAGGCCTTCGAAGGAGGCGGGCAGGGCATCGAGGTCGCGGAAGCGGTTCCGCAGTGGGACGAAGGGAACTTCGGCGAGCATGAGGGTGGCGTCTTCGGGCGCGTAGACGGCTCCATTCCGGTGGGTCAGTGGCGTTTCCGGCTGGCCGGGGTAATAGAAGCCGGGAAGGGTGTCGAAGGGGGCATTGACGAGCACGTGGGTGACGAGGTCGGTTTCCCGTCCGATCAGTGAGACGGCCGCGTGAAGCAGCGCCCCCATGGTCTTGCGGCCGCCGGCGATGGAGGCGATCAGGTGCTGGTCGGGATCGCGGACGACGTCCCAGACTTTGGCAAAGATGAACTCGGAGGCGGCGGAGTTTTCGGCGGGGGGTGCGGATGTCATCGAGTGCCTGGCTGCGGCCTTTTTTGGAGTCGGCCATGGTGATGATGTAGGGGTTTTCGGCGATCCATTCATCGGGGGCCGCGCCGTGCTGCTGGCGGAAGCTTTCCCAAACCGAGCGTCCGCCCCACTCGTCGCGCGCTTGGAAGAGCTGTTCTTCGATGGCGTTGGCTCCGGTGACGGTGGTGATGAAGATGACGCGATTGGGGCGCTGCGGCGGAGTGGCGTGGGCGAGCGCGTGGAGGGTCTCGGTGACGATGGCCGGGGAGAGACCGGTGACGGCGATGAGGGTGGTGGGCATGGGAGCGTGTGGTGGCGAAGTGGGTTCAGTCTTCATCGGGATAGAACCAGCCGTCTTCGTTCGAGGCGGCCCATTGGTCGTTGTAGTCGGCGAGTTCTTGAATGAACTCGGTTTGATCGCTTTCGAAATCGTAGTGGTCGTGGGGTTCACTCATGCTCTGAAGGTGGGCAGGTGAACTGGCTGCTGAGAAGCAGCAGAATGTCCGGGGATGTTGCTAGACCCTATTCGAAAAGCCATTCGGGCAGGGTGATTTTCGAATTTTTAGTTGAAGCGGGCGGTCTGCAGAGGGTGCCGAGGGCTTGCGGGAGGTGCGCAGCGCCTTTCACTGGGAAAAATGGCCCAGCACCCTGAC
>CAZVMS010000031.1:0-24348 GCA_964628795.1 uncultured Haloferula sp. | reverse complement strand
GGCCATCGGCACCCTGCTCGCTGAATTAACCCAACTCAATTTCCTCCACCCAGAAACCCATGCGCGCCTGATTTACCAACTCGCCTGAAACGCCCAAAAAGTGCCAAATCATTTTCCACCGAGATCAGGAAGTCTGAGCTTACCGTCGTCCAGATCGATGGCAGCCGGACCACCGCGTCCCATTTGAAGGGCGAGGTGATCGACCTTTCGCCTACCGTGGCCAAAGTGGAAAACGGCAGCACCCGGGATGTCGCCACCGGATGGCGGGCGGAGGGAGCGATTTACGATGGCGGGTCCGGAACCAACGCCACACTGGCTTTGACCCGCGACACCACGCTTTACTGGTTGCCCACGAGACAATACCGGATCCAGCCCGTGGTAATTCCTCAAGGCGCGGGAACAGTTCGCATCGAGGGGCGTCAAAGCACCGTGGATGTGGATTGGTATGATGCGGGTCCGATCCGGTTGATCGCAAAGCATACGGCGGGCAATCGGTTTGTGGATTGGTATCTCCAGAAATGGAGCCAGAGGGAGGTCAGCACCATTCTGAGCGCGGAACTCCCGGTGGTGGCGCGTTTCGCCAAGGTGGAACCGCTTGGAGACTTTGCTCCGGTGGATGGCGGACCGCTGACAAGCCCCAACAGCGCGGTGAGCCATTTCCGTTCCTTCATTCCGTCCGCCAAGATGAAGCGGACGGAGGTAACTACGGCTGAATACTGTGCCTATCTGAACTGGGCGCTGCAGGCCGGCTACATCGAAACGCCAAACCACATCAGCGTGCGCGGTGCCAATCCGTTGGCAGAATTCACCGAGGGACTCAAGGCGGAGTGGTTCCGTGGCGAAGACTGGACCGTCGAGCCGGAGTTCCGGAATGTGGTGAGTTCGCTCAATCTCGATTTCGGAACCGGCAGTCCGTCGCAGATTGCGAATGGCACACCAAATTGTGCGTTCACTGAAACGGATTTCTTCTCATTCCGCTTGCGGGGACAGATTTATTCTACCCGGACGGGCAAGATTTCGCTTAGGGAGCTTTGTGACGACAAAGTGAAGATCATTTTCCGGGGTGCGCAAGTGCTGGACAATGTCGATCCGAATTCCAACGCGGCGGTTCAGGTGAACGCGGTGACCGGATGGAATGACATCGAGTTCGTCTTCGTGGAGTTGACCAACCTTGCGAAGTTCAGGGTGCAGTGGGATCCGAATGGCTCGACTGCCTGGCAGGATGTTCCGGCAGGTGTCCTGCGTCACAAGCGGGTTACCGACTCGTGGACTTCCACAATTTCAACCTACGGTGCCCCGGGATTCAGGGAGGATCTGGAGTTGGTTGACCTGGATACGGTGGACTGCAACATCGAGATGGTTTCCGGGGTGTATCAGCCTAAGGCCGGGCTGGAAAATCATCCCTTGGTGGATGTGACTTGGCATGGAGCGATGGCATACTGCCAATGGCTGGCTGAGGCCACCGGGCAGCCCGTCGCACTTCCCGACGAATGGCTTTGGGAATACGCAGCCTCGGGAGGAAACAGCACTTCGAGTTCCAAATATTACCCGTGGGGGCCGCTGTTCCTCGGCGTCACTCGAAACAACGCAAACTACTCAGGCAGTGCAGCCGGTTTTCTTGATGTATATGAGGGAACTTCGCCGGTGGGCACATTCCCGGCCTATCAAGGTCTGCGCGACATGGCTGGCAACGTCTTCGAGTGGACCGCGACGCGCTATGAGCAGGGCGATCCGATCGATCCGTTCATGGTGACGAGGGGCGGCAGTTGGAACCAGCCAACTTCCCTTTTGGCCAACTCTTACCGGCTTATCTACAAGAACCAATACTTCAGTGACAAGGCCACTGGATTCAGGCCCGCAGTGGTCAACCAAGTCGATTTCACGGTTCCCGGGTTTGTCGAAGTGCCCACCAATCCGGCTGTGGCCTCCCCCAACTCCGGGCGGGGCGACTATGCCGCTCCAACCGAGCGCTATCAACTTGCTTCACTTGAAGTCACCAATTCCGAATATGCGCGGTTCCTGAATGAGTCACTGGCGTCATCCGGGGTGGTCGTTCAAGATGGTTGGGTCATCGGGAATTCCGCATCCACGAATGCTGGAAAGCGGTTGTTGGCGTTGACTGAAAACGGTGGCATTGAGGTCCGCAGTAGCGTTTTCGTGGCAGTTCCCGGAAACGAGGGAGAGCCCGTCACGAATGTCACCTGGTTCGGTGCTGACGCCTACTGTCGCCATTTGTCAGCGCTCTCGCCAGAATTGCGTTACAATCTTGCGAACCAGTGGCAGTGGGAGAATGCGATGCTCAGGGGCATTGAGCCGCTGGTTCAAGACAACGTGAATTATAGCATCAAGGATACTGGGATTTCCAAGACCGGAAGCCTTGGCACAGATGTTCGCTACGGAACCGGTTTCTGGCCTGGATTTTACGACGCGGCGGGCAATGTGCAGGAATGGACATCGAGTCAGCCTGCAAGCGGAATGACCGACCGTGCTGTGGTGCGTGGCGGGGCTTTCAACTTGGAGTCGATGTTTGTCAGTTTCACCAAGGCGGATCAGCATGCCGATCTTGAAGTAGCGCGGCCGAATCTGGGCTTCCGTCCGGCAATCACTGCGATTGCGCCCAAGGTGGAGGGGCTCTTTGAAAAAGTGGTCCTTCCCACATCGAGCACGATCCGCAAACTGGCATTTGCAGCCAGCAGCTTCCGCCAAAACCCCGTTTGGACCTGGCAGAAAATCTCCGGCCCGGGCTGGGCGACGTTGACGGATCTCGGCAGTGGCCGTTGTCACGTAAACCTCACGCCCCCAGCCGCAGTCGAAGATGCCGTGCTGGAGTTCTCAGTAAGCGACGGATTGATGACTACTCACTTCAGTCTGCCGGTATCGGTGGTGGCAGGTGGCTCTTTCCAAATCGAGGGATTACCGACCGATCTGGCGGTCCGTGACGGCGAGGCATCGACTGTGATTCATGTGCGGGCAATTCCAAGCGGGACTGCGGGAACCAGCGTCACTTGGGCTGTATCCAATGGAGCAGACAAGCTGTCCGTGGAAAGCACTGGTTCGCTCACGGGCAAACTCACCGTTCTTTCGGGCATCACGGGCACTCTGAATGTGGTTTTGACAGCTAATGATGGGGCCAAGACCGGGAGTGCCGCTTGCGCGATTACCGGGGAAACTCCACAGCTTGAGTTCGTTGATTTCCCGGAAACCATTGCCTTTGATGACAATCGCACGAGCATCAGGGTGGCATTGGAAGCAAAGGGCGGCGCAATTGCCGGGACTTCGAATTGGTCTGTCGGAGGATCCGTTTCTTCGTGGGCAAGAATTGTGAGTCAAAGCGGAACATCGGCCATTCTCGAAATCGACCGGACTGGATTCGCCGCTTCGGGAATCATCCCCGTTTCCTACACCGACGGGGTGAACACCCTGACCCGCAACATTGCCGTGAGTGAGGCTCCATCCGCACCACGGCTCCTTCTGCCTGCTCCCAGTATGCAGTTTGTGGCAGGAAGTTCCTTTGCGAGAGTAATGGTCACAGCGGAAGATCGGAATGCGGCGGATACCTTGGATTGGACGGTGGAACCCGCGAATGGCTTGGTCAGCATTGTGCCTGTCAACGGTCGAAGCGCCGAGCTTGTCATCAATACTTCCTCACCATTCGTCGCGACGCCTTTTACGATCCGGGTGAGCGATGGCACGCTCTGGAGCACCGGGGTGATTGAGTTCTCGGTGATCAATACGCCTCCGGTGATCGCAGGTCCTGAAGGCCTTCAGGAATTCGATGTCGGCGGTGGGCCGTATGAGATGGCCTTTACTGTCACTGATTCAGACCGTGGTCAAAATCCCCGTATTGAGGTGTCTGGTTCTGCCTCGTGGTTCACATGGCGGCATGATGGCAAGACAGCGATTCGTGTAACGATACCCGCAGAAGCCCCAAGTGACGGGATCGTTACGGTGGTGGCTACTGACGGATTGTCCACCGTGACCAGAGAGATACCGGTGCGCGTCAGGAGCATCAATGGAACGCCCGGAATTGCGGGGTTGCCTGCGCAACTCCACTTGGCCCGCTTCTCTTCTCCGGTGCGGCTTCCCTTCACCTTGACTGACAATGACGATGCCGATTCGTTAAGAGTGTCACTTGTGTTCCCCGTTGCCGGGGTGCAAATCCTCATGGACGGTCAGCGGACGGGCCGTTTGATGGTGGACCCGGTGCAAAACGAAGAAGCGGTTCCAATCCTACTGGAGGTTACTGATGGCAAGGAAAAGATCCGTTCTTCCGTCCAACTTACCTTGGGAGATGCATCCCCGGACGGGCATAAGATCGCCTTGGCGGAATACTTCTTTGATACGGAGCCAGCTCCCGGATCGGGGACACCGGTGCCCGCTTCGAACAATGAACCGTTCAATGATACCGCGACGTTTGCCCGCCTGACCCCCGTCATCTCGGCACTCAATTCAGGCTGGCACCGGATCGGTCTCCGGTTCCGTACAGTCGCGGGCCAATGGTCCACGACACGTTGGCTGGATGTCCATGTTTATGATGATGCTCCGAGTGACGGCATTGCACTGACGCGTCCCGATGGGGACCTTGCTTATTCCCGTTGGCCTGGATTCAATCCGGTAGCTGGAACTCCAGGCGCTGTTCCGGGCTGGGGCGGAAGGTTTGAAGACTCGGATCCCGGGCAGGGTGCTGGAACGCAGCAGGATTTGGTTTTTGAGGATAATGACGGTGTTGAATGGCCGGAGTCTGCGATTGTCTGGTCTGAATACTTCATTGATTCCGATCCCGGACCAGGGAATGCGGCGCGTTTGCCGATGGATCGCCGCGGCCTTGATTCGACACTGACACAAATCCAGTTCGATCTGGATACTTCACATCTCGCGGTGGGACTGCATCACATTGGTCTGCGGGCCCGTATGGCAGACGGAACGTGGGGCGATGCCAAGCTCCTGAGCTTTTATGTTTTTGAGGACTTCGAACCGGCTACAGCCCCCAAGGTGGAGGTGGTGGATGCCGAATACATCTGGAATGGCACGGGTAGTTCCGGATTCGGCAACGGTTTACCACTTGCACTGGTTACCGCTGAGACGGAGATCGGGTTTGTCGATTCACAGCCCGTCCAGACCGCCCCGCTCGACACGGGTGATCACAATCTTCATGTCCGCTTCAAGAATCAGGACGATGAATGGGGAGAAACACGGCGGTGGGGAATCACGGTTGCCGCTCCGGACGGATCCCTGAATTTGGCGAATCTCCATGTTGAGTCCAACATCGGCATTCCGTTCCTGAATTATGATAGCTGGCAACTGGTCGGCTCAACGATATTTCTTCATGTGCCGCAGCTCTACTGGGTGAATGAACTCGTTTACGCCAATTTCGGTTTCATTGGGCAGGGCAGTGTTCCTTCCTATGGCGAAGAGAACAGCGTAAGCTTTGTGATGAATGGGGCATCCGACCTCACTTGGATTTGGGGACGGGATTGTGAAGTGGTTTCCCGCTCCGCATTTGCACCCGTGACAGGGAGCGGGAACTGGGAATGGTTCCCTGACTTCAACGCCGGGTATGGAGTGTTCGTTCCATTGGAGTTGGTGACGCTTTCGGTTCCTGAGTCGGTGTCAGTCACAACCGGAACCCGGCAGCATTGTGTGGGATGGAGTGGCACAGGCAGCGCGCCTACCACCGGCAATGGCAACCAGGTTTCGTTCACCGCATTGGCCAAGACCTCGGAAGTCGATTGGATCTGGAGGAAAGAACACGCATTGACGGTCGAGGCTATCGGTGAGGGACAGGTATTTGGCAATGACGGTTGGATTGCAGAAGGCGAATCGGAGACCCTTACGGCTGTCCCAACGCCAGGCCACCGCTTTGTCCGATGGGAAGTCGCTGCGTCTGGCAGCGGGACGAGTGCGACGATACTCATGGATGCGCCGAAGACCGTGCGTGCCATCTTCACGGAGCACCGCGTCTGGGAGGTTGATCCTGTATCCGGTAAAAGAACGCTGGCAGGCGTTTTCGAGGACGGTGGCAGCGTATCATTGAGTAGTCCTCAATTCCTGGATGTGGCGGTCGGGTCACGCTTTGTAGTGACTGGCTGGTCCGGTGCTGGCAGCGCGATTCAGGGAGGCACGGGACCCACTGCGACTTTCACAATCCATGCCGATAGCGAAGTCCGATGGTCTGGAGTGAGACAGCACTGGGTCGAGCAAAGGGTCAATCAATCCTCCCTCGGTTCCATCATAGTCACCGGGCCTAGGGTAAATGCGGAAGGATTCTGGTTTGATGAGGGAATCGTGTCGATCGAAGCTAGTCCCGCTGCGGGAGCAGTGTTTGCCAGATGGCTTGCGGATCTTGATGGCGCACCGGCAAAACTGGATGTTGATTTGAGGGCTCCTTGCGATGCCGCCGCCGTATTCCGTTCCACTTTGACCGCTCCCACACTTGTTGACGTTCCTGCGGGAGTGATTGCTTCGTCTCCTAACGATGGAATCGATGGATTTGAATCTCAAATTCCAGCCTTCAAGATTGCGAAGAATGAGACTTCAACCGGGGAGATGGTTTCCGAGTTGAATCGGGCACTTGCCGAGCGCTCGATCCGTCTGGATGGCACACGGGTTCTGGCAAGACGGGAATTGGTTCGTCATTCCCCCGGCCTGTTCCTCTCGTGGCGTGACGCCTCCGGTGTGGCTCTCACAAAAGAATCAATCCTTGATCTTGATGGTGCTCCGATTCGTAAGCCAAGCGCCCATGCGAATGCACAAACCTGTCTATTGGAGGGAGAAATTTATCGAGAAGCTGTCTCCGTGAATGGGGGATTGAACTTACTGGGGTCCGGTTCGGTTCAGGTTTGGTGGGATGGCCAAATTCTGACGGAATCCGTTGCCCTACCAACCTGGATTCCTCTTACCGGGCACATGGGCTGGGGAACGCTCCGGATTCAATATACACCAACTTTGCCCGAGGATTCGATGAACGTCCGCTTGACGGATTCTTCGGAGCAGGAACTCGGGCAACTGGCTGGTTCCTACATCCGTCACTTGAATCCGGATGGCGGGGAACCTGTTGTTTTGACCAAGGGTATGATTGGTGCGTCGGCCGTGACTGCAAATGGATTTGCCTCGCATCTCGTTTCTGACGGCTCACTGGCCGTCGATCCGCAAGCTGGGAACCTGTGGTTTGCAGAGCGCGGGGGCGATTTTGACATCAAGGCGACGGTTGCTCGTCCGACAAGCGGGAAATCCGGACTCATGATTCGCCAAGGGTTGAGAACCGACAGTCGCTATGTCGAAGTTTCCGTATCTGCGGATGGACGGCTTAGACTGAATGACACCGTGCTTGGCACGTCGTCGCGAAGCAGTTGGACATTGAGAATCTCGCGACGGGGAGTCGTGGTGATCGCCGAGTTCTTGGACCTCGATGGAGAGTGGAAAGACGCTGGCACTGGAACACTTGAAGTAAAGGCAATCGAGTTTGACAGCGCTGTGGGTGTTCCGGCAATCGCTGGCCTGTACGCGAGCGATTCCACCACCTCGTTCTCCGGGTTCCAATTCACAGATCTTGCGCGACGATTCAACCGCGAAGGACAGGTGCTACTGGATCTCGGTTGGCCGGGGGCAACCATCGCTTTCGATGGAAGCGCCTTCTCGCCGAAGTCGGGATCGGACGCGCTGCCGGTGGTTTGTGTGACGCACGATGGGGCCACCCAGTTTGCGGAGTGGATGGAAGATCGTCTTCAGGACGGTGACTACGGACTGCCAAGCGAATGGGAGTTCGAATATCTCTCGGGCGGACGTGACGGAAATCCCTACTCATGGGGTAGCAGCGGGAGCCAGTCATCGGCATTTGCCAATCTTTCAGGTTCCGAGCCGGGATTCTCCCCGAACCAGATGGCTCCGATTGGCACGTTCTCTCCCATAAATGGCATCAATGATCTGATCGGGAACGCATGGGAATGGACCTTGTCCGATCATCGTGCTGGCCATGGTGCATGGAAAAACATCCGGGGGGGGAGTTTCCGTCAGCCAGTCGAGTCGGCTGCGGCGGCTTTCAGGCTGTTCTATGGGCGGCAGTCTTTCGTTAGTAGCGAGGTCGGATTCCGGATAGTGAAACGAGATTCCACCCAAATCGCGCTAGGTCGATCCGTCAATGGATCAAGTCTGAACCTGGCGTCCCCCTCTGAAAGTCTGGTGAGAGGATTTGTATCGCCAACGGCGGAATTCGCTATCGGGAATGTCGAGGTTTCAAATGCCGACTATTGCGCATTTTTGAATGCACTGTCGGGTGCTGGGCAAGTGACTATTAGTGGTGACTGGGTAGTTTCCAACAGCCCGGCGTATCATCATGGAAATCGTCTGCTGATGCTGGCCGGAAACAATGGCATTGCTAGGGATGGTGTTTTGTTCCGCCCAGTTGCAGGAAAGGCGGGGCAACCTGTCACATTGGTGTCCTGGTTTGGGGCTGATGCATTTGGTCTATGGCTGACCGCTTCATCTGCTGAATGGTCGTTCCGCCTGCCCTCCGAATGGGAATGGGAAAGCGCGACAGCAACAGGATTTGTAGGGGTATCGAACGCGTTGGCGAGTCTGCAACTCGCAAATCAAAAGGGTGTTGGCGACTCGATGTTGGATGAATCCACCATGCGCTGGGGCCTTGGTGGAGTGGTTTCCTCGGTTGCCGAATGGACGAAATCAGAAGCCATTGGCAATCCGGGTTTGATGGTGGTGCGTGGCGGAGCCGGTAATTGGTATTCGGGACAGAGGGATCCGTCCTCACGGGTGGAATACCTTGCCGCAGATACAGCCTCGTCCCACTTGGGTTTCCGCCTGGTGCGGGTGGTGAAGGAAGGCTGGAAGTCAGTGTCCACGGATGGCATGTGGGCGGCGGCCTTGGATTCGGGAGTCTTCTACGAAGGGGAATCTGGGACTCTCATGTTAACGCGTCTTGGTGACCCAAGTTTTGAACATGTTCTGACCCTCAGTTGCAGTGACCCACGGGTAACGCTGCCTTCAACGATCACATTTGCGGCTGGGGAAGCAGTCCGCCTCGTGCGTTTCAATGCGGTAACCGATCTGAATGCGCAGGGTGATTCGACGGCGGCGGTGACAATTGTTTCCGAGTTCCAATCGAGTGCCACCCTATCGATGTTAATCCGAGACGCCAATTCTGCCAAACTTGCTGTGACGTTTGGCAAGTCCGAATTGGTTTCGGGACAAGTAACGAGCATCAGGTTTTCGAGAAATGGAGACAGAAGCAATGCTCTTACCATGACCCTTAGTGGGGCTGGGGTAACCGCGTTTGGGCTTCCAACCACCATTGTGATTCCAGCGGGAAGCAGCTTCATGGATAGGCAAGTTATTGCCCCCAGCGTCTCTCAATCATCGGTTTTTGAGCTGCAAACAAGTGCAGACTGGTATTCCGGTGCCGTGGCGTCAGTCCAAGTAACCGAGGCGAACAGCGGCTTCTCCGCGTGGATCGCCCATTATACCAATTTATCTGATTCGACACCCCAAGGAGACTCTGACCATGACGGAATTCCAAACCTGCTGGAATATGTGCTCAACGGAAATCCTGGTGTTTCATCCACGGAGATTCTTCCGGTTTTGATTGAAGACAGTGCCAATTTTGTCTTCACATTCCGCCGTCGCGAAACCTCCGGGCAAGACACGACGCAAATATTCCAATACAGCACGGACATGGACAATTGGGCGAGCGTGAACATAACGGGAATCAAGGGGGCGCAAGTGGCAATTGGTACCGCCGATGGCAATGGCGTCCAAATCGTGACAGTAACGATACCAAAGGGAGTCAACGCCAAGATGTTTGGACGGTTCCAAGTGTTTCAACCGTGAAGAAATGGCAAAAACGAATCATGCGTGCTTGAGCTCAACACTGATTACCGCATATCAAAATTTGTGTTGGCGGCAATCCACCGGGGCAAATAACACCCCCGACCTTCTCCGCAATGGACTTGTGGGTCAAGCGGTTGCATATGGCTTCAATCCTTTCGCGCTTACAGTCGGGCCCCCTTCGCTCCGGGCTGGTTAGGCCTTTCCTCGCTACTATGGGTCCGTCCGACTTCCGACGGGGCTTCGCTGCCCACGCCGGATTTGATTCGCTGCGCTCTCACCCCTCGCGAGGCTCCCCTCCGGGGACTCTATGTCCGCTGCACTCGCATTCCCAGATTACTCGACTTCTCTTTCCCTACGCGCTGTTTCCAGTCACTTCGGGGAGCCCGTCGGCTGCATTCAAGTGCCGCTTCACCGACGCTGGTAGGCTTCGTCCAATCCGGAAGATTGGCCACTCCCATTTTGTGTAACGAGGCCGAATCGAGTTCAATTGCGTTACGGCTCGCAGCTTCGCCATACCGGGCTTCGCCTTGGGGATTGCTCCTTTCGGCGCCGGTTTGGCTACATGCTGGACACTTATTTAACATGCTGATCACATTTCAGACCATTAGAGAAGCCAGTATTGGCCTGGCGCACCGAAATACACATAACCCTCAGAAAATGAGCTCATTGTGAAGCTCCGACGCGCTCCAAGTGACCGACAACTTTTCTCAAATCCAACCTTCCGTGCGCGGATTCTGTGGTTCCCACTTCTGAATTCAGAACGCCCCATCAAACCCATGCCTGTAGATTTCGCGAAGTTTCGCACGATTTCGTTGTTCCCTCCTCTTCCATCCCCTTCACCTCTCCATCTCCCTCACCCGCTCCCAAAACACCTCAAAATTCCCGCCACACTCCTCAATCAAAGCCGCAAACCTCGGCACCTCCGCCTCATACGTGATGAACGAGTTCAAACGCGCGTTGTTCACCGGCTCCTCGATCCACGACTTCAACCCACCACCCCACTCGCCACGTAGCCGCCGCAAATCCTTCTTCAAAAGCCCAAGCTCCCTCTCCTTCCCCGCCCGCTTCTCCTCATCAGAAAGCGAACTTTCATAAACACGCTTCAAGCGCTCAATCGCACCGCCAATCTCCTTCCCCGCCTGCCCGATCCGCCTCAAGCGATCCTCATACTTCTTCATCAACTGCGGCCGCCCCGACATCAGGAACCACCGCCGCACCCCTTCCCTCGCCACCGCCTCCGCCAGGCCCTCATTGAACGGCGTATTACCACGAACGTAGGACTTCCGATGCGCCAGCTCATGGAAAATCAGCTCCACGTAATCCACCTCATCATACCCAGCAAAAGTATTTAGCACCGGATCACGAAACCACCCCAGCGACGAAAACGCATCCACCGCGCTCACCCATGTTTCATCACCCGCCCGCTCAAGCTCCGCCGCCTCCTCCCGCGCCTGATCCTCCCGAAAATACCCACGGTAATCCTGCCTCCCGACCACCGGATACCACCAGCTCCTCGGCTCCAGCGAAAGCACCGGCGCAGCGTAAACCACCCACACCAGATGCTCGCGACCCAGATCCGCGTAGAGTTCATAACTTCCACCCGAAGGCAGCTCCAACTCCCGCTCCGCGAACTTGAGAATCCTCAGAGTCAGCGCCAAACGTGCCCTCAACTTTTCATCCTCCGTCTGTGCCGCCACCTTCTCGATCGACTGCCGCTTCACCAGCATCCCGACCTGCCCCGAAACCGCCTGGCCATAAAACTCCATCGTCCGGCAAGAGCAAATCATCAGCGCCACAAGCGCCATCAGCACTGACATCTTAGACCTCATCGCTTGGCTCATCCAGCTCCGCCCGTTCCACGCGGTCCGCCTTCTTCTTCGCCCGCGCCTCGCGGAAAAAACTCTGCAGCAGCGCGAGACACTCCCCCTCCATCACCCCGGGCACCACCTCGCAGCGATGGTTCAGCGGCGGATTCGAATCGAGCAAATTGATCCATCCTCCCGCCGCGCCACCCTTCCCATCCGGACAGCCGAAAACCACACGATCCGGCCTACAGTGCACAATCGCCCCCGCACACATCGGACAAGGCTCCTTGGTCACATACAACGTGCACCCTTCCAGCCGCCAATCCCCGATCGCCCCTTGCGCCGCCGTCAGCGCCAGCATCTCCGCATGCGCCGTCGCATCCTTCAGCGTCTCCACCTGATTCCACGCCCGGCCGATCACCCGCTCGTCCTTCACGATCACACAGCCGACCGGCACCTCATCCGCCGCATACGCCAACTGAGCCTGTCGCAGCGCCTGCCTCATAAAATGCACATCGCCACCAAATTCGATCATCTCTTCCACGCCCCGAAACCTGACCACCTCCGGAGTAAGAGTCGAGTGCTTCTGACGATTCCAGCCGACCATAAGCTACGCCTAGCCGGGTAAAAAGGGGCCAGCGGTAAAAAGGGGCCAGGACGGGATTCTTCTAACCCTTTTTCCCCTGACTCTTTTTCCCTTCAGTCTCCGATCACAAAAGCAGGACCGCCAAGCAACTTGAAATCCCACTTGGAAATTTTCCGTGTGATCGCACGTAAGTTGCCCATGTCCGTCTCCATCTCAACGACCCATCGTCGATCCCGCCGCGTGACCGCATGGTTCCTTTCCACTCTTGTCATTGGCATGTCGGCCCCCCTGCCGCGTGCTCATGCCGTGGCCAATCAAAACGCTGCCGACGAGGCCGCCGCACAAGGAAAGATCCTCAACAAGCCCGAAAAACTGGAAGCATTCCGCGATCAGGCGCTCGGCATGTTCATCCACTGGTCGATTGATTCCCAGATCGGCTCGGTGATCAGCCACAGCTTGGTCGGCGCGGATGAAGGCTACGCCCGCCGTTTCTTCGAGGAACTGCCGAAGTCCTTCAACCCCACCAAATACGACCCGACCGATTGGGCCTCTCTGGCGAAATTGTGCGGATTCAAATACGCCGTGTTGACCAACAAGCACCACAGCGGCTTCTGCATGTTCCCCACCAAAACCACGGACTTTTCGATCGCGAACACTCCCTACAAGAAGGATGTCACGAAGATGTATGCCGATGCCTTCCGCGCCGCCGGGCTGGGCATGGGATTTTACTTCTCTCCTGATGACTTCTGGTTGCTGCACAAACAAGGCATCCCGATCTCGCGCTACAGAGCCGGCGGCGACCCCAGGGTTCTCCCGACCAAGAATCCGGAGCTCATGAAACACAACCTCGCCCAGATCGAGGAACTCTATAGCCGCTACGGAGCAGTGGACTACCTTTTCATCGACGGCGAGGCAGACGGGATCCGCGACCTCGCATGGAACATGCAGCCGGATACTCTGGTCACGCGGGGTGCCATCGCGACTCCGGAACAAAAGCTGCCCGACAAGGAGCTGCTCGGCCCTTGGGAGGCCTGCTTCACCCTTGGGACACAATGGCAATTCAAGCCCACCAATGAGAAATACAAATCGGGAACCGACCTGATCCACATGCTCATCGAAACCCGCGCGAAGGGAGGCAATCTCCTGCTGAATGTCGGCCCCGAACCATCCGGCGTGATCCCATTCGAACAGCAGCGCATCATCCGAGAACTCGGGCTCTGGCTCTTCATCAATAGCGAGGCGATTTACAAGGTCCGCCCCTGGCACGTCATCCGAGAAAATGACGTTTGGTTCACCCGTTCGGCGGAGCAGACGGACACCGTCTATGCATTTCTCACCAACCAAGGCGAGTGGCCGCGGGGCAAACGGAAGAGCTTTGTCCTCAAAACGCTCAAAGCCACCGAAGCCACTCAAATCAGTGTGCTCGGGCACGACGGCAAAACTCTTGAATATTCGCCCAAGGCGGATCCATCGCCAAAGTTCTCTCAAAAAGCAGACGGTCTGCACCTCGACATCATGCTCGCCCAGCGGATCTACAACAATTCCCTCTGGCCAAACCCCGTGGTCGTCAAGCTCACCGCCATGAAACCGGTCGCTCCCTGAACTTGAGCCCAAACCCACCGAGGGATAAGTTCTTGGGAAGGAGCTGACGCAGGGCGGCTTCTTGATGGCCGTAGCCCGGAACTTCCCGATGAGCTACCGGAAGTAGGCTGAAAAACCTTTGTGAATTGGCCAAATTCTATTCGTTTCAGCTGATTCCTACATTTTTGACTGCCAAAAGCTCCGACTTGTGGCTTTTTCCCTCCAGTCCCCTTCATGCGTAACCCATTTCATGCCCTCAGTATGGCCCTCCTTCTCGGAGCGGTACCCTGCCTGCATGCCCAAGCCGTTTCCAGCGCAGCGAATCTGCCACGCGTCGTCATCCCGACCAGCCGCCAGCAAATCCAGCCCGTGCGCCCGGTCCAGCCGCAATCGGCGCAGCTTTACCCATGGCGGCAAAACATCACCGCCACCGTCTTCTGGATCGGTGAACAGCCAACGCAAAACAACCCGACCCCCAATCACAAGTCTTCTTGGGATCAGCAATGGCGCGAAAACTACGGCGGCTACGACGATCCTGATCCAGCGGCTCGCATCGCCGATCATCGCAGCGGAGAATTCCGACCGAAAAAATTCACTCCGCGGCTCAATCCTTTTTACATCGCCCTGCCCTACAACGACGTCGCCGGATGGGGCCGCCACAAACCGGAAGCCTCGCGCGTCATCCCCTGGTTCCGCCGCATGAACCCCAAACCGGGTAAAACCGTGCTCAAAGGGAGATGGATTCAGATTTATCACGGTGGCAGAAGCTGCTACGCCCAGTGGGAAGATTGCGGCCCATGGGTGACCGATGACTACCACTATGTCTTCGGAAACAGCCGCCCGAAGAACCGTTCGAACAAAGGTGCCGCCATCGATATTTCTCCATCCATCCGAGATTACCTCGACTTGAAGTCCGGCGAGCAATGTCACTGGCGCTTCGTCGAAGATGCCCAGGTGCCCTACGGTCCTTGGAAAAAATACGGTCAGCACCGGCCGGCCGTCGCCCCGGATGGCACAGACTTCGAAGCCAAACGCAAGTATCTCGAATACCTCCGCAAGCTTCGCGACGAGCAGTACCAAAAGCAGACCCTCGATCAGATCAGGCGCTAATCAGCGCTTCCACTTCTCGATCTCCCGCAGGAATTTCTTTTCCGCCGTAGCGTCCCGAAGCTGCCCTTCGTAGGTGACCGCGTAATGGTAGCGAACGAGCTCTGCGCCAAACTCCGGTGGCTCTTCGAGTTCCGCCATCAGGCCGCGAAGTGTTCGTCCGGGAGCCAGTCGCAAGCCCCGCTTGCCACACTCCGCGAAAATGGCGTCCAAGTAGTCGCCGCGCCGCTTCACACGAGCCTCCTTGCTTCCCCACGATGACGACCTCTCCCTCGTTAACGCACGCCAAACAAGCATCACCAATCCCGCCACTCCGAATAGCAGCGCAAGCCCCAGCCCGAGCATCCACACCGGACGCTCCGCCGCCAGATTGTCTTCCATCTCAGGCTCCAAATCCTCCGAACCCGGCGGTTTTTCCCCCTCACCCGCCAACTCGGGATTCGCTCGTTCAAGCGCTGTGGGCGGCGTCGGATCCAGCACCACCCAGCCGTAGTCCTTCAACCAGACCTCTGCCCAAGCATGCGCCTCGCGCGCCCGGAAAACAAACAATCTACTGCCTTCATAGTAGGTTCCACCGGCCCAGCCGTAGCTGATCCTCGCCGGAATCCCCGCCGCACGCGCCAGCAAAGCCCCTGCCGTGGCATAAAGTTCGCAGTGCCCCTTCTGCTCATAAAACATGAAGTTCTCTAAGGGATCCCGGTTGTCGGGATTTTCCGTGACGAGCGAATACTCAAGCGTGGTGCGCAAATGGTTTCGAATCCGAACGAGACGATCCATCACCTCGCCACTCCCGGCCACCACCTCGGCCTGAAGAAAAATCCGCGACCCCAAACTTCCATCCGGCAGCGCCAACAGGGACTTCGGGATCTCAGCTGGAAGCTCCACGACCTGCCCGTTCAAATCATCAATCGTCCGGGGTTTCGAAATCGTATCGTATTCAAATCCGCCATCCTGCTTGGGCAACAGCTGCAGTCGCGCGTCCAGCGAAACCACACTCTTCACCCGCGCCGCCGTCAGCCCCTGCAAACCCGTCAACGGATTCTGGCCATGCTTTTCACTCCCTTGATAAACCCGACAAGACACTGAATCCCCCGTCCACTCACCCGGCAGACGCAGCCAACCATCGTCCTCGGCCGTCAGGGTCCGCGCCTCACTGGAAAGCGCCATCCACGCCGCATCATCATATCGGCTGAGCGAAAATGCCTGCACGTAGAGCCGTGAGTTGAGCATCCGAGCCGCATCAATCTCCCCCGAAGGCTGAAGAAAGATCTCGGGCCGGTTTCCTTGCTTGAAATTGGTGCGGCTCGGCAATGGACGGCGCTGCTCGTCGTTCCACAACCAGTTCCCCTGACGCACGTTTCGCTCGCCTTGCGTCTCCACTTTTCGCGCCGCAGCCCTTTCCGGTCGCAGCCATTCCTCCATCCTCGCCGCCGCCGATTCCAATGGCGCCGGCAGCGTCGAGAAAAAGACCACGAACAGGCACTCGATCGACAGCACCGCCGCACCAATCGCCACATAATCCAGCCATTCCGCATTCCTCCAGCTCTCGACAAGAGAGCCCTTTTCCTTTGGCCGCTTTCCCCAAAGCCCAACGCCCGCCACCAAGGCCAGCACCGCTCCACATGTCCGCACCACCGCTGGCCACGACTCCGGATGACCGCGCAGCAGCCCATAGGCCACCGCCAATGCCAGAATCATCGCCAGACTACGCACGCCTCCTCCTTTCCCGCTGCTTCCGCTCGTAGGAAACGATATCCACCAACACGAGACGCGTCCTTTTCCCAAGGTAATCCCTCCAATGAGCCGCCGGCATGTCGGAAATGACGATCAAAGCCTGATCACTTCCGAGCTCCTCCAAGCGACCTAACAGCTCATGCGCTTCCGTGCCAGCCGACCTCCTTGCCTTAGCCAGTATCTCACCCGCCTGCCCCAACTGCTTCCGCGTCGCCACCCGTCGCGGCACCCATTCTTCAAAATCCGCCATCAGCACGGTCGGCACGCCACTCGCTTGAAAATGCCGCATCGCCCCCCACAACAGCGAGATCGCACGCTCGAATCGGTCCGGTCGGATCAGCGCCCCATCGGTCGCAAACGAATGAAAAACGATCACCGCTTTCTGAGGATAAAACCCTGGAGGATCGAGTTCGCGCACCATCAGTCCTCCACCACGTGCCTGCGACCTCACGCTCGCCGGCCACGCGATCACCTTTGCCGGATCACCCGCACGATACTCACGCAGTCCACGCGGCTCGCCCATCGCCTCACTCACCGCCGCCGTCCGCAGCGGCTCCGCTTCCAGCGCGCTGCCCACCGCCACCAACTCACGCGGCATCAGTGCAGGCGGCAGCGCCAGCAAGGAATGCCCCAATTCTTCGCTCGTGGAAAATCGAAACAAGCCCAGCGGAAAACCACTACTCACCAAAACCTCCATCACCTCACCGTGCCCACGATTGGGAAGCACTTCCCGCAGCTCGACATCCGCACCCGATCCCGCCGCCACCCATGGCACCTGACACCCGCACTCCAATCCACCAGGCGTCTTGATGGCCAAACCAAGCCCAAAGCCATCCAGCATCCGACGCCCGTTCTCCACCGTCACCCGGATCCGCACCGGAGCCCCCGCCTGCACCACTTTCGGCATCTCGATCCCCACCCTCAGCCTCTGCAAATTCATCCGTCCAAGCTCCCAACTCAGCAGCAGCAAAACCGCCGCCGCCCCACCCAGCGCCATCAGCACGCCATCCACCCGCAGCAAGCCCGCCGCCGAAAGCGCCAACGAGCCTCCAACCAGCACACTCCCCCGCGTCTCGATCCGGCCTTTCCGCATTTCCCAACATTGCCGCGCCACGATTTACTTCAAGACCATAGACCGCTTCGCGCTTCCATCTTTCGCTTCCGCACCCTTCACTCCCGCCCATGAACGTCCGCACCCGCTTCGCCCCCTCACCGACCGGCTACCTCCACGTCGGCGGCGCACGCACCGCCCTCTTCAATTTCCTCTTCGCCCGCAAGCACGGCGGCAGCTTCGTCCTGCGCGTCGAGGACACCGACGAAGCCCGCAATACCGACGAAGCTCGGGCCGCCATTTTCGAAGGCATGCACTGGCTCGGCCTTGACTGGGATGAAGGCGAAGGAAAAGGCGGCGACTTCGGCCCCTACAACCAATCCGAACGCGCCGAACTCTACCACAAATGGTTCGAAGTCCTGCGATCAAAGGACCGCGTCTACGAAGACGACGGAGCCTGGCGATTCCGCTTCGAGCGCAAACCTATCACCATGCACGACCTCGTTTGTGGCGAGGTCACCATCGATTACACCGACGAATCGAACACCCCCGACATGGTCGTGCGCCGCTCGGACGGCAGCTACGTCTTTCACTTCGTCAACGTCGTCGATGACCTCGAAATGAAGATCACCCACGTGATCCGCGGCGAAGACCACCTCATGAACACCCCGAAGCACCTCCAACTTTTCGAGGCCTTTGGCGTGCCAGCCCCGCAATACGCCCACATTCCGCTGATTCTGAATGAGAACGGCTCGAAGATGTCGAAGCGCGATGCCGGTGCCGCCGTCGGCGATTACCCGCGTCAGGGCTTCATCTCGTCCGCCGTCGTCAACTTCATCGCCCTGCTCGGATGGTCGTCGAAATCCGACGAGGAAATCTTCTCCCTCAACGAACTGATCGAACGCTTCTCGCTCGAAGCCGTCAATCGCGCCCCGGCCCGCTTTGATTCAGAGAAATGCGCCTGGCTCAACCAGCAGCACCTCATGAAACTCGGTGCCAACGACTTCGCCACCGCCGCCCGTCCCTTTGTCGAAGCCGCCGGCTTGCTAGAAAGCGCCAGCGAGTCCCGCTACATCCGCGCCGCCGAACTCGTCCAAGACAAGGTCCGCCTGCTTTCCGAAATCCCCAAGGCCCTCGATTTCCTCCTTCAAGACGACATCAGCATCGACCGCGAGTCGCTCGAAAAGGTCGCCAAAAACGACCAGGCCGCCGCCCTCCTTTCCGCCCTCGCCGACGCCTTCGAGGCCCTCCCTCTATGGTCGGCCGATGCCGCCAAGGAAGCGATCGGAGAAACGGCCAAATCCCTCGGTGCCAAGCCCGGCCAACTCATGTTCCCGACACGCGTCGCCCTCTCCGGAAAATCCGGCGGCCCCGACCTCGGCGACATCATGGCCCTCCTCGGCCGTGACTCATCCGTCGCCCGCGTGAGAAACCTCGCCACCAGGACGGGATCATAGAAAAACGTGGCAAACTTTGCGTCTTGGCGCTCCCAAATTCATGACCGTCCACACCCTCAACGACCTCTCATCACGCAACCTGTTAGATGCCGGCCACACAAAGCCCGCGCGCCTCGCCGTGATCGGCCATCCGGTCGCCCACTCCGCCTCACCACGCATGCATCAGCCGGCCCTCGACGAAGCCGGCATCGACGCCCGCTACATCGCCCTCGACATCGAGCCCGGCCAGATCGTCGAGGCCTTCAAACGTATGCGCGACCTCGGCTTCATCGGCTGCAACGTCACCGTCCCCCACAAATTTGATGCTCTTGCCGCCTGCGATGAAATCGACGACGCCGCCCGTGATCTCGGCGCGGTGAACACCATCCGCTTCGACCCCGATGCGACCCGCGGATCAAACACCGACGGCTATGGCTTCGAGCACGCGGTCAAAGAATCACTCAACTTCGATCTCACCGGAAAATCCGTGCTAATCGTCGGTGCCGGAGGTGGTGCTGGAGGCGCGATCGCCTCCCACTGCGTCCGCTCGGGCGTCGCCCGACTCATCCTCGTCAACCGCACCCTTTCCAAGATCGAAGCCCTCGCCCAACGCCTCGCAAACAGCAAGACCGAGATCATCACGCTCTCATCCGAATCGATGTCCGGCCCCGCGAACCTCGCACTCGCCCACTCCTCGGACCTGCTCGTCAACACCGCCTCGCTAGGCCTCAAAAAAGACGACCCATCCCCGCTCCCCGAAGTCTGCTTCGCTCCAAGCCACGCCGTCTTCGACACCATCTACGAGCCTCCTCGTACTTCATTCCTCCGCGCCGCCGAAGCCGCAGGAGTCCGCACCGCCAACGGCACCGGCATGCTCCTCCATCAAGGCGTTAGAGCCTTCGAAATCTGGTTTCCTGGAAGCACTCCCACCGAAGCCATGCGACGAGGCCTCGGCATCGGCTGAGGATCATTTTTCGAGGCCGAGATCGTCGAAATCGTACCAGTGGCACGCTAGGATTTCCCGGATCACAAACGAACGCTCGGACCCCGCCTCCCGCATCACTCGAGCACGCAGTCGGATCATCCCTTTCGGGTCCAATCGCGACGCCTGCGAGCCATAGATTCCCTCTCCTGCATCTCGTTTGGCAAAGGCTTCGGAAAGCACTCTCCCGATCCGTGAATTCGGATCCACCACCACCTCGGGAGATGAGGCCCCGAGTTCACCCGCTAGTCCTGTCCGCGGGCCAATCAATACCACACTTGCAATCGTTCCCTCTCCGGAGGAAACCTCGGAGCGGGGACGCGCCAGAAGGCGGAACTCACCCTCTTCCTCATCGGTTCCCAGAAGAAACAGCGACCAGTCGAGTTCTGAGTAACGGACCATATTCGCCCAGTCGATCTTCCACTCCCCCTCGCCATCCTCGAAAAACACAGCCTCCACCTGCCGATTCCCCGTCAGCGCCCAAACCGTTTCGATGGCCTTGCCCTTCGGAGTCTCGATCACATTAGCGATCGAATAGTCGGGATTCTCCTCGGAAGCTGAAAACGTGATATCCTGTTGCCAGGCCGACATCCGCGTGAGGGTATCCACGGGATTGATCACATACTCAACCCGGCGCTCTGGTGCACCCGCCTCAAGGAATTCAACCACCTTCCTCTTACATTCATTAAGCTCACCTGCGATGATTTGTTGCTCATCGGATGCGATTCCAAAACCCAGCTCCTGACCGCCTTGACCGGACCCTTGGAAAAACTTCACCGCTCCAGCGAGAACGACGAGGATCACCACCCAAATCCCGACAAACACCGCCAACCCGTTGCTTTCCTTCTTTCGCCTCGATCCACCTCGGCTTCGGCCGCCATCCCCCGAACCTCCTTCACGTTGCCGAACCGACGACTTCGATCTCGCCCCGCCTGAGGCCTGAACAAATGCGATCTCGGAGGGATCCACAGTCGGATGCCTCCCGCACTCGGGGCAATGCTCGGGCATACCACTTCCTACTTCCGCCCCGAAAAAAGCACCACATCGCCCGCAGTGAAACCATCCTGAATTTTTCTTATCCTCCATACGCTGACTCACGGTTCAACCCATCCTTTCTCGATAACATCGGTGATCGTAAACTGACCTAATTCACCACGACCTGTATTTTCGATCCGCACAATCGCCGCACAATCCGAAACCTCATCCAACAAAACCGATCCCTCATTGAGAGCTTCCGCCAATACTCGCACCACATCGGAGCCTACCCGAGCATAACCGAAGACCGCACTCGATCCTTCGAGCGGACTCATCCGATAGCATCGAAATTCCTCATCAGGAAAATCGAGGGGATGAAAGGTCGCCGCCTTGAGGAGCACACGCATTTTTACCGACTTCCCTATCTCGAGATCCTTCAGTTGATCGAAGTCCAGATCACCAACTCCCTTCGAAGCCTCCCAATCCACTTTGAATCCATCATCACCCGACACCAGAAGGTATTCGAACTTGTCTCCCGCCACCTGCTTTCCCGTGATTAAGACGACAGTTACATCTTCCATTCCCGACAACTGCCCAGCCACGTCTGCCGCCTCACCCAACGGTTCCCAATGTCCTGCCATCTTGGATTTCAATCGCTCGCCATGGCGGATCGTCCCAATCGCCTCATCGAGCGTCTCGGCCGCCGCAAATTTGCCAAACAATTTCACCGCATCATCAATCAATTCATCAGCCTCCGTGGTCTCAACTCCCAAAACATCAACGACCTTCATCGTTTCTAAATACGACTCCGGCCCTGCTAGGACCTTTCGCGAAGACCCTACCGCTAAAACGACGATCACCGAAAGCACCACGGTAAGACAAGCCATCAAGACCGTCAACGCGCGCACACTCATGACACGCTTGCGCCGAGGTTTTCTCAACGGAACGGGAAGCTTGGCTTCCTCGCCTTCAATCCTCCGGTTCGCCAAAGGAATCGCTTCTAAATCAAGTCGAACGACCTCTTCAATCTCGCCCGGATCATCCTCCAGCTCGGCCTCCCCCCAACTCGCTTGATAACGATCGCTTCTGCGACGATCTCCCGGCCCACCTCCGAAAACGCGCACCTGAACACCACCGTGGCCGGTGCGTCTGGTCGGCATCCTTTCCTCACTGCTCATTCTGACGCGCAGAAACTGCCCCCATTCGGGCCCCGCGACAAGCCTTCGTCTGCCGATCAGCCACCAAACTTTCGCGCCATCGCCTCCTCCATCGCACGCTCCACCAAACGAGCGGCCACCCCTTCGGTCGCACGATCCAACTCCTGCACCGCTGCCTTCAAGCTCTTAGCCTCGCCAAGTGCCATGGCCTCCTTGACCTCACTCACCGCCCCCCGGATCGCCTCGGCCTCCTCAGCTGAGACCAAATCCCCCCCCTGAGCCAAAACCGCATCAACCGCCGGAAGTAACTCCTCCGCCTTCAACTTCGCCTCGGTAAAGATCCGCTCACTCATGTCATCGAAGGCATACTCCACCGACTCGCTCACCATTTTCTCGACCTGCTCATCGTCCACATCCACCGCCGCGCTCTGAATCTGCACCACCGTGTCCCTCCCCGTTTCCACATCCCTCGCCAGCACTTCCAGAATCCCATTCTCATCGATCCGGAACTGCACTCCCACCCGCGCCTGCCCCTTCGCCGCCGACTCAAAATCCACCTCGAAATCCCCCAACTGCCAATTGTCCCGCGCCATTTCCCGCTCGCCCTGTAGCACCCGAATCAGCATCGACCGCTGACCCGCCACCGCATTGGTAAACATCTCACCCGCCTTGCACGGAATCGTCGTATTCCGGGGAATCAGCACATTCATCAGCCCGCCAAAAGTCTCAATCCCCAAGCTCAGCGGCGTCACATCGAGAAGCACCATCTTCTGCATCGCCCCACTCAGCACCCCCGCCTGAATCGTCGCCCCCAGCGCCACCGCCTCATCCGGATGCTGCGAAAGATCCGGCTCGCGCTCGAAAAACTCACCCACCGCCCGCCTCACCTCGGGAATCCGCGTGCTCCCGCCCACCAGCACCACGGCATTGAGTTCCTCTTTCGAAATCCCCGCATCCGCTAAAGCCCGGCGACAACACTCCAAAGTCCTCTCAATATAGGGACGAGCCAAACCCTCGAAATCCCCACGACTCACCGCCACTTCCACACCCGCACCCCCATCGAAAAACGGCAGCCGGAAGACCTCCTCCTCTCGCTCCGAAAGCCTCCTCTTCACCCGTTCCGCCTCCTCCATCACCCGCACATCCACCTGCTCAAGCCCCGCCCTCTCCGCACACCAAGCCGCCAGCGCCGCATCCAGGTCATCGCCCCCCAGCCGCGTGTCCCCCCGCGTCGAAAGCACCTGAAACACCCCATCCTGCATCTCAAGAATCGATAGATCAAAGGTTCCCCCGCCCAAATCATACACCGCCACCCGCGAGCGATCCCCCAACTTGTCCAATCCATAAGCCAGCGCCGCCGCCGTCGGTTCATTGACAATCCGCACCACCTCCAGCCCCGCCAGCTCCCCCGCCCGTTTCGTCGCGCCTCGCTGAGCATCATTGAAATACGCCGGCACCGTGATCACCGCCTTGCTCACCGGTGTCTCCAAACGCCACTCCGCCACCCGCTTCAGCTCCCTCAAAATCTCCGCACTCACCTCTTCCGGAGTCCTTCCCAAAACCCGCACGCCCCCGTCCTCGCCCCGCTCCATCAATACCGGGAAATCCTCCACCTCCCCGAATCGACGCCCCATCAGCCGCTTCACACTCGTTACCACCCGTCCCGCCTCCAGCGCCCGACGCCGCAAAGCCCTCGCTCCAACTTCCAAACCATCTTCACCAAACCAAACCGCACTTGGCATCACCCGTTTCCCCTCCTCATTCGCCAGCAGCATCGGAAACCCCGAATCCACCACCCCAATCGCCGAATTCGTCGTCCCCAGATCAATCCCAACAATCACTTCGCTCATCGCCCCCAACCAACGCCGCGACCCTCGACATTCCAATGCTCAAATTCCAAAAATGACCCTCCAAACTTCCACCCACCAAAAACCCGAACCCCAAGAGCGTCACCCCTATCCTGACCGAACCCTCTCGCTTCTAGATTCTAGATTCTAGATTCTGACCTCTGACCTCTGACCTCTGACCTCTGACCTCTGACCTCTGACCTCTGACCTCTGACCTCTGACCTCTGACCTCTGACCTCTGACCTCT